>JBBQBL010000001.1:0-47299 GCA_038317805.1 Micropepsales bacterium
CTGCAGAGCGCCTATGACGGCGCCGCGAAGGCCTTGCAGCGCCTGCTCGAAAGCACCCTGGGTCGGGCGCATGAGCACAAGGGCGCTGACTCCATCCGCACAAAGGAAATTCATCCCATGGTTGGCGCTGACCCGGACGAAAGCTAACCGCGAGCAGGGAACTCTGGAGCTCCTTGCGGCGTTGGTCTGGATATGTGGACTGGCTGGAGCCCAAATATGCGCAATCTTCTGATGATCGGCCTTGGCCTGTGCGCCCTGGGCGCAATGTGGAAGGCCGAGGAAGAGGAAGAAGGCACGATCATCGCCCTGTCGCCTTTCCTGGCGGCATTGGGCATCGAGATTGGCATCTTCATGCTGCGTCGCCACCAGGGCTCGCTGCTGATGAAACCCCAGAGAGATTACTAGGCAGGATTATTGCGATGAGCAGCATCAAGAACCCCGATCACGAAGCGGAAAATCCCGCCCCCATGCCCCAAGGGCATAACGCCAAGATGCCTGAAGGGCATAAATCCAAGATGGCCCCATTGCCGGACGCTGCCCCCGGCCTGGAGCAGGACGGCAAAGGCAATGTGATTCCCATGCCGCAGCGCACCAAAGACGATCAGGAAAAGGCGCGCAGCGGCCGCAAGGACTGACGCTGGTCCCGCCCCGGTTCTTCCACTAAGAAGGACAAAAAGGGGGAGGGGAAGGATGCTACGGAAAATCCTGCCGTTGTTGGCTGTGGCCCTGCTGGCATCGCCCGCTGCTGGCCGGCCGATTTTGTATGTCGCCAATAGTCAGGGCGACGACATCACAGTCATAGACCTGCCCACTCAAAAGATCCTGACGACCTTGAAAGTAGGCCCACTCGTGCATGGCGTGTGCGCGCAGGGCGATGGTCGGCGCGCCTTTGCCACCATTGAATCCGAAAATGCGCTGAAGGTGATCGACACCAGGGCCAATGCCGTGATCGACACCATCGCGCTGCCCGGCCGCCCCAACGAATGTGCCGCCACCATCGATGGGCATTATGTCGTCGTGCCGCTGCTGGCGCCCGCCAACAGCGCTGTCATCGTAGACATGACACAAAAGAAGATTGTCAAGACGCTGGAATTGCGCCACCCGCACAATTGCTTCACGCCGGAGGGTGGCAGCAACACGGTGGTCTATTGCGAAGAGCGCGACGCCTATCGCATCAACCGCATTGACCTGACCAAGATGGAATATACCAACATGGTCAAGGTCGCGGGCGATCCCAGGCCGTTTGCTGTCACCGTGGACGAGAAGACGCTCTATACCGCGCTGAGTGGCCTGCACGGTTTTGCCACCATCGACATTCCGAACAAGATGATGACGCAGACCATCCTGCCGCCGATGCCCTGGATGAACTGCAAGGTCGAGCCGCCCAACACCCCGGTACATGGCATCGGCCTGACGCCGGACGGCCGAAAATTGTGGGTCACCTCCGTTTCCGATGCCGGCATCTATGTTTATGACATTGCCAGCAAAACCCTGGGCAGGAAGATCACGGTAGGCGCATGCCCCAACTGGATCAGCTTCTCCATGGACGGAAAATATGCCGGCGTCAGCAACGCCGATACCGACGACACTTCGATCCTGGATGTCAGGGCCGAAAAGGAAATCGCGCGCATCAAGGTCGGCAAGGCACCCAAACGGGTGCTTGTTATCGAAGTGCCGCAGGACTGATCAGACATGAAGGGGAATGGAATGCGCAAACTGGTTTTCGCGCTGGCGGTGATGCTGGCATCTGGCGGCGCGTTGGCGGCCGATACGCAGAAGGATACTTCGATCCTGGACCGGCTCTATGCGGGGACCGGCGTCTATGACAAGTCCGCCGGTGCCAAGGTGCCCGGCTTTGTCTCCGACCCTGCCTGGCCGATGCCGTTGCCGCACAACTGGCTGCTGGGTCAGATCGGCGGCCTGTATGTCGATCGCCACGATCACATCTGGGTGCTCAATCGCCCGCGCAGCCTCACCAACGACGAAACGGGTCTGGAACCGGCCGTGCCGGGCGCCTTCGACGCCAAGAAGGTCCCGGTCAATGGCCTCGGCTTTGAACGTCCGCGCGGCCCAGCAGCCGATTGCTGCCTGTCGGCGCCTTCGGTGCTGGAGTTCGACGCAGCGGGCAAGCTGCTGCGCTCTTGGGGTGGTCCGTCCGATCCGGGTTGGCTGGCCCGCCACTGCAAGGCCGAGGACGGCTGCATCTGGCCCAATAACGAGCATGGCATCTATGTCGACGATCAGGACAATGTCTGGCTGGGCGGAAATACAGCCTATGGCGGCAAGCCGCCGGAGGAAGGCGGCACCGAAGCGGCCGGCACCGGCCCGCGCGCGCCCTGGGCGACCAACAAGAACGGCGCCGACGGCTTCGTGCTGAAGTTCGACATGGACGGCAATTTCAAGATGCGCATCGGCGGCACGCCGCAGGCGGTCGACAGCAACGACACCAAAGGTGGCATCAACGGTACCCCGGTCTTCTACCAGCCGGCCGACATGGTGGTCGATCCGGCCACCAACCGGCTCTATATCGCCGACGGTTATGGAAATCGCCGTATCGTCATCGTCGATGCGACCACCGGAAAATACATCGGTCATTTTGGGGCCTACGGAAACAGCCCCGTGGACGATGCGGCAGCCAAGGCGGCGGGCCGCTGGCCCGATGATGTGGCGCGCGGCAATCGCAAGCCGGCCTATTTCCGCAATCCCGTGCATTGCGTGAAAATCGCGGCCGACGGCAAGATATATGTCTGCGACCGGGGCAATGACCGCATTCAAGTGTTTGACAAGAACAGTCCGCAGCTGGGCAAGCCCTGCAGCAATCCCGGCGGCGACGCCGGCAAGTGCGGTTTCGTGGCGGAGCAGTGGATCAGCGCAAACACCGAAACTCTTCCGGTAATGCCCGGCACGGCAGTGTCGATGAACTTCTCCACCGACAAGGCCCAGAGCTGTCTGTATGTGGGCGACAACACCAACCAGACCATCTATCTGCTCAACCGTGCCAATCTGCAGGAGATGGGCCGTCTGGGCCGCAACGGCCGCAATGCCGGCCAGTTCCACTGGCTCCACCAGGTCAGCCTGGACAGCAAGGGCAACATCTATACGGCTGAAGTCGATACCGGAAAGCGCATCCAGAAATTCGTCCGCTACGGCGCGACAGGATGCAGCGGGACCGGCTCGGTGACGGTGGGCGGCGCCAAAGACTAGGCCCGCTGCCGCCACGCCAGGGTTTGCAGAATCGCGGTGGCTGCGATGCAGATGGCCGCCACCGCGATGAAGGCTGGCTTGATTTCCTCGATGCCCACCAGATAACCCAGCGTATGGAATGCCGCCAGCGTGAAGCAGGCATAATTCCAGCGCTGCCAGCCCTTCCATCGCGCAAGCCCCAGCCGCCGCAGCGACAGGTCGTTGGAGGTCGCCAGCAACACCAGCAGCACCAGCGCCGCGATCAGGCCTGTATAATTGGACAGGCCGAACACGTCATAACGCACCGGCATCACCTGCCATTTTTCATAGACGTAATAAAGCCATGGCCGCCAGCGCATGTGCACGCATTGGCCGATGCCGGCATGGAGTACCCCGACCATACCAGCCCAGATGCCGATGTCGCGCCGCAAGTCGACCGACAGGGCATAGGATTTGCGCTGCAATGCCCGCCACGGTCCGATGATCAAAGTTGCTGCCAGCAGGACAAGCGCCGGCCAGGCAGTGGCAAAGCTCAGCCGCGTCAGCACATCAGGGTAAGGCCGGGTGACATAAAGTACGAACGCGCAAACAACAGTGCCCAGGGCCAGCGGCAGGTGGTGCCGCAAAAGGCGGCTGGCAAGTCGGGGCGTCATCACAGTGCGCTGACGAACGCAGCCTTCGTCTTGGCCTTCACTTCGTCCAGCGTCACGCCTGGTGCCAGTTCGATCAGCGTCATCCCCGGCTTGCCCCGCTCCAGCGTGAAGACGCACAGATCGCTGATGATCATGTCGACGCATTGCGTCCCGGTGAGCGGAAGGTCGCAGTTCTTCAGGATCTTGGATTCGCCCGCCTTGTTGGTGTGCTCCATGACCACCACGATCTTCTTGACCCCTGCCACCAGGTCCATGGCGCCGCCCATGCCCTTGACCATCTTGCCGGGGATCATCCAGTTGGCGATGTCGCCATTCTCCGACACTTCCATCGCGCCCAGCACCGACAGGTCAATGTGACCGCCGCGGATCATGGCGAAGCTGTCCGCCGAGGAGAAATAGCTGGTTATCGGCAGTTCGGTAATCGTCTGTTTGCCGGCATTGATAAGGTCGGGGTCTTCGTCGCCGGGATAGGGAAAGGGCCCCATGCCCAGCATTCCGTTCTCGCTCTGCAGCGTCACCTTCATGCCGTCGGGAATATAATTCGCCACCAGGGTCGGAATGCCGATTCCCAAATTGACATAGAAGCCGTCCTGCAATTCGCGCGCGGCGCGAGCGGAGATTTCTTCGCGGGTCCAGGGCATCTTTAATTCCCTTCCGGGCGCGGACGAGTGGTCACGCGCTCGATAAGTTTCTTGTAGTCCTTGCCCTGAAGAATTCGCTGCACATAGATGCCTGGCGTGTGGATCTTGTCTGGGTCCAGCTGGCCCGGCTCCACCAGTTCTTCCACTTCCGCGATGGTGATCTTGCCCGCCGTCGCCATCATCGGATTAAAATTCCGCGCCGTCTTGCGATAGACGAGGTTGCCTTCGGTATCGCCCTTCCAGGCCTTGACCATGGCAATATCGGCCCTGAGCCAGCGCTCGCGCACATAGGTCAGGCCATCGAAATCTTCCGTCGGCTTGCCGTCTGCCACCACGGTGCCAACGCCAGTGCGGGTGTAGAAGGCAGGAATACCCGCTCCGCCCGCCCGGATGCGTTCCGCCAGGGTGCCCTGTGGGGTCAGTTCAAGCTCCAGCTTGCCCGACAGAAACAGTTCCTCGAACAGCTTGTTCTCGCCGACATAGGACGAGATCATTTTCTTGATCTGCCCATTGTTCAGCAGCACCCACAGACCCACCCCATCGGCGCCGCAATTGTTGGCGATCAGGGTGATGTTTCGGGTGCCGTCTTCCTTGAGCGCGGTGATCAGATTTTCCGGATTGCCCGACAGGCCGAATCCCCCGGACATCACGGTCATGCCATCAAAGGTCAGCCCTTTAAGGGCCGATGCTGCGTCGGGATATACTTTGCCTTGAGGGCTTGGCGCCACGGATGGTCTCCTGATCCTTGCCGGCTAGTTCGCATTGCGGCGCGGGCGTGCGCAAGCGACAAAGAGGCGCGCTTGTAAGTCTCTGATTTATAATGTTTTGTGACGGTTCCTTGCCCCTGTCCCGGTGGGCCGTTACAACGCCCGCCAACCCAAAGAATCTCCTCCCATGAGCGCGCCCAAGCAATCCCGACCCAAAGCCCGGCTGCCGCGCGGTTTCCGCGACCGCGGCGCCGCCGAGATCATGGCCGAGCAGAAGATGCTGGCCACCATCCGCGCCGTCTATGAAAGCTATGGCTTCGAGCCCCTGGAGACTCCGGCCTTTGAATATACCGACGCGCTGGGCAAGTTCCTGCCCGACGTGGAACGTCCCAATGCCGGCGTCTTTTCGCTGAAGGACGATGACGAGCAGTGGATGAGCCTGCGCTACGACCTGACCGCGCCGCTGGCCCGCCACGTCGCCGCCAACTTCCAGCACCTGGCCAAGCCGTTCCGCCGCTACCAGACCGGCAGTGTGTGGCGCAACGAAAAGCCCGGACCGGGACGTTACCGCGAATTTACCCAGTTCGATGCAGACACGGTGGGAAGCGCTTCGCCGTCGGCCGACGCCGAGCTGCTGATGATGGTGAGCGATGTCATGGAAGCGCTGGGCCTGAAGCGCGGCGATTACATCATCAAGTTGAACAACCGCAAGCTGCTGGACGGCGTGCTGGAAGCCAGTGGCGTGGCGCTGGACGACAAGGAAAAGCGCGGCATCGTGCTGCGGGCAATCGACAAGATCGACCGGCTGGGCGTCGAAGGCGTGCAGGCGTTGCTGGGCGAGGGCCGCAAGGACGAGAGCGGCGACTTTACAAAGGGTGCGGGTCTCAATCCCGAACAGGCACATCGCATCCTGGCCTTTGTCGCACCCGATGCCAATGACGAGGAAGAGCATCTTCAGCAGATCGGCACGCTGATTTCGACCAGCGCCATCGGCGCGGCCGGCCTCAATGAGCTGGAACAGATCGTCAAGCTGCTGCAGGCCTGCGGCTATGGCCCCGACCGTATCCTGTTCGATACCGGCGTGGTGCGCGGGCTCGACTATTACACGGGCGCGGTGTTCGAAGCGCAGCTGACCTTCCCCATCCAGAACGAGGATGGCGAAGAGGTTGTATTCGGTTCCGTCGCGGGCGGCGGCCGCTACGACGACCTGGTCGCGCGCTTCACCGGCCAGGCCGTGCCGGCCACCGGCGTCTCCATCGGCGTGTCGCGGTTGATGAGTGCGCTTGCCTCGCGCGGTGCGCTGGCGGCGACCAAGACGCCGCTGGTGGTGGTCACCGTATTCGACAAGGCGGAAGCCGCCGCGTCTTTCGCCATCGTGCAGGAACTGCGCGCCGCCGGCATCCGCGCCGAAGCCTATGTGGGGAACGGCAAGATGGGCGACCAGTTCAAATATGCCGACAAGCGTGGCGCCGCTATCGCCATCATCGAAGGCGGCGACGAGCGCGCCCGCGACGAGGTCACCCTCAAGGACCTTGCACTGGGCGCCGAGCTGGCGAAATCTGTCGAACCCCGTGCCGAATGGGTCGTCAAGATGGGCGACCAGTTCAAATATGCCGACAAGCGTGGCGCCGCCATCGCCATCATCGAAGGCGGCGACGAGCGCGCCCGCGGCGAGGTCACCCTCAAGGATCTTGCACTGGGCGCCGAGCTGGCGAAATCTGTCGAAACCCGTGCCGAATGGGTCGGCAACCGCGAAGCCCAGAAAAGCGTGAAACGCGCCGATCTGGTGGCTGAAGTCAAAGCCATGTTGGGCCCCTCTTCAGGAAGCAAGCGGTAATGGCCGCGTTTCCCTATTACGACTCCAGCGCCATAGATGCGCTGAACGGGCAGGCTGTTGCCATGCTCAAATTGTTCGCGTCGCGTGGCTATGCCCGCGAGGAACCGGCAGTGCTGCAGCCGGCAGACATTTTCCTGGACCGTTCGGGCGAGGAAATTCGCCGCCGCACCTTCACCCTGATGGATCCTTCGGGCCGCGATCTGTGCCTGCGGCCCGATCTTACCATCCCCATTTGCCGCGATGTCGTGCAGGCGGGGCGCAGTTTCCCGGCGCGCATTTCCTATAACGGCCTTGTGTTCCGCCATCAGCCAGGCGAACCGCAGCGCCCCACCCAATTCTTCCAGGCCGGCGTCGAACTCCTGGGCCAGGAAGACCGCGCCGCCGGCGATGCAGAAGTCCTGTCCCTGACCATCGAGGCGCTGCGCGCGGCGGGGTTGAATGACTTCTCGCTGCGTATTGGTGATCTGGCGCTGTTCAACGCGCTGGTAGACAAGCTCGATCTTCCGCGGCAATGGCGTTGGCGCCTGAAGCGGCATTTCTGGCGTGCTGGCTATGTGGAAAGCCTGCTCTACTGGCTGGGCCATGGCGACCGCACGGCCAAGCTGCCGGGCACGCGTGCTGAGATTGAATCGCTTCTGGAAGCCAAGGCTGATGCGCCCGCTGGCGGACGCACGCGCGAGGATATCGTCACCCGCGCCATGGACCGCGCCGCCCAGGCCGCAGCGCTCAGGCTCGACCCGGCGGTGGCGGCGGCGATTTCGCGGCTGCTGGATATTTCCGGCCCGGCGGAAGCCGCCCTGATGCAGGTGCGCAGCCTGCTCAAGACCGCAGGCATCAATCTGGATTCCGAATTGTCGGCGATGGATGCGCGCATGGCGACGCTCAAGTCGCTGGGTATCGACCCCACCCGGGTTCAGTTCACCGCACATTTCGGCCGCAACTGGGAATATTATACCGGCTTCGTGTTCGAGCTGTGGGCGCGCGACAGCGAAGGCCCGGTGCAGATTGCGGGTGGCGGCCGCTATGACACGCTGCTGGAAACACTGGGTTCCAAGCTATCCGTTTCGGCAATCGGCTGCGCCATCCGCACCGAGCGCGTGCTGGCCGTGAAGGGAGCGCAGTAATGGCCGCCCTAACACTTGCCATCCCGTCCAAGGGGCGCCTGAAGGATAATTGCAACACCTGGTTCGCCGAACGCGGCGTGGTGATGGAGCAGACCGCCGGCGCGCGCGGCTATCGCGCCAGCTTCAACGGTTTCCCGGATATCGAAGTGATGCTGCTGTCGGCGGGCGAAATCGCCGCCTCACTGCTGACGGGTGACATCCATCTGGGCATTACCGGCGAGGACCTGCTGCGCGAAGAAGCCCCGGAACTGGACGGCCGCATGCACTTGGTCAAGGCGCTGGGTTTCGGCTTTGCCGACGTCGTGGTGGCCGTGTCGGAATACTGGATAGACGTTTCGACCATGGCGGACCTGGACGACATCTGCGCCGCCTTTGCCGTGAAGAAGCGTCGCCGGCTGCGCGTGGCGACCAAATATGCCCAACTCACCCGCAGCTTCTTTGCCCAGGCGCGCATCTCGGATTACCGCATCGTGCCCAGCGCCGGCGCCACTGAAGGCGCCGTCGCGGCGGGAACGGCGGAAGTGATCGTGGACATCACCACTACGGGCGCGACCTTGCGCGACAATGGGCTCAAGGTGCTGGACGACGGCGTGATCCTGAAAAGTCAGGCGCAACTTACAGCCTCTATCACGGCGGATTGGACCGAAGAAGCGCGCGCCGCATGCCAGGCATTGCTGGCGCGGCTGGATCCGACCGCGCCGCTCTATGCCATGCTGGCCAAACAGCTCTAGGCAACCGCGCCAGTTAAGCCGCGCAGATGCGGGCGTCGTCAGGGGAGCTGGGCAGACCCCCGGATATCGGCGTCGCCGATATGTTCCTTCTTCCACCGCATGGCGGTCTGGATGCGCGTTCGGCCGGACGGGTGATCATAGAAGATCGCTTCTTCCCACGCACCCGGCTCCAGTTTGCGATAGGTGGACAGCTTGAGGGAAGTGGTTGCGAAGGCATCCGGCTTGCGCACGGCATTGAGACCAAAGATGTCTGCCTGTTGCTCGGTCGTCCGCACGATGGTGTTGGTGATAGGCGTGGCCAGGAAGAAAAACAGCGAAAACAGCGCCGATAGCAGCGGCAGTCCGGCAACGTCGCCTACATCGCGAACCTGCCAGTTGCCGCCGAATATTCCCGTGGCAATGCGAAATCCCCATGCCATGAAGGCAAAAGCGGCGAAAATGACCAGGCCGAACAGCAGCAGCAGCCGGGTCGTATGACCGAGCACGTAATGCCCCATTTCATGTCCCAGCACCGACATGATCTCGTCATGGCTGGACTGGTTGAGAAGATTGTCATTCAGCGAGATGCGCGTCGTGCCCATGAAGCCCGAGACATTGGCCGATATCTTGTTGGTCTGCTTGGAGGCATCAAACCAGTAGACATTTTCGGACGGCACGCCGTTGGCGCGCGCCATCGAAAGAATGTCGTGCTTGAGCGGGCCCTCCTTCAATGGCTCATAATGATTGGTCAGCGGCGCGATGAAGACCGGGTAGACGATGATCTGGATCACCAGGAACGCCATGGTGATGCCGGCGCCCCATATCCACCAGGATTCGCGGGCCATGCGAATGGCCGCATAGATGAACGGCAGCACGATCATGGCTGCGATGACGCTGACGGCAAAGCTGATGCCGAAGTCACCCAGCCAGGACACGAAGCTCTGGCTCGACAGGCCGTAGGCGTGCTCCCGGAAAAAACCTTCATAGACAGAGAGTGGGAAGCCAGCCAACGTGACCAGCGTCATGTAAACGGCCGCATAGATCGCGACCTCCAGGGTGCGGCTGCGGGTCTTTTCCTGGATCCAGTCGCGGATGCGCGCAGAAATCTGCAGCCACAGCAGAAGCGCCGCAACCACCAGGGCATAGATCAGGTCCACCACCTGCAACCCATAGCCGGCTTCGAAATAGGCGTCGGAATTTGCACGCGCCGCGCCATTGACCTTGGCCAGATAGGCTCGCGTGGCGGCTGCGGGATCGAAGGCCGGTGTCGTGTCCATCACGGGCAGGGTGGAAACCTGAACCTGGCTGGTGGGCGCCGCTCGCGGCCCGGCCTGGGGCCCCAAGGACGGCTCCTGCGCGAAGGCCGGAACGCCAAAAGCAAGAATAAGCAGCAAGGCTGCCGCGATCTTTCGGATGGTCATGCGCGTTTCCCCGTGATGCCCCAGCCTAACAGGATTTCATGACAATCGAAGCGATTATTGCTGCTAATCTGGCACCATGAAGTCTTTGACAAGTCTGCTGCTTCTCGGGTTTTTTGTCATGCCTGCGGCGGCGGCCGTGGGCACGGCCAAGCCCCCCGCCGATCCGCAACATTACCGGCTTTGCCTTGCCGCCAGCAGCAGCAGTCCGGCTGCGGCACTGGCCGATGCGGAAGGCTGGGCCAAAAGCGGGGGCGGTGTCCCGGCGCAACATTGTGCAGCCCTCGCACTGGTGGGTCTCAAGCGTTACGCCGAAGCTGGCGCGCGGCTCGACAAGATTGCCGCCGAAAAGGCGGTGCCAGATGCGCGTTTTCGCAGTGAACTGTTTGACCAGGCCGGCAATGCCTGGCTGCTGGCGGGCAACGGGGCCAAGGCGGTTCAGAGTTTTTCCGCGGCGCTGATGCTGTCGGCGGGTGACGCCGACCTGTTCGCGGACCTGGCTCGCGCCCAGGCCATGCGCAAGAATTGGCCGGAAGTCGTCCTCGATCTCAATGCTGCGCTTCAGGCGTCGCCGCGGCGCGCCGATCTACTGGTGCTGCGTGCCAGCGCGCGCCGTGCCTTGAAGCGTTATGCCGAGGCGAGCGCTGATATCGAATTCGCGCTGAAGGTCAAGCCCGGCGATGGCGGCGCGCTGGTGGAGCGCGGCTTGCTGCGGCGACAGTTGGGCGACTTAGGTGGCGCAAAACGCGATTTTGAGGCGGCGTTGAAAACTGAGGCGGCGCCGGAAGCAAAGGCTAACCTGGAACAGCTCAAGCCATAGACCATTCGGCCCGCACTTCTGGGTCGGGTTCGTTGGCGCCGTGGACGCTGGCCAGCGTGGCGAACTGATCGCGCGGCAACAGCCGCGACAACGCCCAGGCGGCAGCCCCGCGCACCAGCGATGAATCGTCGCCCAACGCGTTTGTTGCAGCTTGCGCGTGTGCAGCATCGCCACTGTTGCCGATTGCAATCATCACATTGCGGATAAACCGGTCGCGGCCGATGCGCTTGACCGGTGATTTGCGGAACAGGCTGCGAAAACCCACATCGTCCAGCGCCGCCAGATCGGTCAGGCGCGGGGATCTCAATTCTTCGCGTGCTTGCAGCTTCATCTCGGATGCGGTCTGCGCAAACTTGTTCCAGGGGCATGCCGCCAGGCAGTCGTCGCAGCCATAGATGCGGTTGCCCATCGCCGCGCGGAATTCGCGCGGAATCGGCCCCTTGTTCTCGATGGTGAGATAGGAAATGCAGCGCCGCGCATCCAGCTGGTAGGGCGCGGGAAATGCATTGGTGGGGCAGACATCCAGACACGCATGGCAATTGCCGCAATGATCCTGTTCGGCGTCATCCGGCGGCAGTTCGAGAGTGGTAAAGACCGAGCCCAGAAACAGCCATGAGCCGAATTCGCGCGACACCAGGTTGGTATGCTTGCCCTGCCAGCCCAATCCGGCCTGTTGGGCCAGCGGCTTTTCAATCACCGGCGCAGTGTCGACGAACACTTTCACCTCCGCGCCAAAGGTGTGAAATATCCAGGTGCCAAGCGCCTTCAGCTTCTTCTTCACCACATCGTGATAGTCGTCGCCCTGGGCATAAACCGAGATTGCGGCTCTGTCCTTTCGCTGGAGCACGGCCAGCGGATCTTGATCGGGACCATAGTTGATTCCCAGCATGATCACGCTTCTGGCAGCCGGCCACATGGCTTGCGGATCGGCGCGCCAGGTTGCGCGTTCCGCCATCCATTCCATTTCGCCATGATGGCCGGCGCCAAGAAATTCGGTCAGGCGCTCGGCATTCTGCGCCGTCGCCTGTGCACTGGCGAACCGCACAAGGTCGAAACCTTCCGCGTGGGCATGGCTGCGTATCCGCTCAGAAATCGAGTTCGGCATAGTGTGACACGGGCGGCTGGCCGGGAACACGGTCCGCCAGGACGGAGCGGAAGGATGGCCGCGACTTCATCCGAATATACCACTCCGCCGCCGCGGAAAAATCCGTCCAGGGCACTTCGCCGAAATAATCCAGCGCCGACAGATGCGCCGCGATCGCCAGGTCCCCCAGCGTGGTCTCGCGGCAGGCCAGGTTGCCGTTGCTCTCTGCCGCCTCGCCAATCTGTTTCAGGGCAAGTTTCAGTTCCTCGCGCCCGGCGCGGATCACGTTCATGTCGGGAGGGCGACTGTATCCGGCGCCGGTGAATTTGGGTGCGGCCTTTTCATAGATGATCCGCTGGGTCACCCGCTCATGGAACGGGCCCATGGCATAGTCCACCCAGCGCAGGCAGGCACGCCGCGCCGCATCATCGGCCGGGGCCAGCGGCCGATCGGGAAAATGATGTTCCAGGTGATCCAGGATTGCCCAAACACCTTCGGCCCGGGTTCCATCCAGTTCCACGAAGATCGGCATGGTCTGGCGGCTGTCCTCGGCGATCATGGGATCGCAGGTCACGCGTTTTTCGCCAATCATCAGGCGGGCCAGGCGGCAACTGGGCGACAGCATCAGGTGAATCAAACGGCGCATCAGGCTTGTTTATAGGCGCGGCCTATTTAACGCAAAAGCTCAGGCCGTCGCGGGTGACCATGGCGCTGCGCCCCTGCAACATGCCGGCACGGCGCGCCACATAGCGGCCGGGATGCGCCGCCTTCCATTTGTGGGGATTGGGCAGGATGGCCGCCAACCGCGCCGCTTCCGCCGCCGTCAGGGAAGCGGCATCTGTGCCGAAATAGGCCTCGGCCGCAGCCTGGGCCCCGAAGATGCCATCGCCCCAATCCACCAGGTTGAGATAGGCGGTCAGGATGCGTTTCTTGGGCCACAGCCCCTCGACCAGGACCGTCAGATAGGCTTCCAGCCCCTTGCGGATCCAGCTGCGCATCGGCACCAGGAACAGGGTCCGCGCCGTCTGCTGCGAAATGGTACTGGCGCCGCGCATGGGCTTTTTGGGGTGGCGCTTGTGGTCATCCATTGCCTTGTTGATGGCCTCCCAGTCAAAGCCGTGATGGGTACAGAAATTCTGGTCTTCGGCCCCGATCACCGCCCGTCCCAGCCGGGGAGAGATGTCGTCGGACCATTTGTAATGCGCGCCCTTGCCCAGGGCGAGACTGACCAGCATATCGGGCGTACCCGGTATCGGCAGGAAGCGGAAAATCAGCAGCAGGAAAACGGGGGCAGGGACCAGCAGGATGAACAACGTCATCAGGACGCGCCACACCCAGCCGCGCCCGCGCCAAACAATTCCATTTTTGATTCCCCGGCCCGCCATGCCGCCAGCATAACAATTTTTACAGGGTGCGCGAGGCGGATGGCGATGCTAAGCAGTGCCCGCCATCGGAGACGACGCCATGCACAGTATACTGCTTTCCATCATTCTGGGGGTGGTCGAGGGCGTCACCGAATTCCTGCCCATCTCTTCCACCGCCCATCTGCTGGTGACGGAAAAACTGCTGGGCCTGGGCGATGACTGGGAAGCCTTCACGGTGGTGATCCAGCTGGGCGCAATCCTGGCGGTGGTGGTGATCTATTTCCAGAAGTTCTGGAATGTCCTGGTCACTCTGCCCACCTCCGCAGAATCCCGCCGGTTCGCGCTGGGCGTGATCGCGGCCTTCATGCCCGCCGCCGTCGTGGGGGTGCTGCTGGCCAAGCACATCAATGCCGTGCTGCTGAACCCCACCATCGCCATGCCGGTAATCGCCATTTCCTGGATGGCGGGCGGTATGCTGATCCTGCTGTTTGAACGCATTGCACCGGTGGCCCGATTCCACGATCCCAACCAGTTGCCGCTGAAAAAGGCCTTCCAGATCGGCTGCTGCCAGGTCATCGCCATGATCCCCGGCATCTCGCGCTCGGGCGCAACCATCCTGGGCGGCGAGCTGTTGGGGGTGGAACGCAGTGCGGCGACTGTCTTCACATTTTATCTGGCGGTCCCCACCATGCTGGGGGCGACAGTCTATGAACTCTACAAAAAGGGCGGCGCACTGTCCTCGGCGCAGGGCGTCGACATCGCGGTGGGTTTTGTGGTGTCGTTCCTGGTCGCCTGGGTGGTGATCCGGGCGTTCCTGGGCATCGTGGCGAAATACGGCCTTAAGCCTTTCGGCTATTACCGTATCGCCGCCTCTCTGGCCCTGATGGCCTGGCTGGCGTTCCACTGATCCCTAGGCCGCCGGAATGTCCATCTCGCGGCGTGCCTGGGAATCCGCATATTCGCCCTTGGCCCGGAAGCGCCACAGATAGGACGGGATCACCGCCTCAACCGACGTCGGAGTAATGCCAAGATCGGCCAGGCCCGCCGCAGTCGGCGCCACCACATTGTCCGTCTTCAGCAGCTTGACCTGATCCATGGTCAGGATCGGATTGGGCAACATCTGCAGAAACGCCGCCTTGAACGATGCCAGCCCGAAGGGCAAGGGCACCAGCGCGCGCGTCCGGCCGATCTCGCGCAGGATCAGCTGCAGCAATTCCTTGAAGGAATAGACGCCGGGGCCTCCCAGTTCATAGGTGCGGCCCTTCGCGCCATCGCCCAGCGCGGTCACGATCGCCTGCGCCACGTCGCCCACGAACACCGGCTGGAAGCGGGTATGGCCGCCGCCCACCAGCGGCAGCACCGGCGAGAAGCGCGCCATGCCCGCGAACTTGTTGAAGAAGCCGTCTTCGGGCCCAAAGATGATTGAAGGGCGCAGGATCACCGCGGCCGGGAACGCCTCACGCACCGCCTGCTCGCCCTGCGCCTTGGTCTGGGCATAGCTGGAATCCGATTCCAGGTCCGCGCCGATGGCCGAGACATGCACCAGCGCGCTGACCCCGGCCTGCGCTGCGGCCTGGGCGATATTGGCCGCACCGTTCGACTGCACATCTTCGAAAGTCTGGCCCTTCTGGAACAGGATGCCCGTCAGGTTGATGACAGCGCTGGAGCCCATGACAGCGGCGGAGACACTCTCGGCGTCACTGACATCGCATTTCACGAAATCGATCTGGCCAACTGTGCCCAGCGGCCGCAGGAAGAAGCCGCGCGCGGGATGACGTGTCGCCACCTTGATGCGCCAGCCCGCCCGCGCCAGGGCGCGCACCGTATGGCGGCCGAGGAAGCCAGAGCCGCCGAAGACCGTAATCAGATTGGTGTTCATGACATCATCCTGAGAAGCTATTCGATAAAAGCCGCGCTCATCGCGGCACCAGCGGAATCAATGAGAATGGTCGCAGTCTGCCCGTCACTTCCGGCTGAAAGGCATTGCCCAACGACGGCCGACTGTCAAATTTTTCGCCGGCAAAAGGCCCGTTTTGATCCACGTAATGCATGAAGGCCTGGACCACCCGCTGGCCATCATAAGGCTCGCGCCAATGGGTTTGGTCGCAACCGCGATAGATCAAGGCATCGCCCGGCTTCAAATGGGCGGCAAAGCCTTCCTCGCCGACATATAGTGCCCAAGGTTCGTCTGGAACCTGGCCCAAATTCAGGCTGAGGCTGATCTCGCAGGCCGAGCGGTCCCGGTGCGGGGGCAGGGCGTCGCCATGCTTGTAGATGCGGGCATAGGAATAGGTGGGAAAAAGTTTCAGCCCAGTATGCTTTTCAATCTCCGGCGCCAGTTCCAGCATCAGCCCGTCCACCGCGCCGTCGCCATAGACGGCAGGAGTCTGCGGCACCTGTTCGTCAACCTGGCTCATGGTCCCACCGGCAGCGCGATTCTCCAGGTGCTGGCGCAGTTGTGCCACCTGCGCAGGCGCTACCAGTTCCTGCACCACGCAATAGCCGCGCGCGTCAAAAGCCTTCGCGGTCGGATCGGTCAAACCTATGGTCATGCGCAATAATAAGCCGGGCGGTGGGGGCCGGAACAGAGGCATTTTGTATCGGGGACAGCAGAAAATAGTACCCAGAAGGCGGCTGTCGAAATTGTTTTGAAACAAATACTTACACGAAACTTGGGCCCACCTTGGCAATCGTATTTCGGTGCCTTCGGCCTCCGGCTCGGTTTGTCAGCCAAACTACAGGTCCCTTATGGCAAAAGAGCCCTATGAAGAAATTGCCACTGATCATCTTCTGCGTGCTTGCCGCCCTTCGGGCTGCGGCTGGGGAGGGCGGCAACTGCTATCATCTGGCCAGCGATTTCGACGGTCAGGTCGATCAGGACGGCGCGCGGGCGGCAGTAAGACGCGGTGACGCCCGTCCCTTTGAACAAATTCTCGCCAAGGCACGCCCTGTCATTCAGGGCGAAATTGTCGGCCAGAAACTGGAGCAACATCGGGGCGCGTGGCTGTACGAATTTCGCGTCGTGGCTCCCGATGGGCACATGCATTACGTGCATTTTGATGCGCGTTCCGGTCGGCACATCGATGTGAAGGCTGGCCCATGCGCGTCCTGATCGTCGAAGACGACGATCGGCTGGCGCGCAACCTGGTGGAGGCCGTCCAGCAGGCGGGCTTTGTCGTGGACCGGGAGCGCGATGGTCTGGAAGCCTGGTTCAAAGGCGATGTTGAGGCGTATGACGCCGTCATTCTCGATCTGGGACTGCCGGGAATGGATGGTCTTTCCATTCTCAAGCGCTGGCGGGACGCCGGGCGGGATTTCCCCATCCTGGTGCTGACGGCGCGCGGCGACTGGACGGACCGAGTCGAAGGGATTGAAGCGGGCGCCGACGACTATCTGCCCAAGCCATTCCAGATGGAAGAAGTGCTGGCGCGGCTGCGCGCCATCATGCGCCGGTCTGCGGGAAAGGCCGCCCCGATACTGACAGTCGGTGATATCGCCATCGATGTGCGCCAGCTGCAAGTCCAGCTTCGCGGTGCACCAGTGGAAATGACGCCGCACGAATACCGACTGATCAGCCATCTTGCTTTCAATGCCCAGCGCGTGGTGTCCCAGTCCGAACTGCTCGATCATCTGTATCCCGGTGAGGCATCACAGACCACAAATGCCATTGAAGTTCTGGTGGCGCGGGTACGGCGCAAGCTGGGCGCTTCCGTCATCGAGACGCGGCGCGGCTATGGCTACATCCTCAGGGGCGAGGCGTCGTGATGCAACTGCGTTCGCTGCGGCTGCGCCTGTTCGTGGCGGCCACTATTGCGGTTGCCGCGGCACTTGCCATCGCGGGCATCCTGCTGACCGGATTGTTCGAACGCCACGTCACCCGCCAGTATGATGCCGAGCTGCAGTCCTATCTGCGCCAACTGAGTGCCGCGATCGAATTTGCCCCTGACGGCAGGATCAGCCTGGGCCAGCAGCTCCAGGACGCCCGTTTCGGCGAGCCGCTCAGCGGTCTTTACTGGCAGATCGAAGAGGACAAGTCCGGCTTCATGCTGGGTTCGCGCTCCTTGTGGGATACCCGAATCCCGCTGCCAAAGCATGCCTTGGCCAAAGGCGCGGTGGACAGCCATATCCTGCCGGGGCCAAAGGGCACGCGCCTGCGCGTCCAGGAACGCATGATCGTTTTCGATCTTCCTTCCGGAAGCCGTTCGCTGCGGATGGCCGTCGCGATGGACGTGGCCGAGATCGCCGCAGCGCGCAGCGCATTCGCCGCCGATATCTGGCCATCGCTTGCCACCATTGGCGTGCTGCTGCTGGCCGCGGCCTGGTTCTATATCGGCATAGGGCTTCGACCGCTGGATGGCATCCGCCGCAGCCTGAATGCGGTGCGCACCGGCGCCTCGCGCCGGCTGGAAGGCGACTTCCCTTCTGAGGTGACGCCGCTGGTGGAGGAAGCCAACGCGCTGCTGGCAGCGCAGGATGACACGCTGGCTCGCGCCCGGGCGCGCGCGACCGACCTGGCGCACGGCCTCAAGACACCGCTCGCGGTGCTGCAATCCGATGCCGAACGGCTGAAAGCCCGAGGGCAGGGCGACATTGGCGAAGAAGTCTGGCAGCTCGCAGAACAGATGCGCCGTCATGTCCAGCGCGAGCTG
This sequence comes from Micropepsales bacterium, assembly GCA_038317805.1. GTDB lineage: Bacteria > Pseudomonadota > Alphaproteobacteria > Micropepsales > Micropepsaceae > Rhizomicrobium. The sequence continues at coordinate 18,191 of JBBQBL010000001.1, forward strand.
GCGCGTGCGCGCCTGCGCGGCGGCGAGACGGCAAAGCCCCTGGCAGTGCGCGCCCTGGCGGAGCGCATCATGGCCTCCCTGCGGCGTACCCCGCGCGGCGAAGCGCTCGACTGGGTGCTCGATATTCCCGCCGACCTGACCTTGTCTGCCGATCCGGAAGACATGACCGAGCTTTTCGGTTCTGTCCTCGACAATGCCTGCAAATGGGCTCGCAGCGAAGTTCGCATGGAGGCGGAAGAGTCTGGCGCAGGCATTTGCATCCGCGTGCTGGATGACGGCAGCGGCGTGCCGGAATCCGCGCTGGCTTCGCTGGCGGATCGCGGCGTGCGGTTGGACGAGAGTGTGCCGGGCTCGGGTCTTGGCCTTGCCATCGCACGCGACATCGTCACCGCCTATCGCGGCAGTCTTGCCGTCCGCAATCGCACCAGTGGCGGTTTTGCCGTCATCCTGGAAATTCCTCCCGCACAAAGAAGTATAAATCATGCATAAATTGTATCTGCTCGCCCTGGCGGCCCTGCTGCCCTGTTCCGGCGCCAGCGCGCGGCTCGTCACGATCACGCCGCAACAGGTGGAGCGGCTGGGCATCAAGCTGGCCCCGGTCCGAGTTGCCGGTTCGCAGACCACCGTCTCGGTGCTGGGCCGGGTGACGCCGGCCCCGGATTCGCGCATTCCGGTCTCTGCACCCTTTGCCGGAACGGTGAAAAGCCTGGTGCATCTGGAAGGCAGCAGTGTTCAAAAAGGCGACACGCTGGCGGTCATCATCAGCGCCGACATGCACGCCGCTCACGCCCGGTTGCAGGGGCAGGAAGCCAGTTATCGCTCTGCCAAGGCCGCTTCCGACCGCGCCAATGCGTTGGTGAAGGAAGGGATTGCGCCTGCCAGTCGTGCGGAGGAAGCCAATGCCGCCGCGTCGGCCGCGGCCGCCGACCTGGCGGCATCGCGCAGCGTAATGACGCGCGCCTCGCGTTCGGCAGAAGGTGGCTATCAACTGCTGGCGCCTGCGGCAGGGCGCGTGGCCAGGCTCGATGTCTCGGCCGGTGATCAGGTCACGGCCATGCAGCTGGTGGCGTTGATCGATACGCGCCGGGAAATGTGGGTGGAAGGCGCGCTGCCCGCCAGCGCCATTGGGCGGGTGGCTGCGGGCGATCATGTCGTACTGGAAGGTACCGGTGGCGTTGTCGGCGAAGTGGTCGCGGCCGGTTCCAGCATTGATCCCAGGACGCGATCGGCCATGCTGCGCGCCCGTCTTGAGGCGCCGGGGGGGTTGGTCGCCGGTCAGACGGTCCGCCTGTCGGTCACGCGTCAGTCGGGCGCGGGCAGTTTCAATATTCCCCGCGCCGCGGTGGTCGAACTGAAGGGTGGGCCTGCGGTGTTCGCCATGCGCAATGGCAGTTTTGAGCCCATTGCGGTCCGGGTTCTGGCGCGGGGCGTTCAGGACGCGACGGTCAGCGGAATGCTCAATGTTCGCGACAAGGTGGCGGTGACGGGCGTGAGCGAGCTCAAGGCCGCGAGCATGCGGGAATAGCCATGCTGCGCCGAATCATCGAATTTGCACTGAGCCAGCGCATGCTGGTGCTGGTACTGGCGGCGCTGCTGGCGGGAGCGGGTGGTTATGCCTTTTCGCGCCTCCCGATCGACGCCTATCCCGATATCTCCACCACCCAGGTCAAGCTGATCCTGAAGGCGCCTGGCATGACGCCGGAGGAAGTGGAGCAGCGCGTCATCGCGCCGCTGGAACTGGAACTGCTGGGCATCCCCGACCAGGTGATCCTGCGGTCCATGGCCAAATACGCCATCGCCGACATCACCATCGACTTCAAGGACAGCACCGACGTCTATTGGGCCCGCCAGCAGGTGGGCGAGCGGCTGGCAAGCGCCATGAATTCGCTGCCCGACACTGTCAGCGGCGGGCTGGCGCCCATTGCCACGCCGCTGTCGGAAATTTTCATGTTCACCATTGAAGGCGGAGGCCTCAGTCTGGCCGAGCGGCGCACGCTGCTCGACTGGACCATACGTCCCGCGCTGCGCACCATTCCCGGGGTCGCCGACGTCAATGCGCTGGGCGGCTATGTCGCCACGTTCGAAGTAGTGCCGGACGATTCAGCGTTGCTGTCCGCCGGGGTGCGGGTCTCCGACCTCAAGGCTGCCATAGAACAGGCAAACCGCAACGACGGTGCAGGCCGGGTCAGTGAAGGCGAAGAAGCCTTGATCGTGCGTGCGGTGGGAGCGGTCCATACACTTCAGGATTTGCGCGAAGTGATGGTGACGCCCCGCGCGGGCAAGGCGGTGCGGCTGGGCGACGTGGCCAAGGTTCGTACCGGCTCACTGACCCGCTACGGCGCGGTGGCCAAGGACGGCAAGGGCGAAGCGGTCGAAGGGCTGGTGCTGGGACTGCGCGGCGCCGACACCGGGGCCGTGGTGGCGGGCGTGCGCGCCCGGCTGGAAAATCTGCAAACCAATCTTCCGAAGGGCGTGAAGATTCACATTTTCTACGACCGCGCCGACCTTATCGACAAGGCCGTGAGTACGGTCACGCACGCCCTGATCGAGGCCACGGTGTTAATCGTGATTCTACTGCTGCTGTTCCTCGGCAATCTGCGAGCCGCAATAGTCGTGGCACTGACGCTTCCTTTCGCCGCCATCACCACCTTTTTGATGATGTTCCTGTTCGGGCTGACTGCGAACCTGATGAGCCTGGGAGGGTTGGCCATCGCCGTCGGCATGCTTGTGGATGCCGCAGTGGTGGTGGTGGAGAATACGGTGGAGCAGCTGTCGCATCATCGGCCGGAAAGCCGGGTACCCTATCTGCACCTTGTCTATCGTGCTGTCGCCGAAGTGGCGGTGCCGGTGGCGTCCGGCATTGTTATCATCTGCCTGGTGTTCCTGCCGTTGCTGTCGCTGCAGGGTCTGGAGGGAAAACTCTTCGCGCCGGTCGCGCTGACCATCATCTTTGCATTGTCCAGTTCGCTGATACTGTCGCTGACACTCATTCCTGTGTTCGCTTCCCTGGTGCTCAAGCCCGGCGCCCATGGCGAGGCCTGGCTGATGCGCAAGCTGATGCCGCTCTATTCGCGCGCCCTGGCGGCGGTGCTGGCGCGACCGCGCGCGATGGTCATCGCCGTAGGTCTGGCATTCGTCGTCACCACGGTCGCTTACTTTTCTGTCGGCAAGGCCTTCATGCCTACCATGGATGAAGGCTCCATCATCATCCAGTTGGCAAAATTGCCTTCGATCACGCTGGAGCGTTCCTCTGCGGTGGACCGGGCCGTACAGACTGCGATCCTGGCCAATGTGCCGGAAGTGCGCGAGGCCATCGCGCGCACCGGCAGCGACGAGATTGGGCTGGATCCCATGGGATTGGGTGAAACCGATCTATTCTTGATCCTGAAGCCCCGCGAGGAATGGCGCACCGGCAGCAAGGACGACATCGTCGAGGCGCTGCGCACGGTGATGAAGGATTTTCCGGGTGTCGCCTATACCTTCACCCAGCCGATCGAGATGCGCACATCGGAGATGCTTACGGGCAGCCGCGGGGATTTGGCCATCAAGGTCTTCGGCCCGGACCTGGCGGAACTGGGTCGCATCTCGGAAGGCATCCGGACAGCTGTGCAGAAAGTGCAGGGCGCTTCGGAAGTGTTCACCGTTGCCGATGACTCGGTTCGCTATCTGCAGACCGACATAGACCGCATGGCGGCCGGCGCGGCCGGCATTTCCATCCAGTCTCTGCAGGAAGAAATGCGTGCCCGACTCGAAGGTCTGGGCGCTGGTGTTGTCATCGACACCACCCGACGTATCCCGATCGTCATTCGCGGCGACGAGGACCTGCACAATCGTCCGGAGCTGTTCGGCAATATCGGCGTCGTCACGGATTCGGGTGATCTGGTCCATGTCGCCGATGTGGCCCGCATCAGCCAGCCGGAAGGGCCGGTCCGCATCCAGCGCGAGAATGCGTCGCGCTTCGCCACCATCCAGGCCAATGTTTCGGGGCGCGATCTGGTGAGTTTTGTCGAAGCCGCCCAGGCCGCCGTCGCACAGCAGGTCACGCTGCCAACCGGTTACCGGCTGGAGTGGAGCGGCCAATTCCAGAACCAGCAGCGCGCCGCCCAACGCCTGATGATCGTGGTGCCCTTGGCGCTGGGGCTGATTTTTCTGGTGCTGTTCGCAACGCTTGGCTCGGTAAGGCAAGCGCTGCTGATCCTGGCCAACATTCCGCTGGCCCTGATCGGCGGCATGCTGCTGCTGTGGCTGTCCGGCGAATATCTCTCCGTGCCCGCCTCAGTCGGCTTCATCGCACTGCTGGGCATCGCCGTGCTGAATGGTCTGGTCCTGATCGTTTATTTCAACCAGCTCATCGCCCAGGGCCTCCCCATGCGCGATGTGGTGTTCGATGGCTGCCGCCGCCGCCTGCGCCCCGTCCTGATGACGGCCAGCATCGCAGCGCTTGGCCTTGTGCCACTGCTATTTGCGACGGGTCCGGGCTCGGAAATCCAGAAGCCTCTCGCCATCGTGGTGATTGGCGGATTGATCAGCTCGACGATCCTGACCCTGTTCCTGCTGCCGATCCTGTTTGAACGTTTTGGCGTCGCGCGGCAGGACATGCCCGCTGTCGCGGGGAGGACGTCATGAGCCATGTCCGGCTGAACCTGTCCTGTCCCCAGTCCCTGATTGAACAGGTGGTGGAATTTCTTCTTGAACACGAAACCATGATCGGTGGCTTCACATCCCTGGCGGCGCACGGCCATGGACGTGACTTTGCCAGCGCCACGCTGCGCGAAAAGGTTCGCGGCCGCGTCCAGTCGACCCTGCTGACTGCGATCCTGCCGGCCGAAAATGTGGCGCCGCTGCTGCAGGAGCTGCGCAACCAGTTCCGCGCCCCACACCTGTTTTACTGGACTGAACCGGTCCTGGATTTTGGAGATTTGTCATGAAAGCCGTCTTGGCACCGCTCCAGGCTGTTATCCTGCTCCTCTCTCAGGCCGCGATGGCGCAGCCGGCTGAGGCGCCAAAGCATACCGAAGTCATCCTGCTGCCCAGCCTCGCCTTCATGCCGTCGCATGATGCCATCGACCGGATAATGTCCGATGAGCCCGGTGTGCTGCGTGCCCAGGCCATGCTGAAATCCGCTCATGCCGAGGCCCGCGCCCGCGAGGCCGGTCCGCACGAATTCACCCTGCACGGCGAATACATCACGCGTGCCACCAATCTCGAGGGACGGCTGGACGAATGGACCACCGGCATCAGCCGTGGCATTCGCCTGCCGGGAAAGGCGGATGCAGACGAAAAGATCGGCGCCTTTGGCATCGCCTTCGCGGAGAATGGCTTTGGCGATGCGCGCCACCAGGCCGCGACCTTGCTTAAGACCCTGTGGCTCGACTGGGTGATTGCAGAGGCAACGACGATGCTCGCCGTTGCCGAGGTCGGCGGCTATGAAAAGCAATTGAAGGCAACTGAACGCGGCCGACAGCTGGGCCAGTCCGCGTCGCTGCAGGTTGAGCAGGTGCAGGCGTCACTGTCCTTGGCACACGCGCAGGCCGCACAAGCGATGCAGTCGCAGCAGGATGCCCGGATGACTTTGCAACGGACCTTCCCGTCGCTGGTGGTGCCGCCGGCACCGGTGATGCCCGAACCCATCGCTCCGCCGGGCGACTGGGCCGAATGGCGTGCTTCGGTGCTGGACGACAATCACGAAGTGAAAATGGCGCGCAGCGAGGCCGACCGCCGCGAATGGCTGGCGCGCCGCGCGTCGATGGATCGGTTCGCCGATCCGACGCTGGACCTGAGGACATTCCAGGAGCGCAGCGGCCACGAAACCGGTTTCGGCATCGGCTTTTCCATGCCCATCGGCGGCGCCCTGCGCAGTGCCACGGCCGATCAGGCCTCCGCCGAAGCGACCGCCGCCGCCATATCCGCCCGCAAGGCCCTTCGGGACGTCGAGATCGTGGCGGACCGCGATGTCATCCAGGCCCGTCAAGGCCTGGAAGCCTGGCGCCAGAACCAGGCAGCGGCGAAAGCCAGCGCGCAGATGGTGTCGCGCATGCAGCGGGCCGTTGCGCTTGGCGATCAGGCACTGACCGATCTGCTGATCGCGCAGCGGCAGGATTTCGACGTCCGCCGCACGGAGATGCGCGCCCGCGGCGCGGCGCATGGCGCAATTCTGCAACTCATGATCGATGCCCACCGCATTTGGTCGCTGGGGGATGAATAGGGCGCTCGGCCCCGTCATCGGATTGGTAGTTGACGTCCTGCCGATGACTGCATTTGGCGCCAATCGGCATCCGCAATGGCTGCGGGTGAATGGATGATTCCCGCAGTGATGAGGGTAACCAGCTGGGTTTCGGAGCTTGCGACGGTCATTTGCGGGCAGTTTTGGCCGGATTGTTCACCCGACCGCTTTGTGTGAGATTGCCCGGCCTTTTCCCACCCCGCCGTACAAGACCCCATACCCGCAAAAGCCATCAACATGCTCGCCAATGCCATCCAACCGCTTTACGTCGCTTCAGGCTTCGCGGTCGGCTTTCTAGTGGGTATGACCGGCGTCGGCGGCGGCTCGTTGATGACGCCGCTGCTGATCCTGCTCTTCAACGTGCATCCGGTGGCTGCGGTCACCACCGACCTGATCTTTGCCAGCGTCACCAAGACCGGCGGCAGCCTGGTGCACGGCCTCTACAAGAACATCGACTGGCGCATCGTTCTGCGCCTGGCGACGGGCAGTCTGCCCGCGTCTCTCGCCACTTTGGCGCTCCTCTGGTGGCTCAAGATCGACCAGGCCGCCTATAGCGCGTTGGTGACCAAAGTGCTGGGCGTGGCCCTATTGCTGACCGCCGCCGCCTTGCTCTTCCGCCGTCGTCTACTGGCGAACTATGCGCAGCGTGTCGGGGCATTGAGCGAAGTGCAGACCCGCATCTTCACCATCATCACCGGCGTGGCGCTGGGGGTGCTGGTGACGGTTTCGTCGGTGGGTGCCGGCGCGCTGGGCGTCGTCGTCCTGCTGCTGCTCTACCCGGAACTTTCAGCCGTGCGTATCGCCGGCAGCGACATTGCCCATGCGGTACCGCTGACCCTGGTGGCCGGTCTGGGGCATGTCGCCAGCGGCGGCATAGACATGCCGCTGCTGACTTCGCTGCTGATCGGCTCGCTGCCCGGCATCATGCTTTCCAGCCTGTTCGCGCCGCGCCTGCCCGATGCGGCCTTGCGGCTGATCCTGTCCGGCACCCTCATTCTGGTGGCGGGGCGCCTGCTTCTGGCCTGATACCGACCACGCCGCCTCTGGCGCAACGCGGTTTTGGCGGACGGTGTTCGCGCTATAAGCGTGGCAAGTTCGAGGAACGGATTTGCTTGTCCGTGCCGCCTTCTCGCTATGTAATTGAAATTAAATGGTGCCAGAAGAGGACTCGAATGTATCATTTATACCATTGATATTGTTTGATAATTTTTGATAATGAAATCAAAAAGCCCCCAAAAGGGCCCCCCAGGGGATTTTTCCACCTTCAGTCCCTTAACATCGCTGGATTTGACCTAATTCGCCGTGCTTGCAGCCTAAGGCGCGCCTCCGAACCAAGCCCGTTCTTCCGCGTAAGGAGCGCCGGTGCTGATCGCTTCCAGCGTTAGCTTCAGTAGCTCGCGGATAGTAACGCGAGAAGTGTTGGTGGCAACTCAGGTCAGGTGGGAAGCGAAAATGGCGAAGCTCCGCTTCTTTCCTACCATGTCTCACTATGTGCAAGCAGCCGCATCGCCTTTTGAAGCATGGGGCTAAACAATAGCCCCTGGTTCGTGATCAATTTGGTCAGCAGCAGTGAACACGCTGCAAAAAATGAAACGAGGAAACGACGATGTGGAAGATGTTCACGGTGTGCTGCGCCGCTACAGTTTTTGCGGCCCTGGCGGTGATGTCGCCAATCGCAGCGCAAGAAGGTGTTCAGCCGATCCCCGGCGGTCCTGTGCGCGTGACGGGCGGCCTTGTCGCTGGAAAGCAGCTGGCGAATGGCATCGGCGCTTATCTTGGCATTCCATTTGCTGCGCCGCCCTTGCAAGAGCTGCGCTGGCGGCCGCCAACGCCCGTGACATCATGGACTGGCATCCGCAAGGCCGTCACGCTGCCGCCGGCCTGCATGCAATCAGATCCAAAGGGCGAGGCGATCAGCGAAGACTGCCTCTATCTCAACGTCTGGACGCCAAAAGGCGCGCGCGCGGGCGCCAAAATCCCTGTCATGGTCTACATCTATGGCGGCGGGTTTTCACAAGGCTCTGCATCTTCGTCACCATCCAGCGGGATCGGCCTCGCTGGCAAAGGCGTGATTTTCGTGGCCGGAAATTATAGGGTCGGGCCGTTTGGCTTTATGGCTCATCCTGCTCTGAACAAGGAAAATGCAGCAGGCGCATCCGGCGACTATGGTATGCTGGACCAGGTCGCGGTTCTGAAATGGGTGCGCGAAAACATCGCCCGTTTTGGTGGCGATCCCAATAACGTCACATTGGCAGGGCTTTCTGCGGGCTCGGTTTCCTCCTCTGCCCAGCATGCTAGCCCCTTGAGCAGGGGGCTTTTCCAGAAAGTGATGGGCATCAGCGCCAGTTCACTAACCTGGGAGGCCGGCGTGTTCCGCAGCAAAGAAGACGCGGAGCGCGATGGCCTTAAGGCCCAGGAGCAGCTCGGCAACCTCAGTCTGGCCGACATGCGCACACTGCCCGCTGAGAAGATATTGGCTGTGCGCGGCGGGCCCCCCAGTGTTGACGGGTTTTTCATGCCGCGCGATCCCAAGAATATTTTCGCCTCTGGTGAGCAAAATGATGTGACAACCTTTGTAGGATTTACCCGTGACGAAGGCTATGGTCCGTTCATGCAGGTTAGCTCTGCCGAAGGCTATCGCACCGCCGCGCAAACTCTGTATGGCGACCAGGCAGAAAAACTGCTGGCGGCTTATCCCGCTGACGAAAACTGGAAACGGAACGCGCGTGCCGCGTCGCGCGACATCACGCTTGGCATGGCAATGCGGCGCTGGGCGATGGGTCAGGTACAGCCGGACCGAAAGCCGGCTTATGTCTATATGTCGGCAACCATCCATCATTTCGCAGTGCCACCGGATCCTGACAGCCGCAACGCGACCGCGTTCCACAGCTCCGACAATTCCTTCTGGTTAAACGACCTTGATGGGTTCAGTCAGACGGACGCGCCTCGCGCCTGGACACCCGCCGATTATGCGCTGGCCGACAAGATGTCCGACATGACCGTCGCTTTCATGAAAACGGGCAACCCCAGCATCCTTGGCATTCCTGTACCAAGATATGAACCGGCCGGGGAGCAGATCATTGGTATCGGCATCAAGACCCCGGGCGTCTTCCAGCAGATAACCTACCCCGGTCACAGCCGAGTCGAAATGCTGGGTACGTTGAAGCCGCAACCCCGCGAACGCCGCTAACAGGCCGCGCTGCGGGACACAGTGATGAACTGTTACATCCGCGAATCCATGAGTCCGCCTTGCAAGTGGTTTCGAACGTCGTGACCTGCGACGTCGTCACGCCGTGCGCAGATGCTCTCACGGGGCGCGACCAGCGGAGTTGGATTGAAATATCTTGCGCGAAATGCTGCTGGCGGTCGACAGAAACGCCTGGCGCACATTGTCTTCTGGTTGCCGCCCGACATGGACCGGAGTGTCCGCGATGGAAATGGCCGCAATGGTTTTCCCTCGTAGATCCCGGATAGGAACGCCGATGCAATAGACGCTCTGGGAGATTTCCCGGTCGTTGACCGCGTAGCCCTGCTCGCGCACCCTAGCAATTTCCGCGCGCAGGCTGGCGACATCTGTAATGGTGCGTTCCGTCAGGGCGACAAACCTGCCCTCGCGCAAAAATTCGTCCAGTTGCTCGAGGGACAATCCAGCGAGCATAACTTTTCCAAGCGCGCTGCAGTATGCCTCCATCTGAGATCCCACCTCCGTCAACACGGAAATGCAGGAAGAGTCGCCAGCCTTTGCCATATATGTGACTATGCCATGTTCCAGGATTCCGACATGGACGACGGCATTCATCTGTGAATCTAGATCATTGAGGTACTGATGCGACGTGACGCTCACCAGTTGGCCAATCGCCACATTTTTGAACAGCGAAACCAGCAGCATTCCAGGCCGGTAGCAGCCGCGCAAATTGCGTGTCACGACGCCGATTTCCTCAAGGGTTCGCATCAGGCGACGTGTCGTGGCCTCGGATAGATGTGCCCGACGGCTCAACTCCGCGCTGCTCACCCAATCATCAGGGCCGCGAAACGATTGCAGCAGAGCGAAAGCCTTATGAACTGGACGGTTCCTTGGCGTCGACATGCCGTAACTTCCGGCTACCGGTTAACGTTTTCGGCGCGCCGAAAAAAGATATTGGTTGAACCACCAGCGAAGCAATGACTGATTGGATTGACGGCGGCGATCTGCAGCGTGGTGCGGTCGCTGCGCTGCAGTAAATTCATGCGAAAATGTTGCTAGCGGCGTTCCCCTGATGGGTTCTCAAGCGATACCTTGAACCGCTCCCGCATCCATTTGGAATCTGCAAGCCCGGTTGCGACCAGCAGTAGGCGTTGCCAGCGCCTCGTCTGCCAGGAAGGTTCCAGGGCAGGACAGATTCTGTCATGACGGTTCAATTTTGCCGATTTAGGTCACAACGCAACGGTATAGCCCCGGCATCTTTCACTTCGTGAGAGCCTTCTGGGACTTAAGTCGGCGGCATATTGATCTAAACCAGTGTTCGTGCAATTTGGAAGGGGCGGCTCAGCCGTGTTCGATCTGCAGGAACAATAGCTTGCTCTACTGTTTCATGAGAAAGAGCAAGTAGCCGCGAGCGCCATCAATATCGGCGAGGACGCCGCACCCGGAAGGCCGAAAATAGGTTACCTGCGGAGTAAGTGATGATCAGACGGCCAACCAAAAACAGACCAATCGGAGATCCGGTTGGCAGGTACTTGAAAGGCCTGGTTCAGATGACGCATCGGGATTTTGACATTCGCAACCTTCGTCCCGTTGCCGCGACCGCCACCAAAGTGTCTGCCTTGATGCTGGGTGTCGCCGGCGCCGCCATGCTAATGGTATCGACGGCGGTAGAAGCACAGACCGCTCCCGGTATCTCACCGGCCATGTCCGCTGCGGCAAAATCGCAATCGCAATCCGTCGCCGCCTTCGCGCCCAGTCCGGAAGTATTTGCCAAGCTGAAAACGCCGGCCGGACGCACCGAATTCGTCCAGACATTCTGTGTCGGCTGCCATAATGCGCGCGCGAAGACGGCGGGACTGGTTCTGGAAGGTGTCGCAACCGATCAGTTGCCGGAGCATGCCGTAATTTGGGAGAAGGTGATCAAGCGGCTTGGCGCCGGCGAGATGCCGCCGCGCAACGCGGCGAGGCGTCCGGATATGACGGTCGCCAAAGCGATGGTCGCCGAACTGATCCAGGGCCTGGACCAGGTTGCCGCCAAGAATCCCCATGTGGGTCATACAGTCATCCGCCGCCTGAACCGGTTGGAATATGGCAATGCGGTTCGCGACCTGCTGGATGTGGACTTCCCCTACACTGCGGAACTACCGCAGGATGGCGGCGCCGAGGGCTTTGACAATATCGCCGACGCGCTTTCGATTTCGCCCGTCCTGTTGGATAGCTATCTCAAGGTGGCGCGCAAGGTGGGCAACCTGGCGCTGGGCCAGGCCGATCCCAGCCCCATCACCGAGCAGTTCTTCGCCACCAAGTCCCAGGCCACCTGGCAGGAAGGCATGCCGTTCGGCACCCGCGGCGGCGTGCTGGTCAAGAAATACTTCCCGCGTGATGGCGAATACGACCTGCGGGCCTTCTTGCTCCCGGCGAACCTGTCGCCTCTGGAAGGCGTGCGCTTCTTCCATGCGCGCGCGCCGGTGAAGACCGGTCAGCACACGTTCATTGTCACGTTCCCGCAGGCGCGTTCGCAGGCCGAAGGCCCGGTGCCCGACCTGGCTGGCCTGGGCGGGGCATCCGGCGGCGGCCCGCTCGATGCCACGGGCTCGGCGGTGCACCCCAAGATCCTGTTCATGCTGGACGGCAAGGTCTTCAGGCAGTTCGATGTCGGGGCGCCGTCAGCCAGCGAGGCCGCACTGGGCGCCACCGCCGGCCCGCCCGTCCTGGGACGTGCCGAGGTTACCGGACCTTATAATGTAGGACCGCCGGCCAACACGCCCAGCCGCCGCCATGTCCTGGTCTGCATGCCCAAAACGGCGGCGCAGGAAGGGCCGTGCGCCAAGCGCATCCTGTCCACCCTGCTGCGCCGCGCCTGGCGCCGCGATGTCAGCGCCAAGGAAGTCCAGCCGTTCACGGCAGCCTTCAGAAAAAGCCGCGCCGGCGGGGACGATTTCCCGTCCGCAATCGCGGTGGCGCTGCGCAATATCCTGGTGTCGCCGGCATTCCTGTTCCGGCTGGAGTTCGATCCCGCCGGCGCAAAGCCGGGCCAGACGTATGCCGTGAATGATTTTGAGCTGGCTGCACGGCTGTCCTTCTTCCTGTGGAGTTCTCCGCCCGACGACGCACTGCTGAACGCTGCGTCTCGCAAACAGCTGCGTAACCGGGCCGCTTTCGACGGCCAGGTGAAGCGCATGTTGGCGGACCGCAGATCAAACGCCCTAATTGATAACTTCGCCGGCCAATGGCTGGGCATCCGCAACAGCGATCACGACCTGGAAGGCTTTACCCCCGATGCCACAGCCTATGGCGGCTATGACAAGGCTCTGGGCGATGCCTTCGTCACCGAGGCGCGGCTGTTCCTACAGTCCGTTATGCGGGAGAACCGCAGCGTTATGGATGTGCTGACCGCCAACTATTCCTTCCTCAATGAAAGGCTGGCGGAAAATTACGGTATCGACGGCGTCAAGGGGCCCGGCTTTCGCCGCGTGACCTTCCCCGCCGATTCCCCGCGCGGCGGCATCCTGGGGATGGGCGCGTTCCTGATGCCCAATTCCCATCCAGGCACCACCTCGCCGGTCTATCGGGGCAAGTGGATACTGACCTATCTGATGAATTCGCCGCCCAGCCCGCCGCCGCCGGGGGTGCCGCCGCTGAGTGCGGCGCCGGTCAACGGCAAGGTGTTGACCATTCGCGAACAGATGGAGCGTCACCGTGCCAACGCCATCTGCGCCACCTGTCATTCCCGGATGGATCCCTATGGCTTCAGTCTGGAGAATTTCGACGTAATGGGACGCTGGCGCGACGCCGATGCCGGCGGTCCGATAAATGCCCGTGCCGACCTTGTCAGCGGGCTTAACTTCACCGGCCCGGCCGGCCTGAAGCAGAACATGGCGACCAATCCCGATGTGTTCGTGGGTGCCACCGTCTCACGCATGCTGACCTATGCGCTGGGCCGGCCCCTCGAGGCCAGGGATCAGCCGACGGTGCGCCAGATCGTGGCCCAAACCAAGGCTGGAAATTACCGTTTCGGTGATATCATTTTGGCTGTCGTTCATTCCGCGCCGTTCCAGAAGAAACAGGTTGAAAAGGGGCAGTCATGACCCGCACACGCACGATGCTTTTGGCCACCACGGTTCTCAGCCTGCTGGCGGCGGGCGCCGCCCAGGCACAGAAATCGTCAGGCGATGCGCTCCTGACGGCCGCGCAGAACGGCTTTGACGCCGATGCGATAACGCTCATCAAGCAGGGCGCACCCGTCAATGCGGTGGACGCCACCGGCGAAACTGCATTGGCCTGGGCAGTGATGAATGGCGATAGCGACCTTGCCGCGGCGCTGCTGAATGCGCGTGCCAATCCCAACATCGCCGATGCCAGCGGCGTCACCCCGTTGATGGTGGCGATCCAGAACAGCCAGCCGCAGATGGTGAATCTGCTGCTGGACAAGGGCGCCAATGCCAGCGTCGCCCGCATGACAGGCGAAACCGCGCTGATGCTGGCGGTGCGGGTCGGCTCGGCCGACATCGTGTCGGCCCTTCTGGATCACAAGGCCGACGTCAATGCGCGGGAGTCGCAGTTTGGCCAGACGGCTCTGATGTGGGCGGCGGGACAGCCGGAGGTCGCCAAGCTGCTTTTGGCGCACGGTGCCGACGTCAAGCCGGTGACCAAGAGCTGGACGGTGAATGTCGTGAACTATACCCCCACCACAGCCACCGTGGGCGTGACCGGCATTCCGTGGAACAATGACGGCACCTATCCCACCAAGGCGGGCGGGCTGACCGCGCTGATCTTCGCGGCCCAGCATGACGATCTGCAAACCGCCAGGATGCTGCTGGATGCCGGCGCCGACGTGAACCAGGCCGCCGCCGACGGCACCACGCCGCTGCTGGCGGCGCTGTATCATTGGCGCTCAGGCGATGATGTCATGGACTTCGAAGCCCGGACCCCCGATACCAAGAACGCCGAAGCCAGGACCAGGACGCGCCGTCCGGGGTTGCGTTTTGTTTCCGACTACAAGATGGCCAATCTGCTGCTGGACCGCGGCGCCAGGGCCAAGGCGGTGGATGGCGCCGGCTACACCCCGCTGCACGGCGCGCTTATCGGCATGCAGCCTGCCCCCGTCGCCGGCCGCTTCATTGCGCCGTCCAAGGTGACCCAGAAGCCTGCCAATCCCGAAGGCGTTGCCGTCGTCAAAAGGCTGCTGGAACTCGGCGCCGATCCCAACGCGGCCACCCTCTATCCGACAGGCGGCCCTGTGACCCAGGTGCGCGTCAATCCGGCGCCGCCCGGCTCGAGCCCGATGCATATTGCGGCGCAGTCAACCGAAACCGCGGCGCTGGAACTTCTCATCGCCCATGGTGGCGACGTCAATCGCCTGCGCAAGGACGGCCACACCCCTTTCTCAGTCGCGGCCAAGTCCAACAGCCTGCCGGCGCTGAAGGTCATGGTGGCGCACGGCGCCGATGTGAAGATGATCTACAATCCCGGCGACAAGCTGGCCGACACGGTGGAAGCCAGGGCCGAAGAACGCAAGAACGAAACTGTCCTGCATATCGCCGGTGCTGCCGGCGCCACCGACGTGATCGAATACCTGGTTGCCCAGGGCGTTCCCACCAATGTGGTGAACGATCATGGCGAGACCGCGCTGCAGACGGCCGACAACCAGGAAGTGGTGCGCTGGAAGCTGACAAGGGAAGGCGCGGTCGGCAAGGATGGCGACCTCAATGCGAAGCGGCTGACCGAAACCACCGACGCCTTCAAGAAAGCCCTGGGCATCAAGGCAAAAGTCGCCAGCAACTAGGCTGGCCCGCAATCACGGAGTGTTTGCCATGCATTATGTATCGCAGAAGTTTCTGTCCCGCCGCGCCCTGCTGCGGGGGGGCGGCGCGGCGACGATCGCGCTGCCGTTCCTGGATGCCATGCATCCGGCCTTCGGGCAGGAACGGCTGACGGCGGCGGCGCCGGTGCGCCGGCTGGGCGTCTGCTATTTCCCGCACGGCGCCACCGACCGCTGGCTGCCGACCGGCGAAGACGCGACCTTCACCCTGGCCGAAGGCATGGCGCCGCTGGAACGCCACAAGCAGAAGCTGCTGGTGGTCGGCGGCCTGTGTTCGTCGGTTGACCACAGCAAGCCCGATTTTCACGACCGCGCTGTCGCCGGCTGGCTGACCGGCGTCGAGCTGACTCAGGGCAAGGTCGAAGTCGGCATCTCGATGGACCAGATTGCGGCGGCGCATTTTGGCAAGGAAACCCAGTTCGCCTCGCTGGAAATGTCCACCGAACAGCCGACCAACTCCAACAGCACCATGTTCTATCGCGATGCCCATACAATATTGCCGGTCGAGAACAACCCGCGCCTGGTGTTCGAGCGGCTGTTCGGCGATGGCGGCAAGATCGATCCGGCCGCCGCCGCCAAGCGCGATGCCCAGGACAGCAGCACGCTGGACGGCGTGGTGCAGCAGATCAACGCCCTGAAGGGCCGCCTGGGCCTATCCGACCGCCAGAAGCTGGACCAGTATCTCACCTCGCTGCGCGATGTGGAGCGCCGCATCCAGGTGGCCGAAAGCAAGAAGATGCCCGAGTTGCCGGAGGTCAACCGTCCGGCCGGCATTCCCGACAAGTGGAGCGATCACGTCAAGCTGATGTTCGACCTGCAGGCGCTGGCCTTCCAGGCGGACCTGACGCGGGTGAACAACTTCATGTTCAACGGCGAATCTTCGCTGCTCACCTTCCCGGAAATCGGCGTCGGCCTGCAGCACCACGAAGCCTCGCACCACAATTACGAGAAGGAAAAGCTGGACGCGCTGCACAAGATCAACATGCTGCAGTCCGAGCTGCTGGCATATTACCTGGACAAGCTGGAGGCCATCAAGGAGCCCAGCGGCTCGATGCTGGACAATTCCATCATCATGTTCGGCAGCACGCTGTCCAACCCCACGGTCCACAGCCAGCGCAACCTGCCGATCGTGCTGTGCGGCGGTTCCGGTGACCGCCTGGCGACAGGCCGCATGATCACCGCGTCCGGGGTGGATACCCCCATCGCCAACATGCACCTGACCATCCTGGACAAGCTGGGCATCCCCACCGAAAAGCTGGGCAACAGCACGGTGAATCTTAAGCTCGATCGTCTGTCGGTTTAAAACTTCCCCAAGAAAAAATTTAAAGGGCAATACTTAAATCTGGCCCTTCCGTTCAGCCTCTCCGCGGGCGAAGCGTCGAACATGGAAGCGCGACGGACGTGGGTTGAGCCTGATCTCCTCTCAACATGTGCAAGCACCCGAATCTCCAAATTTGCCAGCGGGGATGCGGCTTGATACGAGCGATCTGAACGGAAGAGGGTGGACGGCTTTCTTTCAAAACACGCAGTTCACCTGGGTGTTTTCTGCGGCCCGTTGGCCCCCCCCTAAACGCGCCCCCCAGTCTCCCCCTGGAGAGCTGGCTATAGATTCTTGCCCCGCCGGCTACTGGGAGGCGGCGGGGCCTTTTCGCCCCGCACGCCCTTCTTTTGCCAGATCGAGGCGCGCTGGGATTTCTGCGTAAGCCGGAGCGCCTTGGGGTAGCAGATCGCCGAACGCAGCCAAGCGCTGTCCTTCAGTGCTCTTCGTGCAGTGCAGCACGGGCCGATTAAATCGCGATGTGCGCGCCGAAAAAACAGGCCCGGCTGCGTGGGATGTTCGCGCTTTCACATATTGAGAGAGCGCGTTTCCGCTTTCGTTGACTTTGTCCAGAGGCGGGCGCTATTAGGGAAGATGGGGATAGAGCGAGCATCCGAAGTGGTGCCAACTTGTGAGGGGGACGTTCGATGAATACTCAGGTGAAATCGCGGCCGCGTGTTTCCGGCATTCTAATGCGCAGCGCTTCCATCGGTGTGTTGGCGCTGGCCTTCGCAACGGGGGCCTATGCGCAAAAGCTTGCAGCAGCGGACAATGTGGAGGCCGTCACGGTCACCGGCACCCTGATCAAGGGCATCAACCCCGTGGGTACGTCCTCGATCACCGTCAACGCCGGCGATATTGAGGCTACCGGCCAGATCACGATGGACCGCATTCTGGAAACGATCCCGCAGGTGTCCAACATCTTCAACACCGTGCCCGTCTCCGGCACCAACGATGTGGGCACCAGCCGCGGCGTCGTCCCCCGTATTCGCAATCTGAATGTCAGCGGCGGCGCCAGTATCACCCTGCTCCTCGTCAACGGCCACAACATGGTCGGCGCCGGCAGCTTGAACACCACGTCGGACATGTCTGAAATCCCCTCGATGGTTATCCAGCGTGTCGATGTGGTGGCCGATGGCGGCTCCTCGCTCTATGGCTCTGACGCGGTCACAGGCACCATCAACGTCATTACCCGCAAGCGCTTTGAGGGCTTCCAGACCCAGGGCTCCTTCGGTTACGCCGAGGGCGGCTATACCCAATACAATCTCGGCGCCATGGCCGGTCATGACTGGGGTTCCGGCGGCGCGTACCTAGCTTACCAGTACACTTATAACGGCTACCAGATGTCCTCGGGCCGACCCTATTTCAGCGACTACCTGGTCGGCTTGGGCGGCACCCTCGACAACCGCACTGCGCCCTGCGCTCTGGCCAACGTGACGGCCAGCGGCGTGGGTTACAAGCTGAACTCCAACACTGTTGCCAACACGCCGGGCGCACTCGCTGCCGCGGCTTCTGTCGGCAAGAATGTCTGCGATACCTATGGCGGCCGAACCCCGGGTTCGGTCGGCAACATCCAAGGCCGTTCGATTATTCCGACCGAACAGCAGAACACCCTGTGGTTCAGCATGTTCCAGCACATCGCACCGGGTGTCGAATTCTCCATGACGGCGAACGCGGCCTTCCACAACGCCCGCGCGCTCCTGCCGCCCCGCACGACCACCAATGCCGTCATCAAGAGCAACAATCCCTTCTTCCAGTCGATCAATGGGGAGACGCAGCAGACCGTGTCCTTCGACTATTCGCCGGTCTTCGGGCCCTACAACATGGGCCCGCAGTTCGAGAACCAGTGGGAAATCGTGCCCCAGCTGGACATTGACCTCGGCAGTGGCGGTCCGTTCAAGGAGTGGAGCCTCAACATTCTGGGCAATTATGGCCGCAGCGACGTTGATACCATTAACTACAACGTCAACAACGCTTCGGTGAATGCCGCCCTGGCGAGCAGCGATCCGGCATTTGCGCTCAATCCCTATAACCTAGGGCTGAGCAGCCAGCAGTCCCTGGCCTCAATCCAGTCCTATGGCCAGAATGGCCGCGGCATCCAGAACATCTTCCAGCTGCGCGCCCTGACGCAGGGCGCGCTGTTCTCGGTGCCGGGCGGTGATATCCACTGGGCGCTTGGCGCCCAGTTTGAAAAGTACCAGTCGGCCGGCGACTATTTCAACGGCAATGCCAACGGCACCATCTTCCCGGTCGGTGTCACTCCCGGAGGCGGCTATCGCTCCCGGCTGTCCGGCCACCGCATTACCAAGTCGGTGTTCGCGGAAGTCGAAGTGCCGTTCGTCAGCCCGGAAAACAACATCCAGTTCGTCAATGCCTTTGACGTGGACGTTTCGGCCCGCCACGACGATCTGAGCTCCTCCGGCGGCGGCTTCAAGGGTGCGACCGACAACTATCGCGTCGGCGTCACCTATTCGCCGATCGAAGGCCTCAACATCCGCGGCAATTCGGGCACCTCCTTCAACGCGCCCAGCCTGGATGACACTGTGGTGGCGATTGATACCCGCGTGGCCTTTGGCGGCAGCGCCCCGGTGAATCCCTTTGATAGCGCCGCGAACCAGGCGCTGGAGCGGGCTCGCCCGTCCATCGCGATGCCCGGTGGCAACCCCAACCTGGTGCCGCAAAACTCCTCCACCAGCTCGTATGGCTTCGACTATCACCCGAGTTTCATCGAAGGGTTGGGCCTGAGCCTGTCGCGCTGGTATGTCATCCTGCAAAACACCATCGCTCTGCCGGGTAACCAGGCTGCATCTATCGTGTACGCACCCGGCGGCAGCAATGCCGCCACCGGCGGAGTTGGCGTGGCGCCGGCCATCCAGCCCTACATCATTCTCAACCCGACGCTGGCGCAGCTTCAGGCTGCAACCACGGTTAATGGTGTTCCGGTGCCGACCGCTGGCTTCTCCGGTGGCTATGCCCAGTTCTACAATCCCAATGGAGCGGCCTGTCCCGTCGTCAATGCGGCGATCGGCTGTTTCATCACCACGCCTTTTTCGTTCCGCGACCTTCGCCGCTTCAATTACGGTAAGCTGCGGGCGCGGGGCTGGGATTTCGGCATCACTTACAACCCCACCTTCGACTGGGGCGCGCTCAGTTTCGGTGTGAATGGCACCGATTATACCTGGAACCGGAATTACACCTCGATCACCACCGATAACTTGGCGGCCAACTTCTCGCCCTATCAGTTCACCGCCTATGCCGGTGTCACGATCGGGCCGGTGTCGGCGCGCCTTACGCTCCAGGACAGTGCCGGCTATACCGCCACCGGCCTGGGCACACAGACCAGGGTCGGTGACTTTGCGCCGGTAAACCTGAATGTGGGTTATGAGCTGGACGGTCTGTTCACCTGGACCAACAATGCCAAGGTCGGCATCACCGTCAACAATATTGCCAACACCAACCCGCCCTTTGCCAATTCCGGCAGCGGCACGGCGAACGGCTCCACCCTGGGCCGGATGTTCATCTTCGACCTGCGCAAGACATTCTAGGCCGATACCAAAAGCCCCGTCCCAAAAGGACGGGGCTTTTTGCTTTTTTAGTGTCAGGAATTTCCCCTAGAGAACCAGTTCCGAGACGGTGTGATAGTCGCCCAGCTTGCCCTTGATGAAGGTGTTGAAGGCGATGGCATAGCGCGTCTGGCCGGTTACATTCGGATCGACGGTATGGGTCAGGCGCGAAGAAAAAAGGAAGACTTCGCTCCGCACCGGCGTTACCGAGGTAATGGGCGTGTTATAGACGTTGCGCCTGTCGGCCGGCGGTCTCAGGTCAATTTGCTCATAGCTAGTCTGGCGCACGAAGGTCATTGCCGCCGCCGGTTCCGGCATTTCGCAATAGTACAGCGACCCGGAAATGATCGAGTTGGAATGGGCGTGGCCATGCATGCCGACCCTGGTTTTGTTGATCAGAGACCAGGATTGCGTCACATACAGCCTCTGGGGAATGCACATCACTTCCCGCGCATAGATGTCCAGGACCTCCTGAATCGCGTCCTTGATGCTCTTCAGCTGCGGCTCCTCGAAGATGTACTTGTTCTCCGAGATCAGGTTCTCGATATTGTCTCGCATCTTTAGATTTTTGATGAAGTCAATCTGCTCGGCGCTGATGGCGTCTGTTATGCTGGCCCGAAACAGTGGCTCCGCGAACAAGGCAGTGACCTGATGAGACGTGGATGCCATTCCTATTTCCTTTTCTTTGTCCCGAAAATCGGGGCCATCTTAATATCAGCGCGCCGGACGATGACACCCGGCCAGCTCACGCAGCATGATATAATATCAAGGGGCGGAGCCAATAGGCGTGCACGCTATTCGTGACGACAGCGTGCCGGCCGTCGAACCGTCCGCCATCCGCAAGGTTGCTCTGCGGCTTGTGCCGTTCGTGGCCTCCGTGTTCGTCATCAATTTTCTGGACCAAACCGCTATTTCCTTCGCGGGCCCCAATGGCCTGACCCGCGATCTTTCCATGACGGCGGCGCAGTTCGGCCTGTATCAAGTTGAGTCGGGGTATCGTTTCGCTACTCCCCTGCCGGCAGGCTGGGACGGTCAGCGCGAATGCGCCGCTATTGCTGCGGCGCAAAATGGAGGGTTGAAATCCGCTGGACGGGGCGGTGATGAAATGACCTACTATCGGGAAGACGAAAAGACTCGAAAGCAAGGCCGGAGAATCGTGCGGGGAACCATGAACAGGATTTATCTCGTGGCTGCTGGCCTGATGCTTTCCACACTGCCTGCTATCGCCGGTGTGCGCGAGGACATAGTCGCGGCGATACAACGTTGTTCGGTTATCCAGGATGACAAGGTCTGGCTCGACTGCGCCTATGGCGCGCAGCAACCCATGCGCACCAAGCTGGGCCTAATGCCTGCGCCGGAGTTTCAGCAACGCCTTGTTCCGCCGGCCTATCCGACATCCGTAGCGGCCGCTCCACCGCCGATGCGCGAGGCAGCGCACCTGCCGCGGCGCAAGGATGGGCTGATGTCGATGTTCGGTGACAGTGGCGCGCTAGTGATTTCCGCCCTGGTCGGCGTCCGCTACGATGGCAAGGGCGCATTTATCGTCACCTTGGAGAATGGCCAAGTCTGGCACCAAGTGAATATGGTGGAGGGAGCCCCAAAGGTACGGCTTACCCTGGGGGCCAAAGTCCGGATTCTGCGCGGCGCCGTGTGGTCCTATGACCTGAAGGCGGACAACAATCCGCATGCCTACAAGGTAAACCGCGAAGCCTGACCTAGGCCAGGGTTCCACGTTAACAACCATCAAGGAGTGAGAGACGCGGCGCCTCCCGGCAGGCGCGATGCGGCCTCGTGCTTGACACGAATATGGGGAAACGAGAGTGTTGCCCAAAATAACGGCGCACGCGAAAGGCAAGCCGTGCCACAGGACAAGGTGACAACGGGACGGGTCCGGCATTTACTTGCGGTGCTCATGGCGACCGCGGGTCTGGTGCTGGCATGCCGATCCGGTACCGCGCAGCCCGTGAACGCGTGGGTTGCTGCACCCGCGAACGTCTCTGCAACTGTCAGGGCCGCGCCCGATTTCACCCCCGGTCCGGAGGTGTTTGCCAAGCTGGCGACGCCGGCAGGCCGAACGGAGTTTGTCCAGACCTTCTGTGTCGGTTGCCACGGCATCAAGACGAAAACGGCGGGCCTGGTGTTGGAAGGCTTGCCGGCGGACAAGCTGCCAGACCATGCGGATATCTGGGAGAAAGTCATCAAGCGCCTCTCCGCCGGCGAGATGCCGCCCGCCAGCATCAAGAAGCGCCCAGATCCGCAGGTGGTGCATGCCATGGTCGCATCGCTGGTCACCGGACTGGACCGCGCCGCGCGCAAGAACCCGGTGGTCGCCCGCACCGTCGTTCGCCGCCTCAACCGCACGGAATATGGCAACGCCGTTCACGATCTACTGAACCTCGATTTTATGTTTGTTGACGACCTGCCGAGTGACGCGGTGGCCCACGGCTTCGACAATATCGCCGACTCGCTTTCTATGTCGCCGCTGCTGCTGGAGAGCTATTTAAAAGTAGCACGCCGCGTCGCGGACACGGCGGTGGGGGAGGGCGATGCCAGCCCCGTCACCGACCGTTATCTCGCCACCCGGAGTCAGGCCGTGTGGCAGGGCGAAGGCATGCCGTTTGGCACGCGCGGCGGCATACAGGTGAAGAAGTATTTTCCGCGGGACGGTGAATATGATCTTCGCGCCTTCCTCAACGATGCGGACCTGACGCCGGTCGAGGGCGTGCGCTTCTTCCACATCCGCGTGCGGGTGAAGGCGGGCCTGCATACCATCATCGTCACCTTCCCCGATAGCCGCGCCAGGAGCGAAGGCCCAATCCCGAACCTGCCGGGCGCCGGGGGGGCGCCGCTGGGTGGCCCCATCGACGTGAAAGGCTCCGCCATCCGGCCAAGCTTGATGATGCTGCTCGACGGCCGCAAGCTGAAGGTATTCGAGATCGGCGGTCCCGAGGCCGGCGAAGCGGTCAGCGCCGGCAGCGGCCCGCCGACCCTGGCGCGGGCCGAAATCACCGGACCCTACAATCCCGGTCCGGCCACAGACAACGCCAGCCGCCGCCGCATCCTGGTCTGCACGCCGCGCAATGCAGCGGCGGAAACGCCGTGCGCCGAGCGGATACTGTCAATCCTGCTGCGCCGCGCCTGGCGACGCGACGTAACCCCCGCCGATGTGAAGCCCTTCCTGGCTGCCTATGCCAAGGCGCGGCCCCGGCGCAATTTTGCCGGAGCAGTGTCGGTCGGTCTGCGCGACATGCTGGTTTCGCCCGGTTTCCTGTTCCGCCTGGAATTCGATCCCAAGACTGTCAAGCCGGGCCAAGTCTATCGGGTGGGTGATTTCGATTTGGCATCGCGTTTGTCATTCTTCCTGTGGAGTTCGATCCCAGACGACCAATTGTTGGAGGTCGCGGCCAGGGGGCAGCTCCATGATCCGGCGATACTGGCCCGTCAAACCCGACGTATGCTGGCCGATGAAAAGGCGGCCGCGTTGGTCGACAATTTCGGCGCGGAATGGCTCACCCTGAAGGGCGGGGAGCATGAACTGGCGGCCTTCAAGCCCGACGCTGCGGCGTATCCGGAATTCGATACCGCGCTGCGCGACAGTTTCGAGACCGAAGCCCATCTCTTCCTACGTTCGATCTGGCGGGAAAACCGCAGCATCATGGACGTGGTCAATGCGAACTATACCTTCGTGAACGAAAAGCTTGCCGCCAATTACGATATTCCCGGCATCACCGGCGTGGGCTTCCGGCGCGTTACGCTGCCGGCGGATTCCCCGCGCGGCGGCATCCTGGGCATGGGCGCGGTCTTGATGCCCAATTCCCATACTACCGGCACCTCGCCGATCTATCGCGGCAAGTGGATTTTGACCAACCTGCTCAATTCCCCGCCCAATCCGCCGCCGGCGGGGGTGCCCCCGCTGAGCGCCGCGCCGGTCAATGGCAAGGTGCTCACCACGCGCGAGATGATCGAACGCCACCGCGCCAATCCCTTCTGCGCCACCTGCCATGCCCGCATGGATCCCTACGGCTTCAGCCTAGAGAATTTCGACGTGATGGGCCGCTGGCGCACCAAGGACCAGGGCGGTCCCATCGACGCGACCGGCACTTTGGCGAACGGACAGAAATTCATCGGGCTCAAGGGACTCAAGCAGTTGCTGAACGACAACCCGGAGATTTTTGTCAGCGCCACGATCTCGCGTATGATGACCTATGCGTTGGGCCGCCCCGTGGATCCGCGCGAAATGCCGGCGGTGCGCGCCATCGCGCGCAAGGCGGCGCCAGGCTACAGGTTCGACGACATTGTGCTGGGGATTGTGAACTCCTTTCCGTTCACCATGAAGACAGCAACGGGGAGCCAGTCATGATGTATGTGGCCAAGAGGCATGTTTCGCGCCGCGCCTTGTTGCGTGGCGTGGGTGCCACCGCGATCGCTCTGCCATTCCTGGATGCCATGCATCCAGCCCTGTCCGCCGAGCGCCTGACGGCGGCGGCGCCGGTCAAGCGCTTCGGCATTGTCTATTATTTCGGCGGCGCCACCGACCGCTGGCTGCCGTCGGGTGAGGGCGACAGTTTTACGCTGAGCCCGGGCCTCGCCCCGCTGGAACGGCACAAGAAGAAGTTGCTTGTCATCAGCGGCCTGTCGGCCGATCCGGACCGCTCCAAGCCCGACTTCCACGACCGCGCCATGTCGTCCTGGCTGACCGGCATGGAGATGCATCGCGATCGCGTCGAGGTCGGCACCTCGGTTGACCAGTACGCCGCGGCCCATCTAGGCAAGCAAACCCAGTTCGCCTCGCTGGAAACTGGCACTGAGGAAGCGCAGGACGGCCGTTACCCCAACTTCAAAGACCCGTTTACCCCGTTGCCGATCGAAACCAATCCCCGGCGCATCTTTGAGCGGCTGTTCGGCGATAGCGCCAAGATAGACCCGGCGGCGATGTCGGAGCGCAACGCGCTGGATCAATCGACGCTCGACAGCGTGGTTGCCCAAATCACGGCGCTGAAGTCGCGCCTGGGCGCAGGCGATCGCCAGAAACTGGAACAGTATCTAGACTCGATCCGCGACGTGGAGCGGCGGATCCAGATTGCGTCCACCACCAAGACCGCCGACCTTCCCAAGGCCGACCGACCAGTGGGCGTGCCGGATGCTTGGCCCGACTATGTGAAAATGCTGTTCGACCTGCAGGTGCTGGCCTACCAGGCCGACCTGACGCGGGTGTCCACTATCATGACCTCGCGCGAAGCCAGCCTGATGACCTTTCCTCATCTGGGCATTTCCATGCAGCATCACGAGGCGTCGCATCACAATTACGAGAAGGACAAGCTCGACATCCTGCACCGGGTCAATGTCAACCAGTCCGAACTGTTCGCCTATTACCTCGACAAGATGGACGCCCTCAAGGAGGCCAATGGCAGCATTCTCGACAATTCGATCATGTTCTTCGGCTCGACCCTGTCCAACCCCACGGTGCACAGCCAGCGCGACCTGCCGGTGATGCTAGCCGGCGGCGCCTCCGGCAATCTGCAAACCGGGCGGCTGGTGAAGTATCCCGGCGACCTGACGCCCCTGTCGAACCTGCATCTCACCATCCTGGACAAGCTCGGCGTTCCCACCAACAACATCGGCGACTCCACTGGCCCGCTCAAGCTCGACCGCGTTTCTCTGTGATGGCGTTTCAGCAATCCATTGAAGGGACAAGGCCATGAAAGCGTTTCGCACCCATCTCCTTGTCGCCGCTGCCCTTGTGCTGGGCCTCCCCGCCCTGGCGAATCCGGCCGGAGATCGCCTAATCGCCGCAGCCCAGGACGGCCTGTTGTCCCAGCTCGATGCCGCGCTGGCCGTGCATGCCGATATAAACGCCGTGGATGGCACGGGCGCGACCGCGCTAGCCTGGGCGGTAATGCGTGGAAATGATGCGGTGGCCGCCCGGCTTCTCAAGGCGCATGCCAATCCCAACCTGGTCGATGCTGATGGCGTCGGCCCCTTGATGCTGGCGGTTGACGGCAATTCCCCCGGCCTGGTCAAGCTGCTGCTGGCAAACGGCGCCAATCCCAATGCGGCGCGCGACAATGGCGAGCCCCCCCTGATGCATGCGGTACATCTTGGCTCGCGGGAGATGGTGGACATGCTGCTGGCGGCCAAGGCCGACACCAATGCCCGCGAAAGCCAGTTTGGCCAGACCGCACTGATGTGGGCGGCAGGCAAGCCTGAATTGACAAAGGCCCTGCTGGAGCACGGCGCTGATTTCCGCGCCGCGACTAAAAGCTGGGAAACCAGCAGCGTGAATTACATCACAACCACCTCCACCCTGGGCGCCACCGGGATTCCTTGGAACAATGAAGGCTATTATTCGGGCAAAGCCGGCGGCGTTACGCCCCTGATATTCGCTGTCCAGGCCGGCGACATGGAGTCGGTGACGGCTATGATCGAGGCCGGGGCGGATGTGAACCAAGCGTCTGCCGATGGCACCACCCCGCTCCTGGCCTCGCTCTATAACTGGAGCCAGGGTAAAAGCAAAAGCGGTTCGGGCAGGAACCAGGGGCTGGCGATTACCTATGCGCCCAGCCCGGCAATCGCCAACCTGTTGCTGGACCATGGCGCCGCCGTGAATGTCGCTGATCGTGCTGGCTACACGCCGCTGCATGGCGCCGTGTTGGTGCTGGTGTCTGGCGGCGCGGGCCGGCTGCCGCAGATCGGTTTCCAGCCCGGCAAGCTTTCCACACCCCATACCCCGGCGCCCAGCGTTCCCAAGA
This sequence comes from Micropepsales bacterium, assembly GCA_038317805.1. Taxonomy (GTDB): domain Bacteria; phylum Pseudomonadota; class Alphaproteobacteria; order Micropepsales; family Micropepsaceae; genus Rhizomicrobium. The sequence goes on from JBBQBL010000001.1 coordinate 45,049, forward strand.
ATGAAGCAGAAGGTTTGAAACTGGTCGCCCGACTGCTGGAGTTGAAGGCCGACCCCAACAAGCCGACCCAGAACACGACCCCCGGACCGATCGGGTCGCTACGTACCAATCCAGGCTCGGCGGGTTCGACGCCGTTCCATCTGGCGGGCTTTTCCCATAGCGCCAGGTTGATCGAGCTGATGGCCGCGCATGGCGCTAATCCCAACATGCTGCGCAAGGATGGACACACGCCCTTCTCGCTGGCGGTGATGTCAAACGACCTAGCGGTAACGCAGTCGTTGGTCGCGCACGGCGCGGATCTGGCCATGCGCTATAGCCCACTCGACAAGGTTGCCGGTACCGATGAACGCAAAGCCGATGCCTATCCGCGCGGCAATGAAACCATCCTGCATATCGCCGCCGTTCCCGGCGCCAATTATGTGGTCGAATATCTGGCGGGCAAGGGTGTGCCGTTGGACGCCAGGAACGACCATGGCCAGACACCGCTGGAACTGGCCGACGAGCAGGAAATTTTCCGCTTCAAACACGACAAGGAAGGGCCACATGGCTTCGGCCTGGAGGGCGAGAATGCCGGCAAGGTCATCGTGCGCGAAACCCAGACGACCGATGCCTTCAAGAGGGCAATGGGCCTGAAGACCCACGTCGCCAGCAACTGACAGGCGCGCAGGGGATCGACAGGAAAGTGGGCAGCCATTCCGGCATCGATGCCGGATTGCCGATCGGAGGGCGATAATGACGTATCGTTGGAGCGGATTTGCATTTTTGGTGGTGGTTCTCGCGGCGCGGGCCGGGTTGGCACAGCCGGCTCCTACCCTGTCTGCCGCGCCGCGCCCGCCAGCGCCGCTGTCCGTAAAGCAGATCCGCGACAATGTTTACTGGGCGCCGGGCGGCGTGGGCGGAAATTCCGGCATTGTCGTGGGGGACAGCGGAATTGTCGTTATTGACGCCAAGCAGACCGCCGACACCGCGAGGGAGATGATTCAAAAAATCGGGCAGGTCTCGCCCAAGCCAATCACCGACGTCATCCTGACCGGATATGGCGGGGAAGGCATTCCCGGGCTGGCGGCGTTTCGCGCGGGCATCCCTATCCATGCCCATGCCGATACGGTGACCGGGTTGAAGGCGCTCACGGCAAGGGCGGCCAAGAACCGGGCGCCGGGCGACAAGATGCCGACCGACATCATCTTCGGCGACCGCAAGCTGCTGAAGCTTGACGGCCTCCGCATAGTTTTCCTCCACATCGCGCCGTCCCATACCGCAGGAGAATCCGCGGTCTATCTTCCCGACCAGCGCGTGGTTTTCACCGGCTTCATCACCCAGGCCAGGCCGGAATTCCCCGTCATTCACCCCGATGGCGGGGGCTCCGCGGAAGGCTGGATGACCTTCATGAAGACGCTGATCAATCTTGATGCGGACACCTATGTGATAGGCGTCGGCGATATCTGGACCAAGGGTGACATGGAGCAGAGGCTGCAGGCCCAGAAGGCTGTGTATGCAAGGATCAAGGACATGGTCGCGGCGGGAAAAACCCGCGATGAAATCCGCGCCGCATTGGGCACCAATACAGGGCGTGGACCGATGACCTACATGTTCTCCGAAGTCGCCTATGACGAAATCGTCAAAACGCCAGCGAAGCAGTGATGCCGCATAAAAATTTTCGGCCGAGCAGATGTGAATGCGATTGTGATTTTCTCGCTTTGGTCTGTCATCGATGAACTTTATTCCGAACCCCGCGTATGCGATGACCTTTGGTTTGGGCGTTAAAATCACTCTGATAGTTCGCCAAGTAACGTACTGGATACCCTTGCTGTGGCGATTTGACACGCTTCCGTTTGTCAGCAACGTCATGTGCCTGTACCGGTGCAAGGTGTGACAGAAGCTGTGAAAGCTTTTTGTTTCTGGTCCGGAAGCGCATACCGTTTCAGTTTCATGGCCTTGAAGCCGACAAAAACCTCTTGCCGTCGCTAGATCGGATCGACAGTGCGGGACACTACGAAACGGGAAATCTCCAAGTAGTCTGCCAGTTCATCAATTTCTGGAAAAGCGATAGCGACAACGCCGATTTCCAGTGACTTTTGATGCTGGTAAGGGGCGAGGAGGCAACGGAATGACTAGGGCGTGTCGTCATTTAGTGGATTCGCAAATCAGCAAAATTGTGATTCATAGGTGGCCTTCCTGAAGGAGGCTTCGATGGAACGCCATGCATTGCGGGACGATCAATTCGCCCGGATCGAGAATTTTCTGCCGGGCC
>JBBQBL010000002.1:0-38095 GCA_038317805.1 Micropepsales bacterium
GTTGGGCGTGAAGGTGAAGGTCGGATTGACGGTCGGATTGGCCGTCGAGGTCGAGGATCCGCCAAAGCCCAAGCCGCCCGCGCCGCCCTGGGCGTTGAGGGTGGGGCTGACCGTGTTGGTCGAAGAACCGCCCGCGCCGCCGAAGCCGCCGGCGCCGCCAGTGGCGCGCGAATCCGCGGTGCCGCCCGCGCCGCCCGTGGCGGCGTTGGTGGCGGTCTGGTCGCCGCCGGTCAGCGTGTTGTCGCCGGTCTTGTTGGAATTGTCGGCCGAGTTGTCGATCGTCAGCTGCAGCGGCGTGGAGCTGCCGGTGCCGCCGCCCGTGTCGCTGCCGCCGATGACGAACACGGTCGTGGTCGGGGTGACGGTCTGGTTCTGGTTGTTGTTGTTGGTCTGGGTCGGATTGGACGAGGAGGTGTTGGTCGGGTTGGCCGTCTGCGTCGCGCTGGCGCTGAAGGTGTTGCCGCCGCTATTGCCGCCGGTGGCGTTGCCGCCATTGCCGCCCTGGCCGAAGCCGCCCGCGCCGCCGAAGCCGTTGCCGGTGCCGCCATTGGCGGTGACGGTCGGATTGGCCGTGGCATTGCCTCCGGTGGCGTTGCCGCCGGTGCCCTTGGACTGATTGTCGTTGGTGTTGGTCGAAGACCCGCCGGTGCCGGTGCCGTTGGCGGAGGTGTCGCCAACCGAAGCGCCCGAGGCGTCGGACGAAGCATCGATGATGATGTTGTTCGGGGTCGGCGTGGTGCCGGTGCCGCCGCCGCCGGTGGCGCCCAGCACGAAGATGGTCGAGGTGCCGCCCGCGCCGCCCTGGCCGCCCGCGCCGCCGAAGCCGCCAGCGCCGCCCTGGGCGGTGTTGGTGTTGTTCGGGTTGAAGGTGTTGGTCGGGTTGGCCGTATTCGTGTTGGTGTTGGTGCCGGTGTTCGTGCCGGTGTTGGTGCCCGTATTCGTGCCGGTGACGGTGCCCGTCTGGGTCTGGTCGCTGCTGGCCTTGCCGCCGGCGGCGGCGCCGCCCGTGGCAGTGCCGTTACCGAAATCGCTGAGGGTGAGCGACAGCGAGGGCGGGGTCGAGCCGCCGCCGGTCGAGCCGGTATTGGTGTTGGTGACGCTGCCGCCGGCGCCGCCATAGCCGTAGCCATAGCCGTTGCCGCCGTAACCGTTGCCGGTGCCGCCTGCGCCGCCCAGGCCGCCCGCGCCGCCAAAGCCGGTGCCGCCGGCGCCGCCCGTGGCGCTGCCGCCGGTAGCCTTGTTGCTGTTGGTCTGGGCGCTGGTCTGGGTGTTGGTGTTGCTGCCGCCGGTGGCCGTGGTGTCGCCGGTCTTCAGCGTGTTGTCGCCGGTGGTCTGTTTGGCCGAATTGTCGACCGTCAGGTAGATCGGCGAAGGCGCCGGAGCGGGCGTGCCGCCGCCCGAGCCGCTGCCCAGGTCGATGACATAAACCGTGGACGCGCCGCCCTGGCCGCCCTGCGCCGTCTGGGTCTGGGTCGGCGAATAGGTGTTGCTGGGCGAGTAGCTCAGCGTCGGGTTGAAGGTCGGGTTGAACGTCGGCGTGAAGGTGTTGGTGTTGACCGGCGTGTTGACGTTGGTCGGCACGAAGGTGTTCGTCGGCGTGTTGGTCGCCGTCGAGGTCTGGGTCTGGGTCTGCGTGCCGGTGATGTTGCCGCCGGTGGTGTTGGCGCTGCCGCCCCGGGTGCTGACCGTGCTGGAATTGTCCGAGCTGGATGTGGCCGTGCCGTTGCCGTTGGCGGTGCCGCCCGTACCCGTACCCGTGCCGCCCTTGCCGCCGGCGCCGCCGGTGGCCGAAGCGGTGTTGGTGCCGCCCGTGCCGGTGCCGCCCTTGCCGCCGGCGCCGCCGGTGGCGGTGGTGGTGACGTCCAGTTCGTTCGAAGCGTCGCCGCCCGAACCGCCCAGGCCCACGCCGCCGGTGCCGCCATTGCCCACGCCGCCCGCGCCGCCTTCGGCGCTGGAAGTGCCGCCCGTCGCTGTCGCGCCGATCACGGTGATGTTGGTGGTGCCGCCGGTGTTGGTGGCGTTGCCGCCTTGCGAGGAATTGTTGTTGGTGTTCTTGATCGTCGAATTCAGTTCGGCAATCGCCGCGGCAAGCGCCAGCGCCGCCGAGTCCGACGTGTTGTTGTTATTGTTGGTCGTGTTGTTCGTGTTGTTGTTATTGTTGTTATTGTTATTGTTGTTGTTGTTGTTGTTATTATTGTTGTTGTTATTGCTGCCGCCGCCGTTGTTGCCGCCGCCGCCATGGCCGTTGCCGCCGCCGTTGCCGATCGACCCGCCATAATTGAAGATGTTGGTCTTCTGGATGTCGATTGACTTGTTGATCGTGATGTTCTTCGAGGCGTCGATGACCTTGGAGTTGTCGATATTCTTGGTGATGTTGATGTTCTTGGACGCGTCAATATTGTTGTTGATCGTCACCGGCTTGTAGACATCGATCCTCTTGGAATTGTCGATGTTGGTGTACTGGCGATTGTCCTTGTAGATGTCGATCTTCTTCGAATTGTCGAAGTGCTTGGAATTGTCGACATTGTAGGTCGGGTGATCGTTATAGACCCCGATGTTCTTGGAATTGTCGATGTTCTTGTTGAAGGTGATGTTCTTGTTGACATCAATCTTCTTGTCGCCGCCGCCATAGCCGGCATGACCGCCGCCCCAGGAGGCGTTTTCGGTATTCGGTGCAGCGTCGATCTTGCCGCCGCCATTGCGACCGCCCCAGCTGCCCCGCTGGCTATTGTTCTGGACGTCGATCTTGGCGCCGCCGTTGAAGCCGGCCTGGCCGCCCCAGCTGCCACGCGCAGTGTTGTTCTGGGCGTCGATATGGTTGCCGCCGAACACGGAAGGGTTGGCGTCGATCTTCTGGGAGTTGTCGAACCCGGCGCGGCGGCCACGCAGGGCGCCGAAATGATTTCCGTTATCTTGATGCTCTGTCGCCGGTGCGACCGAAGGATTGGCATCGATCTGGCGCGAAGCGTCGAAACCGGCGCGGCGCTGGCCGCCGAAGCGGCTGCCCGTCTCGGCCTGGACCGAAGGATTGGCGTCGATCTGGCGCGACGAAGCATCAAAGCCGGCGCGATTGCCGCGCTGGCCGCGGCCGCCGGCGTCGATCTGACCGCCGGAAGCAGGCGCGACGGTCGGATTGGCGTCGATCCTGCGCGAATTGTCGGCGCCGGCGCGGTTGCCGGCACCGAAGCCGCCAAAGCGCGAGGAATTGTCGACATCGATCTTGTGCGAACCGTCAAAGCCGCCCGAGCGGGAAGCATTGAAGCCGGGGTTGCGCTGCTGCTGGCTGCCGCCCGCATCCACATTCATGCGGCGCGAACCGCCGAACAGGCGCGAATTGTCGACCTGGCGGTCGGCATTGATCTGGCCGCCCGCCTGGCCACTGGGCTGGGCGCCCTGGCCGCCATAGGTGTTCAGGGGCTGGTCGCTGCCGAAGCTGCGATGGCCGCCGAAGTTGCCGGCGCCGAAATTGCCGCGGCGGCTGTTTCCGGTGTCGACGTTCAGCTGCTGCTGCTGGGCATTGTCGGAATTGGCACGGTCCTGCACGTTGAGCTGGCGGCCGCCAAAGTTGCCGAAGCCGCGGCCGGCATTGTCGCCGCCGCGATTGTTGTTGTCGAAGTTGCGGCCGCCGATGCTGCCGCCGTCATTGGTTGCGCCAGGGCCGTCGCCGTTGCGGTTGAAGACATTCAGCGGCTTGGAAAAGCCGATGCTGCCGGAAACGTTGCCGCCGCCGATCGGACCGCCGTCATTGCGGCCGATATTGTTGGCGGCATTGTTGCCGATATTGCCGCCGGCGTTGCCGGGGTTGTTCATATTGGGGCGGAACGCGCTCATGCCGATGCCCGGCGAGCGGCGTTCATTCATCTGGCGGATGTTGCTCTGGTCGACGCCAGGAACGCCGTCACAGGTCAGGTTTGAGATGCGGCCGCCGACAGGCGCCGGATTGCCCCATTTGTCGGACGGATTTGAGACACCAGCGTTATGGTGGGACGTGCCAAGCTGGTTCAATCCGCCGGCATTTGCCGCCAGTGGCTCGATAACCATGCTGGTCGAAACCAGCGCGGATGTCAAAAACATCAGGCTTTTAATGGACATACTCAGTTTCCTTCACCATCAGGGGCATGAATGGTCGCGTACGACGCTTCATGATCCGTGCCAGCTCAGGAGCCCCCACCTTTTAGCCCTGTCCCGAAATGGGACTGCGCCATGTTCTGGGTCAGTGTGGGGGACAACCGATAAAAATCCGGTAATCGCGGAAACCTAAATCGGGAAATTTGTGACCCGTTTCGAGAATGTTTTGCGCGGCCCGGCGCCCAACCGGCGGAAATTCAGGAATCGGTAAGGTTTTCGTACGCACGGCGCCCTTGGGCGGCGTACTGGCATGGCTTTCGCTCTGTTCCCTGGCAAATGGCCGCCATGCGTTCCGTTACGGAGCATGACGGCTTCAAGGACCAAAGGATTACGGGGCCATGAAGCACAAGAATTCGCATTTGCTGGTTGGGTATTGGAGCCGGCTGCGCAAAGGTCGTGATGTCCCCGACCAGACCGATATCGATCCGCGCGCCATCAAGCGCCTTCTCTCTTATACGTTCATACTGGACTGCGAGAATCCGGCGCGTCCGCTTTACCGTCTTGCCGGCACCGCCTTGTGCGAACGCTTCGGGTTTGAACTCAAAGGCACGAGCTTTCTGGCACACTGGGAGTCCCAATCCGGGCTTTCCCTGGCCTCGCTGCTGCGCCAGGCGCTGAAAGCCGGCCAGCCGGTATGCCTATCTTCCATCGCCGCCACCGCCGACAACGGCATGGTCGAGCTGGAAACCATTCTCACACCCGTCTCCTTCAATGGCGGTGAACCCACCCGTTTCTTCGGCATGGTCCAGATGCTGAGCGATCCCACCCCGCTTCTGGGCCGGTCCATCGCCTATGAACGCCTGGTGGGCTCGCAGATCATCCAGGAGGACGAACCATTTTCCTCTTACGACCAGGACCGGGATCAGCCCCCGCCGCCCCCGCCGCCGCCGCCGAGCTTGCGGGCCCATCCCAAGGCGCCGTATCTGCGCCTGTTGGTGTCACAGGACAGTCCCGCCTTCCTGCATTTCGGATCCGGCGATCTGCTTCAGAAAATGTTTGATGTGATCGGCCGCTGGCGCGCCGCCAACAGCCAGGATTACAGCCGCTTCGTGTAGCTGCCGCTCGCCCGAGCTCGCGGCGTTCGTCGCTCGAAATGGTCCGCTGGACCATTTCGTTCGCTAAAGCAAACCGCTTCTCACGGACGCGGCGGAATCGTCGTGGAGGTGTTCAGGTCCGGACGCTGCGCGGTGATGTCCTTGACCGGAGGGTGATCCACCGGATCGTTGCGCAGGATATCGGTATCCAGCCGCGCCGCGCTGTTCTTGCGCTGAAGATACGGAATTTCATACGCCTCGACCTTGGCGCGATAGGCTTCGAACGCCGCATTGTCCTGCGCGTTGCGCTTGTCGCAGCGCTCCGCCGGCAGGCCTGCCTGCTCCTGGCACCACAGATCGAAATTCATCTCCTTGACCTGGAGATTGCCGTTGCGCTGGGCCAGCGCAGGGCTCGCCAAAACAAGGACCATCAGGGCTAGGCGCAGCTTCATGCGGTCAGCCTAGGCGCTTTGGGTACGGTTGGACAGCCACAAAAAGCAACGGCCCGCGCCCTTTTGGGGCGCGGGCCGCTGGTATTGCGCGCTCGTTAATGATTACGGCTGAAGCGTAATCACCGTGCGGCGGTTCTTGGCTTCCTTGACGCCGTCTTCGGTCGCGACCGCAAGATCGGTTTCACCCACGCCGCTGGCATGGATGGCGGGGCGGCGCGCACCCATCTTCACCAGGGCTTCGACCACCACATTGGCGCGTTTGACCGACAGCGCCTGGTTGTAGTCCGAGGAACCCGAGGTATCGGTATGGCCGACGACCGTGATGTTGGTCTGGCCGCCGGTGCGGGCCGAGGCGATCACCGAGTCCAGAACCGTCAGCTGCTCGGCCTTCAGGGTCCAGGAGTCGAAGTCGAAATAGACCGTGAAGTCGTTGGTCTGGGCCGCGGGCGCCGGCGCGGGGGCCGGAACAGGCGCGGACGAAACCGGCGGCGGCGGCGGGGCCGGACGGGCAGCGGTTTCCAGACGCACGATCGAGGAATCCAGCGCGGTCTTGCAGGCTTGGCTGGCGGCGGCGGCGCTGGGCACGGTGCCGTACAGGACCCAGCAGTCATAATCGGCCTGGGCGCGGGCTGCCTGTTCGGGGAACTGGTCCTTGCCGGCCGCGATATCACGCAACAAACGGGTGCGAAGGGCCGACTGGGCCGGGCCATTGGCCGCTTCCAGTTCCGGCTCGGTGCCGCCATTGGCCAGATCCGCCTTGGCGGTGAAGGCCTTGGCGAGCTGGTCGCTGGAGCTTTCGCTGTCCGAGAAGGGGTTCAGCGAGGAGAAAAAGTCGTCGCTTTCTTCGGCGGGTTCGGCGGGCAGGGCGGCGGCCTGGGCGGACAGATCGCCATAATCCTTGGCCAAAGCCTGGGTGAAAGGCGTGCCGGCGCCGAGATCTTCAGCGTCGTCGCTGGAACAGGCGGCAAGGCCCAGGGCCAGGACGCCGGCGGCAGCAAGCATGGTCAGGCGGCGGCAATGGCCGCGAGTGATGGTCGGAAAGCGCATAATAATAAGTCCCCACGAGGCGGCGTGTATGTCGGGCCCCAGCCCTGCTCCGTGCCGCAAAATTTTACCCGCCTTTCCTATAGCGCGGCGGGCAGAAGCGAAAAAGGCCCCTGTTTCAAAATGGTTGACCCTTTGCGGGCCCCCCAAAAGCGAAAAACAGGGCTTTTTAGGCTCCTGCGGCCTGCCGGTAACCTCCTGTTGACCCTGGCAAGGGTACAAAGCCTTGAAACATTAACAATTGGGCGGGGCCCATGCAGGGCTTGGCGATGTCCTTAAAGGACGCCGAACCGGTCGTCGCCAAGGCGGGGGCCGAGCGCCGGCGTTTTCGCCGTGTCCGGGTGGACCTGCCCGGGCGCCTGTTCATTCCGTCCGACAGTCGCGAAGCCCGCTGCACCATCTCGGACCTGTCGCCGGGTGGCGCGGCCATCGTGTGCGAGATCATTCCCGAGGCCGGCACCCCGGTCGTGCTCTATGTCGACAATTTCGGCCGCTTTGAAGGCAATGTGGTGCGCCGTGACGGCTATGGCTTCGGCATCGCCTTTGTCTGCACCCCGTCCAAGCGCGAACGCACCGCCGAACAGCTGATCCTGTTCCTCAACAAGACCCTGGTGGATGACAGCGTGCTGCGCCGTCACGAACGCTCGAACCAGAAGGGCTTCGCCAAATATACCCGCGCCGACGGCCAGATCGTGCATTGCGAAGTGATGGACATCTCGGTGGGCGGCGTGTCGCTGAAGACCGACATCAAGCCGCCGATCGGCGAGTTCGTGCTGATCGCCCAGATCGCCGGCCGGGTGGCGCGCCATCATGCCGACGGCATCGGCATCGAATTTGTCGGCCAGGAAAAGACCGCCGACCAATCGGTGCACCAGATCAATATCGTCCGCGCCTAGGCGGGCGTCATCACGGTCTTCTGACGCGCATAATAGCGGCGCTTCCCGATCAGCTTCATCACGCCATATTGAACCGCGAACAGCGCGATCTTGCTGGCGCTGGCATAGATGCTCATGAAGGCGGCCCAGCCCAGGACGCTGGTGTGCTGCGCTACTACCAGGTTCAATGCGGCCGAAAAGAACATCAGTCCTGCCCAGACATAGCCGAACGCCACGCCCAGATCGCCGACATGCTGAAGGGCCCGTTCGGGCAGGTATTTCAGCATCCAGCCGCGTTTGAGCATCGCCGCGCCCACCAGGCAGTAGATCAGGCTGGGCTTCAGCATCACGAACAGCGGGTTGCCGGAAATCAGCGTAGCGGTCCCCAGCGAGACGATCGCCACCAGGCCGATCCATCGCAGCGCATCGACGCTGCGGCCCTTGGCCAGTTCCCAGCCGATCTGGCCCAGCGCCAGCGCCAGACCCGCCGCGACCGCCAGCGCGATGTTGTGGGTGAGTGCGTACAGCGCCAGGAAGAACAGTGTCGCCACCATGTCGGTCAGCACTGCGCGGGCCGAATGCAGCAGATCCTTCACGCCGTCACCGCGCGATACAGCGCCGGATCGGCGATGCCGGATTCGCGGCGCACATCGGCCAACGGGCGGGGCAACAGCGCTTCCCAGTCCATGTCCTGCATCCAGCGCGCCTTCCTGCCATTGCGCCAGGCTTCGCGCACCGCGGCGCGTGCCGGTTTGGACAACTTCCCCCAGCTCATCGCCACGATGAAGGCCATGCCCAGGTTGCGCGAATGGGCATACATGAAAGCCAGCAGGCACAATTCGCCCAGTGGATCGCGGCCATAGCCGGTCACGGTGTGGGTCAGGTCATGGGCGTCGCGCATGCGTTCGCGGTACATCGCCATGCCGGGCGACACCGGATCGCTGTCCCAGTCCTGCGAGGCCTGCACCAGGCCGTCCGCCGTCAATTTTTCCTCTTCCATGAAATCGAAATAAGTGCGCCCCACGCTGCCGGGCGGCAGCACCGATAGCGCTGCGCGGTTGTTGAGGACGTTCAGCAGCACGCGGCGTTCGCGCAACACGGCCGCGCCGGTGGGGCTCTGCTCGAACCGGCGGAACGCGTTGACGCCGGACCGGCCGCGCAAGGCGCGGAAGATGGAGAAAATCTGGCGTGTGTCGTCCGGGTTCGCCATCAGGCGGCGGACGGCGCGCAGCGCATCCAGGGGCTTCAGGCGGGTGTCGTGGGCGAGAAGGGCGTACATTGCGGCAGTCCTTGAATTCACCCCGCCCTTATGTCTACTATATACAATATTGTCAATAGTGAGTTAATCCGTTGATCCAGAAGCAAAAACGCGTACGCCGCCGCCCCGAAGAAGCTAAGGCGCTGATCCTGGATGCGGCGGAGGCCTCGATGAAGGCGGGTGGGCCGGCCAGCTTGCGGCTTCAGGATGTGGCGCGCGCCGCGGGCGTTTCGCATCCCACCATCCTGCATCACTTTGGCAGCCGCGAAGGGCTGGTGCGGGCGCTCAACTTGCGCAGCCTGGAGGCGCTGACCACCGGCTTGCTCGAACGGATGGGCCAGGCCCAATCGGGCGATGACGGCATCCGGCGCACGTTTGAAGCGTATCGGGACGGCTTGGCGCAGCGCACGATCTGGCTGCTGCAATCGCAGGAGACGCCGCCGGCGCAGGTCAACGTGACCATGTTTGAGGATATCGTGCAGGGCCTTCATGCCATCCGACAGCGCTACGCGCTGCCCGGCCATGTTCCCGACATCGAAGACACACGCTGTGCCGTGCACCTCACCACCATCGCCGCGTTCGGCGATGCGCTGATCGGGCCGCGGCTGCGCAACGGGTCTGGCCCTGCCGAAGTGGCGCGGCGTGAACGTTTCATCCAGTGGTTCGCAAAACTGCTGGACATGTATTTCGACGCGGCCCGCTAGCGAAACTCCGGCCCCACCGCCCACGTCACCAGCGACCGGCGCACGCCTGATTCAATCGGCGTGACCTGGTGCAGCACATTGGCGGGGAAGGCGACGATGGTGCCGCGTTCGCGCGGCGCGGTGTCGATCAGGTTGCCGGCGCGCGCCTGCAGTTCGCAGCCCTTGTAGTCGCTGCCATTGCTCAGCTGCAGGCTGAGTGTCAGCTTGCGCGGTTCCTGGGCGGGATCGGAGGGATCGCGGCCATAATCCTTGTGCCAGTCGAAGTGACCGCCTTCAGAGCCGCCGTAAACGGCATATTGCAGCGCCGCCAGCCCCGACAGGTCGAAGCGGAAGTAGCGGGCATTCATTTCCAGCACCGCTTCTTCCATCCGTTGGTACAGGTGTTCGGTTTGCGGCGCGCGCGGCACCCAGGCGACCTTGGTGCTGCGGATATTTTCATAGCCGCGGCCGGCCGACAGCTCGGCCTTCTCCAGCGCCAGGCTATCGCCCAGCCGCACAAGCGCGTCCAGTTCGGACGCACTGAACAGGCCCTGCCAGACGGCCAGCGAGCCGATTAAATACGGTGATCCCCCCATGCGCCCCCGAGCATCTGTCTTACTGTGCCAGCTTATGGATGCTGCGACATCTTACGACAGATCGGGAGCGGGCGGAATGGAAAGTTTGCGCCGCATACACGATGTCAGAAGCGGTAACCGGCCATGCCCATCACGGTGACATTGGTGTCCCGCAGGCTGATGGGGCTGAGGGCGGCATCGCCCAACAGGTGGGTAACGCCGACATCGGTACCGACAAACCAGTGGTTGTTGACGCGCCAGATCAGGTTGGCGCCGGCCCGCACATCCTTGAAGCCGCTGCCGGCATTGAAGCGCGGAAAGATCGAGGCGCCGGCCTGGACCGGGGTGACGCCAAAATAGGTCTGCATGTACTGGCCGTCGGCCCAGGTGGCGCGCACATGCGGCATCAGGATCAGTTTCTTGCCCAGCGGCAACGGCGCCGAAAGGCCAAGGCTTCCGGTCACGCCATGGTTCAGGGATTTGACGGCGGAGGCTTCGAAGTTGAACAGGCTGAGGCGGGTGGACGCAAAGGCGCGAAAGCCCGGCGAGGCCCGGATGGTGCCCAGCCCTTTCAGCCGGTCGTCGCCGGACTCGAAAATTCCGCCGCTGCTGTGATCCTTGCGGCCGGGATCGACGGTGAGCCCGCCGCCGAAGCGGAAATTCTTCAGATGCGCGGTGACGCTGAGCCCGCCTTCGCCAAGGCTGATCGTGTCGCGCCAGCGCACAGTAACAAAGGGCAGGGGCCGCACGATGCTGCGGTCGCTGCCTTCAAAGCTGGGCCGCGATGCCATAGCAGCGCCCAGGGTGACATCCCATTCCTTGGGCGGCTCGCGCCGGCGCTGGGCCTGTGCGGGCGCGCACAGCAAGGCGGCCGCTGCGACAGCAATCAGGACGGAACGGCTCTCCACGGCTTTAGCGTTACAGGCTTTGTCGCGGCGGCGCCATCTATCCCAGATTCTGAATCTGGCTGGAGGCCAGCATCAGCTTGGCGACGCTCAGTTCGCCGCTGGCATCCAGGGTGCCCAGGAAGGAGCGGGTGCGTTCCAGTGCATCGCCCTGTTTTCTGGCCCAGTCGTCCACGCTGCCGCCGCTGGCCAGCAGCTTGGCGGTGATGCTGCGCTGGGACTGGGACAGGTCGTCCAGCAACCGGCGCAGCGCCAGCCGGTCCCAATGTTCGGGCGGCGCAAAGCGGCTGGCCAGGTTGCGCAGCCGGTCCAGGCCCAATGTCTCGCCCAGCTGGAAATAGAGCGGTGCCACCTTGCCCGGCGGCTGCCTTGTCTCATGCGCCAGCAGCGCCACGTCCAGCGCCGCCGCCAGCGGATCCAGCATCACCATGTCGCGGCCTAAGTCTTCGGGCACGCCTGCGGCGGTCAGTTCGGCAATGCCGTCCTGGTCGGCCTGTGTCAGCTTGTAATTCTCGCGCAGCGCTTCCACGCCGGCCCGGTATTGCGCCACGGTGTCGGTGATGGCGGCATCGTCCGCGACATGCGCCAGGAACCAGCGCGCGGCGATGCGGAACTGGTCGGCGATGTCGGAATAAAGCCGCGTCTGGATCGCCGCATCCACTTTCAAATCCAGCGCGTCGATGCGGGTCTTCAGCGCCGACAGGCCAAAGGCGCCATCGCTGAGCACAAAGCCGCGCGCGACTTGTGCCGCGGAAAGGCCCGTCACCTCGCGGGTCCGCAGCACGAACACGATGCCGGCCAGGTTGACGATGGTGTTGATCAATACCGTGCTGATGATTTCACGCCGCAGGCGATGGCGGCCCGGCTCATCCGGGAACGCAGCGACGGCGGCGGGGGGGAAATAGCCGGACAGCAGGGATTCAAACACCGGATCATCCGGCAGGGTGCTGGCCAGCACTTCGGCATCCAAATCCAGCTTGGCATAGGCCAGCAGCACGGCCAGTTCGGGACGCGTCAGCGCCTTGCCTTCATGGGCCAGCGCGGTGAGCGCCGCATCGCCGGGCAGGAACTCCACGCCCCGGTCCAGTCTGCCGCGCGATTCCAGATCGCGCATCAGCCGGCCTTGCGCATCCAGGTCGCGCAGGCCGCGTTGCTCGGCGACAGACAACGCAAGCGTCTGGTTGTAATTGTCGGCCAGCACATGCACCGCCACGTCATCGGTCATGGAGGCCAGCAGGGCATTGCGCTGGTCTTCGCTGAGCTCGCCGCGCATCACCGGCCCGCCCAGAAGAATTTTCAAATTCACTTCATGGTCGGACGTGTCCACGCCGGCGCTGTTGTCGATCGCGTCGGTCTCGATGCGCACGCCGGAGCGTGCCGCCTCGATGCGGCCCAGCTGCGTCACGCCCAGATTGGCGCCTTCGCCCACCACCTTGGCGCGCAGCTCATTGCCGTTGACGCGCACCGCGTCATTGGCGCGGTCGCCGGCATCCAGGTTGGATTGCGCGCTGGCCTTGATGTAGGTGCCGATGCCGCCGAACCACAACAGGTCGGTCTGGGCTTTCAGCAGCGCATTGATCAGGGCGGGCGGCGACAGGGTGTCGGCGCTGGCGCCGATCAGCGCCTTCACTTCGGGGGAGAGAGGGATTTCCTTCAGGGTGCGGGCAAACACGCCCCCGCCTTGGCCGATCAGTTCCTTGTTGTAATCGTCCCAGCTGGAACGGGGCAGGGCAAACAGCCGCTCGCGCTCGGCAAAGGCTGTGGCGGCATCGGCATTGGGGTCCAGGAAGATGTGACGGTGGTCGAACGCCGCCACCAGCCTAATGTGCCTGGACAACAGCATGCCGTTGCCGAACACGTCGCCGGACATGTCGCCCACGCCGATCACCGTGAAGTCGGTGGACTGGATGTCGGTTCCCAGTTCGCGGAAATGGCGCTTGACCGCTTCCCAGGCGCCGCGGGCGGTGATGCCCATCTTCTTGTGGTCATAGCCGACGCTGCCGCCGCTGGCGAAGGCATCGCCCAGCCAGAAGCCGCGCTCCAACGCGATGCCGTTGGCAATGTCCGAGAACGTGGCAGTGCCCTTGTCAGCCGCCACCACCAGATAGGGATCATCGCCATCGGGCCTGAGCACATCCGGCGGCGGCAGAATCTGGCCGTGCTGGTCCAGATTGTCAGTGACGTCGAGCAGCGCGTTGATGAAGGTCTTGTAGGCCGCGATGCCGGTTTCCATGAACTGTTCGCGGCTGGGATTGGCGGGCATCAGCTTGGGGAAGAATCCGCCCTTGGCGCCCACCGGCACGATCACGGCATTCTTGACCTGCTGCGCCTTTACCAGGCCCAGGATTTCGGTGCGAAAATCCTCGCGCCGGTCGCTCCAGCGCAGGCCGCCGCGCGCAATGCGGCCAAAGCGCAGATGTACCCCTTCCAACGCTGGCGAATAGACGAAGATTTCCCGCCAGGGGCGCGGTGCGGGAAGTTCATCGAGCTTGGCGGAATCGAACTTCATCGCCATGGCCGGCCGGGCCGATCCGTCGGCGCTTTTCTGGAAGAAGTTGGTGCGCAACACGCTGTCCAGCACATTCTTGAAACGGCGGATGATGCGGTCGTCGTCCAGCGAGGGCACGTCTTTCAGCGCCGCCTCGATGCGCTTTTCGATATCGCCCACGTCCGTGTCGCGGTCACCGCCCGCTGCCGGATCATTCCTGGCATGGAACAGCGCCACCAGCAGCGCGGCGACGTCCGGATTGCGCACCAGCGCCTGCTGCATATAGGCAAGCGAGAACGTCATCGCCGCCTGGCGCAGGAACTTGCCCACCGCGCGCAGGATGGTGATGTCGCGCCAGGCCAGCCCGGCGCCGATCACCAGCTTGTTGAAATCATCGCTTTCGGCTTCGCCGCGCAGCACCGCATGGAAAGCGTCCTGCAAAGGCTCCCGGATATCATCCAGCCTGGCGGGAAGGCCGTCGGCGCGCTCCATGGAAAAATCCAGGATCACCGCATCCTGGCGCCAGCCGCCGTCGGCGTTGAATGACACCGGATAGGAATCTTCCGAGATCACCTTCAGGCCCAGATCTTCAAACACCGGCAGCGAGGCCGACAAGGGCAGCACTTCGCCCAGCACATACAGCTTCAGCCGCAGCGCGGCAGCGGCATCGCCTTCGCGCCGCCAGGCGCTGGCGCGCACTTTCAGGCCGTCCTTGGCGGCGGCCAGTTCCTGCAGCGCCGCCAGGTCGCGCGCCCCGTCATGGGCGGGGAAATTGTCGCGGTAGCCGGGCGAGAAGCGCGGCGCCAAAGCCGCCAGCCGGGCGGGGCCTTCGCCGCGGCCCAGGCTGGCGCAGACCGCATCGGTCAGCGCATCGTCCCAGGTGTTGATCATGGCGGCGATCTGGCGTTCCAGCTGGCGCACATCCACGCGTGGCAACGGCCCGTCATTGCGGCCGATGATGTAATGCAGCCGCACCAGGGGGCTTTCGTCCACCGCCGCTTCGAAGGCCGATGTGCGGCCATTGAAGGCCTGGGCCAGCAGGGCATGGATGTCGGTGCGGATCTTCGCATTGATGTGATCGCGCGGCGCCAGGAGCAGCGCCGAGACAAAGCGGTCGAACTTGTCGAAGCGCAGGAACAGCTTGAGGCGCGGCAGCCCGCCCATGTGCAGGATGCCGGTCGCGATGACATAGAGCTCGTCAGCCGAAACCTGGAACAGCTCGTCGCGCGGGAAGGTATCCAGGATATGGGTTAGCGCCTTGCCGTCATGGCTGGCCGGCGCCAGGCCGGCATGGGTCATCACCGCTTCAAGCTTGCGGCGCAGGAGCGGGATGGTGCGCGGCTGGGCGCTGTAGGCGCTGGAGGTGAACAGGCCGACAAAGCGGCGTTCGCCGACAAAGGCGCCGCCCGCATCGAAAGTCTTGATGCCGATATAGTCCATATGGGCGCGCCGGTGCACCAGGCTGCGGGCCGCGCTTTTGGTGACGATCAAGGGTTCGGGCGAATTCAGGAATTCGCGCACCTCGGCGGTCAGTCCGCCGCGCTCGCCGCTACGCCCGAGGACGCGGGCGGCTTCATCGGCCAACACGCCAAGGCCGCTGCCCTTCACAGGCTCCAGCATGCCGTTGGCGCCGTCCTTGCCCAGCACATAGTCGCGCGCGCCCAGGAAGGTGAAATGATTGTCCGCCAGCCAATCGAGGAAGGCGAGGTCTTCGGTGATGTCGGTCTTTGGGGGATGACGTTCCAGGTCCATGCGCGCCGCGGCCAGCCGCGCCAGCATGGGTTTCCAGTCGCGCACGGCCGCCGCGCCCTGCGCGAAAGTCTGGCGCAGTGAGTCCTGCAGTTTGGCGCGCGGCTCGGCGGGAATCGCGTCGCACACCAGCGCAATGACGCTGGTGCGCACGCCATCCAGGTCCATGATGGGATGGAAGGCCGCGCGGATGCGGGCCCCGCCCGCCATTGCCGCCTGCAAGGCGGAGTCGAACAGGAAGGGCCGGTCGTCATTGATACCGACCAGCACCGTCTCATGGCCCTGGTCCAGCGCCGTCACCAGGCTCTCGCCGCTCCCGCGCTTTTGCGCTTCGGTCTGCAGCGCCATGGCCAGCGCCGCCAGCTGGTCGGCGCGGGCGCGCAGCACATCGTCGGGCACGGCATTGGCGAACAATGCGTCGAAGAAAGCGGACAGGGCCGGATCATCGGGCAGAAGGGTGCGGGCTTCCCGGACGCGGGCGGCGGCATTGCGCGCTTCCTCGGTCTCGGCGGAACGGATAGCGGTCATCACGGTCATGGGGAGCCCTCGCGCAGAAACGCGCTGATTTGGTATGCTCATTATAACGGCAATGCGACGGATACGTCGCTATTCCGTCAGCCCAACGCCAGTTGCGGCACAGGATTGTGCCGCCCGCGCATGGCGCAGTGCAGCATGGTCAGGCCCAGGATCGCCGCGCCCGTGACAAGCACCGCGGCGGCGACCCACGCATCCAGCGGCCAGGCGCCCATCAGGGCGGCGGCGGCAATGGCTATGGATGAAGGCAGGATGAAAGCGGCGACACCTTTGGCGTCGCGCAGCAACATGGCAGCCGACAGCGCGGGCAGGGCGGCAAAGAGGAAGACCAGCGCCGGGGCCTGCAGGTCGGGCATCACCAGGAACGCGCCGGCGCCCCAGGCGGCACCCGTATAGAGAAGAAGCATGCGCAGGTCGGAAGCCGCTTCCTGCAACGGCACGCGGCGCAGGCTGCGGGCAAAGCCCCGTATGAAATTGCGGGTCATGCCGACAATCCCGATCAGCACCAGGGATACCCACGCAAAATCGGCTTTCAGGCTGGCGGCGCCGGCGCCCGCGGACGACCAGGACAGGATGGCCGCGCCCACCAGCATCAGCGCGATGCAAACCTGGGGCGAGCGCGCCAGGAAGCGCGACAGATACATGTTGCGGCTGGCCTCACCATGCAGGGCGGGCAGGCGCGACAGGGCGGTACGGGGTACGCCGTCATCATAGTTTTTTGTGAGGGAGGCCGGATCGAAAGCCGGCTGGCCAAAATTATTGGCGCTTTCCATGTCGGTAATGGCCATCGCAACGCCTTCCCAACTGAATCCCGCTCACGGGATTGCACCCTTACGGGGTATTAATGTCAGGAGTAGATGATTCGCGCCGGTCAGGACAATCCGGTTGTTTGGCGGGGCATACGCTTGGCATCATCCACCATCACCGTTTTCGATCTGGAATTCACCGCCTGGGAATGCTCCATGGCGCGCCACTGGCTGTCGCCGGGCGAGTTCAAGGAAGTGGTGCAGATCGGCGCGGTGAAGCTGGACGCGGAAAGCTTCGCTCCCGTTGCCGAATTCAACCAGCTGGTGCGGCCGCGGGTGAATTTTCCGCTTCCAGCCTATTTTGAGAAACTCACCGGCATCAGCAGTGAGCAGGTCACGCGCCAGGGGTGCGACTTCGCCGCTGCATTCGCCAGCTTCCTGGCGTTCGCCGGGGACGGCCCCATCGCCGCTTTCGGGCGTGACGACAAGGTTCTGGACGAGAATATCCGGCTCTATGGCATGACGGGCGCATCAGCCTTGCCGATGTTCTACGATCTGCGCGGCTGGTTCGCGGTGCAGGGCGTGGACCCGCGCGGCATGCATTCCTGCGACATCGGACCGGCGGTCGGCATTCCCTTTGTGGGCCGCACCCACAATGCGCTGGATGATGCCCGCTCCATCGCCGCCGCCATGGCCAAGATGGCGAAAAAAGGCGCGCGGCTGCGCCCGGCGGCGTGATGGCGAGCGAGGCCGACAGACTGATCCGGTTGCTGGATCTGAAGCCGCATCCCGAAGGCGGCCACTTCCGCGAAACCTTTAGAGATGACGGGCTATCGCCCGCGGGGCGCGACGGCAATGACGGCCGCGCTTATTCCACCGCCATCTATTTCCTGCTCAAGGCCGGTGAGGTGTCGCGCTGGCACCGGGTGGATGCCGCCGAGGTCTGGCATTTCTATCGTGGCGCGCCGCTGGAGCTGAAGATCGGCAAAGACACATATGTCCTGGGGGCGAACATAGACGAGGCGCAGGTGCCGCAACTGGTGGTGCCGCCCAATGTCTGGCAGGCGGCGCGCAGCCTGGGCGACTACACGCTGGTCGGCTGCACGGTCGCGCCAGGTTTCGAATTTTCGAAATTCGAAATGGCGCCGGACGGCTTTACGCCAGAATAATCATCAGATTAAAGCGCCGGCGAGATTTCTGCCGACACCACCGGAATGCCGTCAGGCCCCGCGCCGCCCGGACCATAGATGCGGGTGCTGACCACCTGGCCATTCTTGTCGATGCGCTTGTCTTCGCGCGCCAGATCCTTCCAGCGGCGATTGCTCAGGCACACTTTCGGCCCGGCCGTGGTGCGGCTGGCGGTGGACGTCATCGGGCGCCGGCATGTCACGGCATTGGGATCGCCCGCGCCGGACGGATTGGCGACGGTGGGACGCAGGAACACGCTTTTGCCATCGGCGCTGAGATCCTGGCCGGTCATGGTCAGACGCGCCCAGACATTGTTGTGCATGCAGACCTTGGGGCCCATGCCGCCGCCCGGCAGCATCTGGGGCGCGCGGCATGTCACGGCATCGGGATTGCCTTCGCCGCTGGGCGTCACCGCCAGCACTGGTGCATTGGCATCGTCCAGCGCGGCGAAAGCCGGCGTGGCGAGGATCAGCATCAAGACCGTGGTGAGCAAACGCATGGCGTTTTTCCTTGCAGTTGCGAAGGCCACGATAGTCCTCGCTGCCTGCGCGCTCAAGCCGCCAAAATCGGGGGCGACAGGGCCGGGCAATCGGCTATTGTCCGGCCAAACATGACCCAGGGGAGTTTCGATATGAAGGTTTTTGCAGGCGCCGGCTTTTTGATGCTGGCGGCCACCGCCGCCTGGACCCAGGCCGCCTATGCCCAGGCTGATAGACTGGCGATCCAGTCTGAGCCGGCCAGGAACGGCACGCCAGCCTGGCATCTGGGCCCGTCCTTTCCCGATCCCACCGGCTTCACGCTGGTGGATGCCGACGGCACCGTGCATGTGATCCCGCGCGAGGAACGTGCCGCCCTGATGGGTGGCCGGCCGCGCGTGCCCGGCGGCGCCGGCGGCGCCCAGTGCAGCCATTCGCCGATGTGCGGCCGCAAGAACGGCTTCAAGCGTGGCGAGCTGGCCCGCGTCGAATATGACCAGACCATGGGCTACAAATTTTCCTATCCCTACTTTGTGCCCAAAGGCATCGGCGGCATCCCGTCCGTGGCGCTGGATTCCAAGGGCAATCTCTGGGTCTTCAAGCGCTCGCCCGCCGGTGTAACCCAGCTGATGAAGTTCGGCCCCGACCACAAGCTGATCCTGGAAGTGCCCGAAAGCGAAATCGGCCACCAGGACAAGGCCCATGGCATGGCGGTCGACAAGGAAGACAATGTCTGGATCACCGACAATGGCCAGGCCACGGTGATGAAGCTGTCGCCGCAGGGCAAGCTGCTGATGACCATCGGCACCAAGGGCAAGCCCGGCGACTGGGTCGAGGAAAAGGGCCAGCGCCTGCTCTGGCAGCCGGTGATGGTGGCGTTTGCCCCGAACGGCGACGTCTATATCGGCGGCGGCCATGCCAATGAGAGCCCCAATGACGTGGACGGTCCTGAACCGTGGAACGTCGAAGGCGTGGCGCGGGTGGTGCACCTGACCAAGGACGGCAAGTTCGTCGGCCAGTGGTTCGGCAACGAGGTGGGACAGGGCAAGTTCGACTCCACCCACGGCTTTGCCATCGATCCCACCAATGGCGATGTGTGGATCGGTGACCGCGAACAGTACCGGATCGTCGTCTATACGGCAGACGGCCGCTTCGTGAAGACCTTGCAGATGAAGAACCTGGTCTGCGCGATCAACTTCGACCACAAGGGCAATCCCTGGATGGCGTCGGGCCAGGACGGCCAGTTCCAGAAGATGACCCGCGACGGCAAGATCGTGGGCGCGATCGGCAACGGCATGGGCGTGGGCTTTGGCCAGTTCACCGAAGCCAGCTACTGGGTGTTCGATTCCAAGGACAATCTGATCGCCGGCGACACGTCGGTCGGCCGCGTGACTGTTATGAGTAAGTAACCCTCTCCGGTTTCAGCTTTCTCTCGGCTCGCTAAGGCTCGCCTCGAACGCTGAAACCACCTCCCCCTTAAAACGCGCTACGCGCGCAAGGGGGAGGCGGGCCTGTGATTGGTAAGAAGAAAAAACGGCGCTCCTGGTGGGCGCCGTTTTTATTTGACCGCTATGTCGCGCGCGGAGGTTGCCAGAAGCTTGGACAATTCCTGTTGAATCGCCAGCGATGAGGCATGGCCTTCATGGCCTTCGCCCGGCACAAAACTCACCAGCAGGGTCTGGCCCGAAATCGTGATGGTGGGCTTGCCGCCTTCGGCCACCTTCACGCTGTTGATGCGCTTGGCCAGGATGCGGTGGCCGGCAGGATTGGCGGCCAGGAAGCGCTCGATCCCGGTGGCGGCATTGGTCAGGGCGTCGAAAGCGCGGCCACGCGTCTCCGCATCGGCCGACAGCACCGCGGGGTCGGCCGAAAACTTGATGGCGATGTTCTGGACATAAGTGAGGTGGCTGGCCTCGTCGCCAAAGGCGGTCTGCAGCTCACTGGCCGAGACCGACAAGGTGTCCGGCGCCGGGGCCACGCCCTGGTAGGTGGCGGGCACACCCTGCGGCGCATCCTGGGTATAAAGCGTCATGCCGCCCCACACCGAAACGCGGATCGCTGTCGTGCCGGTGTCATATTTCAGCAGTTTTGCGCCTAGCGAGCCGCGATCCATGCTCAGGACGAAATTTTCCGCCCGCCCCGAAAAACGCAGCAGATACTTGCCGGCCCCATAGGGCGCCAGGGTGAAGTTGCCATCGCCTGCGCTGTACAGGCCCGGCTGCAGCGGACCCACGCGCTCGGCGGCCAGACGCGAAGCCATGCCCGGCGGCGTGCCGGGTGGGGCGTCGGGCTGCGCCCAAGCCGGTGACAAGGCGAGCGAGGTGCTTGCCACAAGCAGGGTCAGGATTGCGACTTTGGTTCTCACGCGACTCTCACAGCGGTTGTTTCCGCCATCGGCTGGCTTTGACGACCAACCCCCTTCATTGCCTAAGATAATGTCATTCCATTGGGGCAAATTTAAGGGCGCCCCGGTCCCCTTGGGGGTGGGGGTGAGGCACGTTCGCGCCTTCCTTTCAGGCCGAATTATGACTAAACGGGAAGCCGTTAATCACAAGGATGGGGGCTTTCCGTGACGCAGAGCTTGGACAGTTTCAAGTGCCGCAAGATCCTGAAGGTCGGCAGCAAAAGCTATGTCTATTTCAGCCTGACCGCGGCCGAGAAGAACGGCCTCAAGGGCATCTCCAAGCTTCCCTATTCGATGCGTGTGCTGCTGGAAAATCTCCTGCGCTATGAAGACGGCCAGACCGTCACCAAGGACGACATTAAGGCGGTGGTGGACTGGGGAAAGAAGCGCACCTCCGACCGTGAAATCGCCTTCCGCCCCGCGCGCGTGCTGATGCAGGACCTGACCGGCGTGCCGGCGGTGGTGGATCTGGCCGCGATGCGCGACGCCATGAAGACGCTGGGCGGCAATCCCGAAAAGATCAATCCGCTGGCGGAAGTCGACCTGGTGATCGACCACAGCGTGATGATCGACAATTTCGGCCAGAAGGATTCCTTCAAGAAGAACGTGGCGGTCGAATATGAACGCAACCAGGAGCGCTACCAGTTCCTGCGCTGGGGCCAGCAGGCCTTCGCGAATTTCCGCGTGGTGCCGCCGGGCACCGGCATCTGCCACCAGGTGAACCTGGAGTACTTGGCCGAGACGATCTGGGTGCGCAAAGGCAAGGATGCCAAGAACAAGAATATTGAATATGCCTTCCCCGACACGGTGGTGGGCACCGACAGCCACACCACCATGATCAACGGCTTGGCGGTGCTGGGCTGGGGCGTGGGCGGCATCGAGGCGGAAGCCGCCATGCTGGGCCAGCCCATCTCCATGCTCATTCCGGAGATCGTCGGCTTCAAGCTGACCGGCAAGCTCAACACCGGCGTCACCGCCACCGACCTGGTGCTGACTGTCACCCAGATGCTGCGCAAGAAGGGCGTGGTGGGCAAGTTCGTGGAATTCTATGGCCCCGGCCTGGACGAGCTGACCCTCGAAGACCGCGCCACGCTGGCCAACATGGCGCCGGAATATGGCGCCACCTGCGGCTTCTTCCCGATCGATTCTGAAACCGTCGCCTTCCTCAAGAACACCGCGCGCAAGCCGGCGCGCGTGGCGCTGGTGGAAAAGTATGCCAAGGCCCAAGGCCTGTGGCGCACCACCAAGAGCCCAGATCCGGTCTTCACCGACACGCTGTCGCTGGACATGGACACGGTCGAGCCCTGCATGGCCGGCCCGATGCGTCCCCAGGACCGCGTCGCGCTGGGCGGCATCTCGGGCAATTTCGCCGAGCACCTGATCAAGACCTGGAAGAAGGAGGACACCGCCAACAAGCGCGCAAAGCTGGAAGGCAGCGAAGTCTCCATCGGGCACGGCGATGTCGTGATCGCCGCCATCACATCGTGCACCAACACCTCCAATCCCAATGTGATGATGGGTGCGGGCCTGCTGGCGCAGAAGGCGGTCAAGCGCGGCCTGAAAGTGCGCCCCTGGGTGAAGACGTCCCTGGCGCCGGGAAGCCAGGTCGTCACCGACTATCTGGCCAAGGCCGGCGTCGACAAGGCGCTGGACAAGCTGGGCTTCACCTTGGCCGGCTATGGCTGCACCACCTGCATCGGCAATTCGGGCCCGCTGCCCGAGCCGGTGGCCAAGGCGGTGACCGAAGCCGATCTGGTCGCGGCGGCCGTGATCTCCGGCAACCGCAACTTTGAAGGCCGCGTGCATCCGCAGGTGCGCGCCAATTACCTGGCTTCCCCCATGCTGGTGGTGGCCTATGCGCTGGCCGGTTCGGTCAACATGGACCTGACCAAGGAACCGGTGGGCTATGACAAGAACAACGAGCCGGTCTATCTGAAGGACATCTGGCCAAGCCCCAAGGAAATCCGCGCCGCCATCGCCAAGGCGGTCAAGCCTGCAGCCTTCAAGAAGCGCTATGGCAATGTGTTCGACGGCGACGCCAATTGGCGCAAGGTCAAGCTGGTCAAGGGCCAGACCTATCAGTGGGACATGAGCTCCACCTATGTGAAGAACCCGCCCTTCTTCGAAGGCATGACCATCAAGCCCAAGCCGGTGGAGGAAATCACCGGCGCTCGTGTGCTGGCGTTGTTCGGCGACAGCATCACCACCGACCACATCTCGCCGGCCGGCAACATCAAGGTGTCGTCGCCGGGTGGCTTGTACCTGTCGGAACGCCAGGTGTCGCAGAAGGATTTCAACTCTTATGGCTCGCGCCGCGGCAATTTCGAGCTGATGGAGCGGGGTACCTTCGCCAATATCCGCATCCGCAACGAAATGATGGGCGGGGCCGAAGGCGGCAACACCATCTATTACGCCAAGCCCGACGCGCCGGGCGAAACCATGTCCATCTTCGACGCGGCCCAGGCCTACAAGAAGGACGGTCATGGAACGATCGTCATCGGCGACAAGGAATATGGCACCGGTTCGTCCCGTGACTGGGCGGCCAAGGGCCCCAAGCTGCAGGGCGTGCGCGCGGTGATCACCGAGAGCTTCGAGCGTATCCATCGCTCCAACCTGATCGGCATGGGCGTGGCGCCCTTCTGTTTCGAGGCGGGCAAGTCGCGCAAGGATTACGGCTTCACCGGCCGCGAGGTGATCGACATTCCCGGCCTGTCGGGCGATCTCAAGCCCCGCCAGCAGATGACCGCCAATGTGACCCGCCCAGACGGCACCAGCGTCAAGCTGCCGCTGCACCTGATGATCATGACGGCGGACGAGGTGGCGTACTTCAAGAACGGCGGGATTCTCCCGTACGTGCTGCGGAATCTGCTCGTCGCCTGATTGAACGTGACCTGAAAAAGCCATCCGCGCGCTATCCTGCGCCGGATGGCTTTTGATTCTCTGGGTATCCTGGCGGCATGCGCGCTGTTCTGCGCCTGTGTCAGCGCCTGGCTGCTGGCGGCGCCGCTGCGTCCCGCCGCGCGTCTTTATCTGCGTTTCGCATCTATGCTGTTCGCCGCGCTGGGCGTGACGCGTCTTGTGGGGCTGGCCGATGTCGCCGGCCTGTTTTTGTTGCCGCTGGGCGGAGCCTCGCTGATGGTGGCGACGCTGGCCTTGTTCGCGCGGCCATTGCCGGTTTTCGCCATTGCCTTTGCGTTGGTAATGGCACTGGCTGGCGGGCTTGCCGGTTTGTTGTCGGGCGTCTGGGTGCTGGCGCTGGCGCCGGTGGTTTTCGCCGGTCTTGCCATCATCGCCGCATCGCTGAACGGGATCGCCGCCATTCCCATCCTGGCGGGCGCGTCGCTGCTGGCGGCAGGTCTCGCCTTCCTGGAGCAGGGCGCGCAGGCGGGAATGTTTCTGTTCTGCGCGGCCGCTCTTGTGGGCCTGGCAAAGCCGTCAACTCTTGCGATCCAGAAGCAGCGCCATGCGGGGGCTCGCGACGCTTCCATACGCGGTTTCCACTGACGCGGTTTCGCGCCGTTCGGGAAAGGCCTGGCCCATTACCTGGGTAACGAAAGTCGGCAGCAATCGCGGAGCGTCCCAAAACGGGTCGTGGCCACGCGTGTCGTCCTGGCACACAAGTTCCACCTGCAAGCGCGGCACGGATTTTTCCCGATGGCCTGCCAGGTCTTTCGGCCGGCTACCCAAGCCGCTGGAGCTGCTGGACTTTTCGACCCGGCGCGCGTCGCCGTCGAAGGCTTTTTGGCCTCCGCGCACGGCAATCTCAAAGGGTCCGGTCACACGCATACCGGTTCACAAGGCAAGCCTTGTTCCGTCCCGCCAAGCCTTTGAGGTTTGCGCTTTTTTAAGCCCGCACCGGACATAGTGGCCCGTGAAAAGGCCGGAGAAACCGGACTCGGGGTAGTGGTCGTGCTGAACACCGCATTGCAGAAGCGAGAGGAGATCGTCCAGCTGTCTCAGCTGGATGACGAGCTGCGTCTGCGCCTGGCCGCCCAGGCTGCCGCCTGCGCCGCCTTTGACTGGGACATCGCGGCCGGCACCATCCGCTGGGATGGCGCCACCGATATCTTGCCCCTGCACCTGGACGCCGCCAACGCATCCAGCTTCTTCGAAGGCATCATTCCCGAGAGCCGCCGCGAGATGCAGGCGCTGCTGAGCTCGCGCGATCAGGGCTCCAACTCTTTCCTGATCGACGTGGAAATCGCCACCGCGCTCGGCGCCATCACCCTGACCATGGCCGGCACCCGCTTTGCCGCCATCGATGGCAGCACCGCGCGGCTCACCGGCATGGTGCGCGACACCACCGAACGTTCGCGCGAAGTGCGCCGTCTGTCCTACCTGGCCACGCGCGATGAGCTGACCGGCCATCTCAACCGCAATGCCTTGCGCGAGGAATTGTCGGGCACCATTGAATCGGCCAAAGCCGAAAACCGCAACTGCGCCTTCCTGGTGGCCTCGGTCGACCGCCTGGCCATGATCAATGACAGTTTCGGCTTCGATGCCGGCGACGAAGTGATCATGGGTACCGGCGACCGCCTGGCCCGCACCCTGCGCGGCAGCGATATCATCGGCCGCACCGCCGGCAACAAATTCGGCGTCATCCTGAAAAATTGCCGCGAGAATGAAATTGCGGTGGTGGCGGCGCGCCTGCGCGCAGCCGTGCGGGGTAGCGGCATCGAAACCCGCGCCGGCATGGCCCAGGTGACCTGCAGCGTGGGTGCGGTATGGCTGCCCCAGGCCGCGTCCAACAGTCAGGAAGCCATGCTGCGCGCCGAACAGGCGCTGGACAAGGCGCGCGCCAGCGGCCGCGATGGCTTTGCCGTGTATGAACCCTCGCCCCAGCGCGAGACCGCGCGCCTGCGCCTGATGCAGATTTCCGACGAAGTGATGCAGGCCCTGAAGGACAACCGCCTGAAGCTTGCCTACCAGCCCATCGTGGCGGCGCGCTCGCGCAAGGTGTCGCATTACGAATGCCTTCTGCGCCTGGTGCGCCCCGATGGCTCGGTCCAGACCGCGGGCCTGTTCGTGCCGGCCTGCGAGCAGATGGGCATCGTGCATCTGGTGGACCGCTTCGCGCTGGAAGCCACCGTAGCTCAACTCAAGGCCCATTCCGCCATCACCCTGGCGGTGAACGTCTCGGGCACCGCCGCGTCCGATCCGGCCTGGCTGCAAAGTTTTGTGGACTATGTGCGCGAACAGCAGGATGTGGCGCCGCGCCTGATCGTGGAGCTGACCGAAACCGCTGCGTTGCATCACTTCGAGGAAAATGCGCGCTTTGTCTCGCAGCTGCGCGAGATGGGTGCGCGCGTGGCGATCGACGATTTCGGCGCCGGCTATACCTCGTTCCGCAACCTGCAGATGCTGCACGTCGATACCGTCAAGATCGACG
The DNA here is from genome assembly GCA_038317805.1 of Micropepsales bacterium. Classification (GTDB taxonomy): domain Bacteria; phylum Pseudomonadota; class Alphaproteobacteria; order Micropepsales; family Micropepsaceae; genus Rhizomicrobium. The sequence continues at coordinate 25,929 of JBBQBL010000002.1, forward strand.
GTTCCTATGTGAAGGATCTCAGCCAGTCGCCGGAAAATCAGGTCTTTGTGCGCACCCTGGTCGGTTTGGCGCGCAACTTCGACATCAAGACGGTGGCCGAATGGGTGGGCTCGGACGACGATGCCGCGCTGCTGCAGAATTTCGGCGTCGATTATTTCCAGGGGTTCCATTTTGGAGAACCGCTGCTGGACCCCGAGTGGGCCTAAGTCCTACTTATCTTTGGCCCAGGCCGTAACCTTGGCGTTGCCGTCCTTCTCGACAATCACCGTGAAGCGCTGGCGTGGCGCGTCAAAATCCACCAGGTAACGGCTCTTGATGCGCTGGGTGCGGCCCAAGGTGACGGCGCCGCACTTGCCGGCGCAATATTTGGTAAGGCTTTCCGACGCAACGGCCTGCGCCTCGCGCGTGGTCATGGGCGCAAAGCAGCCCATCAGCGCAATACAGTTCAGAAGGATGATGGCGCCCCCAAAGGGGCGCTTCACTTGCGCGAACTCAGCTCGGCCAGCTGGCGGCGCATCGCTTCCATCTCTTCTTTGAGATCGGCGACTTCGTCGGTCTGGGGCGCGGGCTGCTTGGCGCCCTTCGGCGCTTCGCCCTTGACCGCGCCGAACGGCACGAACATGGCCATGGCATCCTCGAACATCTTCATGTTCTGGCGCGTCAGGTTTTCGACCATCTGGTTGCCGCCGCCAAGCGCCTCGGCGATGCGGTCACGCATGGCGCCCTGGTTCTTGGTGAAGCCGTCCATGCTCATGTCCAGATAGCCGGGCACGAAGGTCTGCAAGCTGTCGCCATAGAAGCGGATCAACTGGCGCAGGAACTTGATCGGCAGCAGCGACTGGCCCTTGGCTTCTTCTTCGAAAATGATCTGGGTGAGCACGCTGCGGGTGATGTCTTCACCGGTGCGCGCGTCCTGGACCTCGAATTCGGTGCCTTCCTTGACCATCGCGGCAAGGTGATCGAGCGTCACATAGGAGGATGTCTGGGTGTTGTAGAGCCGCCTGTTGGCGTACTTCTTGATGACCACCGGACCTTCGGACTTTGCTTTATCGTCTGCCACTGAGTTCCCCGACTTCTATACGCCTCCCCGAAGGCGTGCTTTTGGATAGGACACCATCCTGCGCGTGCGCTGTCCAGCGCCATTTAGCAACCGCAACACCGGACAGACTGTCACTTCCCTTATAAGCACATGATAACTCACACTATTTTTATCACGGTTTACCATTGCCCGCGTTCGCGGCATTTTGCGCGCGGCAATAATGAAAAGTCCGTTTGCGGAAGGAAACCTCATGGAAGACGTCGTCATCGTATCGGCTGCCCGGACCCCCGTGGGGTCCTTCAGCGGCGCCTTCGCCACGGTTCCCGCCCACAAGCTGGGCGAGATCGCCATCAAGGCTGCCCTGGAACGCGCCAAGGTGACGGGTGAGGAAGTTTCCGAAGTCATCCTGGGCCAGGTGCTGACCGCCGCCCAGGGCCAGAACCCGGCCCGTCAGGCCTCCATCGCCGCGGGCATTCCGATCGGCGCACCCGCCTGGAGCATCAACATGGTGTGCGGCTCGGGCCTGCGCACCGTGGCGCTGGGCGCCCAGGCCATCTCGCAGGGCGACAGCAAAATCGTGGTGGCGGGCGGCCAGGAATCCATGAGCCTGTCCACCCATGCCGCTTATTTGCGCGCCGGTCAGAAAATGGGCGATCTGCAATTCATCGACACCATGATCCGCGACGGCTTGTGGGACGCCTTCAACGGCTATCACATGGGCGTCACCGCCGAGAATGTCGCCAAGGAATGGCAGATCACCCGCGAGGAACAGGACAAGTTCGCCGTCGCCTCGCAGAACAAGGCGGAAGCGGCGCGCAAGGCCGGCAAGTTCAAGGACGAGATCGCCGCCGTCACCGTGAAGGGCCGCAAGGGCGACACGGTGGTCGATACCGACGAATATATCCGCGACGGCGCTACGCTTGAAGCCATGACGGGTCTGCGGCCTGCCTTCGACAAGGCCGGCACCGTCACCGCCGGCAATGCCTCGGGCCTCAATGACGGCGCCGCCGCCCTGGTGCTGATGAGCGCCAAGGATGCCGCCGCCCGTGGCCTGACGCCCCTGGCGCGGATCGCCAGCTGGGCGCAGGCCGGCGTGGATCCCAAGGTGATGGGCTCCGGTCCCATCCCCGCTTCGCGCCTGGCGCTGCAGAAGGCCGGCTGGAAGGCCGCCGACCTGGACCTAGTGGAAGCCAATGAGGCATTTGCCGCCCAGGCCTGCGCCGTCAACAAGGACATGGGCTGGGATCCGGCCAAGGTGAACGTCAATGGCGGCGCCATCGCCATCGGCCATCCCATCGGGGCGTCGGGTGCCCGCATCCTGACCACCCTGTTGTTCGAGATGGGCAAGCGCGACGCCAAGAAGGGCCTCGCGACATTGTGCATCGGCGGCGGCATGGGTATCGCCCTGACGGTCGAACGCTAGGACGGCACTGCAACATCGATCTTTGGTTGAAACGCCCGCAAAAGCGGGCCTAACTGTTTTTCCGACAAGGAAAAGCAAAAGGACAAACACATGGCACGGGTAGCGGTGGTGACGGGCGGAACGCGCGGCATTGGCGAGGCGATTTCGCTGGCGCTGAAGAATGCCGGATACAAAGTGGCGGCCAATTACGCCGGCAATGACGAGCGCGCCAAGGCCTTCACCGACCGCACCGGCATCGCTGCCTACAAATGGGATGTCTCCTCGTTCGATGACTGCGTCGCGGGCATCAAGAAAGTCGAAGCTGAACTCGGCCCGGTCGACGTGATCGTCAACAATGCCGGCATCACCCGCGACGCCACCATGAAGAAGATGAGCCGCTCGGCCTGGGACGAAGTGATCGATACCAACCTGGGCGGCTGCTACAACATGTGCAAGGCAGCCTGGGACGGCATGCTGGCGCGGGGCTTTGGTCGCATCGTCAATATCGGCTCGATCAACGGCCAGGCCGGACAGTATGGCCAGGTGAACTATGCCGCCGCCAAGTCCGGCATCCACGGCTTCACCAAGGCGCTGGGCCAGGAAGGCGCCGCCAAGGGCATTACCGTCAACGCCATCGCGCCCGGTTACATCGACACCGACATGGTGGCGGCGGTGCCGGCCGAAGTGCTGGCCAAGATCGTGGCCCGCATTCCGGTCGGCCGTCTGGGCAAGGCCGACGAAATCGCGCGCGGCGTGCTGTTCCTGGTGGCCGATGAAGGCGGGTTCATCACTGGCTCCACCATGTCGATTAACGGCGGCCAGCACATGTACTAGTGGCTTTTGAGCCGCTAGTTTCCGCCCATGATTTCGTCCCTCACCGCCGAAAGGCTTGCCTGCGCGCGCGGCGACCGTAAGCTGTTCGAGAACCTGTCCTTCCGCGTGCGCGCGGGACAGGCGCTGGCGGTGGAAGGCGCCAATGGTTCGGGCAAGACCTCATTGTTGCGGTTGATCGCGGGCTTTCTGATCCCCGTGGCTGGACGCCTGATTGTGCAGGATGCGTCCGGTGACAGCGATGATGCCGAAGAACGTGGCAAGAAGATCGGTTGGCTGGGGCATCACGATGGCCTGAAGCCACAGCTGACGGTGCAGGAACAACTGACCTTCTGGGCGGCGCTTTATCGCGGCACGGCGAGCCGCGATGCGCTGGCGCAAGTCGGTTTGGCGCGTCAGGCCGATCTGCCCTGCCGCTATCTCAGCGCCGGCCAGAAGCGTCGCCTGGCGCTGGCGCGGCTGCTGGTGAGCAATCGCCCGCTGTGGCTGCTGGATGAACCCTTCGCCGCTCTGGACACCGCAGGTCAGGCGCTGGTGGCGCAGTTGATGGCCCTGCATTGCGGGCAGGGCGGCATCATCATCGCCGCCACCCATGATCCCCTCGGCCTGGGCAACGAAAGCCTGAAGCTGTGAGCCCCTTCTTCACCCTTCTGGCGCGCGACATAAGGCTGGCGTCCCGCAGCGGCGGCAGCGCCTTTCTGGCTCTGTCCTTCTTCGCCCTGGTGGCGACGTTGGTGCCGCTGGGCGTGGGCGCGGATCTGCGCCTGCTGGCGCGGGTGGGCGGTGGCGTGCTGTGGGTGGGCGCGGTGCTGGCGGCGCTGCTGTCACTGGACCGGCTGTTCCAGGGCGACTTCGAAGACGGCAGCCTGGACCTGATCGCCTTGTCGCCGCTGCCGCTGGAGCTGACCGCCCTGGCCAAGATGCTGGCGCACTGGCTGTCCACCGGCGCGGCTCTGACCCTCCTGTCGCCGCTGCTGGCGCTGCTGTTCAACCTGACCCCGGCCGCCACCCTGACCCTGTTCCTGTCGCTCCTGCTGGGCACGCCGGCGGTCAGCGCCGTTGGCGCCATCGGCGCCAGCCTGACCCTTTCCCTGAAACGCGGCGGCCTGATCCTGCCCCTGATCATCCTGCCGCTGCTGTCGCCGGCGGTGATTTTCGGGGCGAGCGCGGTGTCCCTGACCCTGGACCGCTTGGCCCCTGGCGGCGCCCTGGGCCTCTTGGCGGCTTTTTCCGCGGGCGCGGTGCTGCTAAGTCCCTTTGCGGCGGCGGCCAGCGTCCGCCTGAACCTTGGTGGCTAGATGAACTGGCTTTTCCGTTACGCCAACCCGCACAATTTCATGCGGCTGTCGAATGTGCTGCTGCCCATCACGGCGGTGGCGACAGTATTGTGCCTGGCCGTCGGCCTCTATCTCGGTTTCGCCGTTCCAGCCGACTACCAGCAAGGCTCGACCGTGCTTTTGCTGTTCATCCATGTCCCGGCCGATGTGGCGGCGGAAGCGGCCTATGGCGCCATCGCCATTTGTTCACTGCTGTCGCTGGTGTGGCGTCATCCCTTGTCCGATATCGCGGGCCGCGCCGCGGCGCCGTTTGGTGCGGTGTTCACCGCGCTGGGCCTGATCACAGGCGCCCTGTGGGGCAAGCCCATGTGGGGCACCTATTGGGTGTGGGATGCGCGGCTCACCAGTTTCCTGCTGCTGCTGTTCCTGTTCTTCGGCTACATGGCACTGTGGAACGCCATCGAGGATGAAGTCCGCGCCGCCCGCGCCGCCGCCATCTTGGCGCTGGTCGGAGTGGTCAATATTCCCATCATCAAGTTTTCGGTGGAATGGTGGAGCACCCTGCACCAGGGGGAAAGCATCGTCTCGGGCAAGATCGCGCCGGTCTATCTGTGGCCGCTGCTGATCATGATGCTGGGCTATATGCTGCTGTTCGTGTCGTTGTGGATGCTGCGCATTCGCACCGTGATCGTGGAGCGGCGCGCCCGCACGCTGATGCAGGGGAGCGCGGCATGAATTTCGACCTGGGTCCTTACGGTGTCTATATCTGGCCGGCCTATGCCATCTCGGCGGTGGCGCTGATCGGCATTACGCTGTGGACCGTGATCGGCTGGTTCAAGGCCAAGGCGGTGCTGGCCCGACTTGAGAAGCCAAGCCTGGAACAGAAATGAAGCGCTGGGTGTTCATCGCGCCGGTCGCCGCTTTCGCGGTGCTGGCTTTCTTCCTGTTCCGCAGCCTGTGGTCGCCGGCGCCGGACCTTGTGCCTTCGGCCTTGCTGAACAAGCCGGCGCCGCGCCTGATCTTGCCAGGCCTGGACGCGCAGAGCGCCGCCTTCACGCCGGCGGATCTTGCCGGCGGCCATGTCAGCGTGATCAATGTCTTTGCGTCCTGGTGCGCGCCCTGCCGCACAGAAACCGGCCAGCTTGCGACCTTGGCCCGCATGCCGGGGGTAGCGCTGTACGGGCTGACGCAAAAAGACAAGCCGGAGGCCACGCGCGCCTTCCTGGACGAGGTGGGCAACCCCTTCGCCAAGATTTCCCGCGATGACGACGGCCGCGCCTCCATCGAATGGGGCGTCTATGGCGTGCCGGAGACCTATGTGGTGGACGGGCATGGCATCATCCGCCTGAAGTATGTTGGAGCGATCACAGATGCCGCCCTGGCGCGGGAGATCGTCCCCGCTATCAAGGCTGCCCAAGCGAACCCCTGAAGGGCTGATCCCTGAAGGGGGCCGTAACCTTTTGCTAACCCTGTTTTGACAGGGTGGCTCCATGCAAGTCAGCGCCACCCTTATTGCCGCCCAGCAGGCCGCCCGCGAGGCGCGCGCCCGGCTGCAGGTACCCCCGGCGCCCCAGCAGGCAAACTTCGCGGCCGCGCTGGAAAAGACCACCGGAGCTGCCTCGAATTTCGCGGCCCTGCCGCTACGGCAGACCGCCGCGCCGCAGGCGGCTCAGCAGCCCGTGCAGGCGCAACCGTCTGCCCGGCTCGGGCAGCACATCGACATCACGGTCTGAGTATAAGGGCGGCTCAGCCGCCCAGCTTGCGCCGCCGCACATTGCGGCGGGCGGGCCTGACGCCGTCGCCATTCAGCTGCTCGGCGGCCTGGGCGATCTGGGACAGGGCTTTCACGAATTTCTGGCGTTCCGGCTGGGGCAGGGCCTCCAGCAGGGCTCGTTCGGCGCGGTCTGCGGCATTGCGGGCGCCGCGCAGGGCCTTGCGGCCCGACGGACTGATGGCCACGGCATTAGCGCGCTGGTCTTCCTCGGTGCGCTCGCGCGACAGCAACCCTTTTTCCAGCATCCGGCGCACCATCTCCGCAAGCGTGGAGCGATCGATGCCGGTGATCTCGACAAGGGCGGTCTGGCTGACGCCGTCATTCTGTTCCAGCGCGCACAGAAGCGTGAACTGTTGCTTGGTCAGTTCCTTGGCGCCGGCTTCGCGGGCATAGAGGTCGCCATAGAATTGCTGGCAGCGGCGGATCAGGTGAGAGGGCGCTTCGGAAAGGTCAAAGCCATTTCCCGGTCTGCGCTGCCCCTTCATCATCAACAACCCCTAATTTCGCTCCACGGTGCGCTGCCATCTCACGTCCCGTCTTCGGGTTACACGATGCGGCGCTGCAGTCCGGATGGCGAGTTAAAACGGTTTTGCGCGCCCATGTCTATCCGCAAATTTTCCATAGATGATCTTTGCAAACCGCGCGCAATGTGATCCGGACACGCGTCCGCGCGTATTGCACGGTTCTATCCGAGTGGATTGTGCCGCGCGGCCACAATGAATGGTATGTGCCGGCCCATGCGAGCCATACATCATCTTCCAATGTTTTTAAGAAGATAGTCCGCGTTCGTCCGCGGGACGCATCATTGTTGCGCGTTTTTGCCGCCGTCCGCGTCAGGTGCCTGATGTTTTATCACAAGGCGGGTCTGTGCGAGCGCGAACAAAAAGATCAGGGGGATGATGCCCCAGACCTTGAAGGAAACCCAGGCTTCGTCCGAGGTGTTGCGCCACACCGCTTCGTTGACCACGGCCAAGGCCAGGAAGAACACGCCCCAGCGCCAGGTCAGTTGCCGCCAGCCGCTTTCGGTGAGGTCGAAGGCCTGTGCGAAGACATATTTGATGAAGAGGCGATTGAAGAGAAGGCCGCCCAGCAGGGTGACGCCGAAAAAAGAATAGATGATGGTGACCTTCACCTTCAGGAAGGTTTTGTTTTCCAGGTACAGCGTCAGGCCGCCGAAGATCAGCACCATCACCGCGGTGAAAAGCGGCATGGGCGAGAGCTTTTTCTCGATCGTGTAGCCGATCGCCAGCGCTACGGTGATCGCCACCATGAAGGCGGCGGTGGCGACGAAGAATCCGCCCCATTTGAAGGCTGCAAAGAAGACAAGAAGGGGTCCCAGATCCAGGGCTGTGCGGCGCAGCTGCGGGTTCATGCGTCAATTCCTACCAAGGCGCGGGCAAAGTCGGCCGCCACAAAGGGTTGCAGATCGTCTTCGCCTTCGCCCACCCCGATATAATGCACCGGCAGGCCGAAACGTCCGGCCAGAGCCACCAGGATGCCGCCCTTGGCGGTGCCGTCCAGCTTGGTCATGACCAGTCCGGTCACCGGCACCGAGGCCGAGAAGGCTTCCACCTGGCTGATGGCGTTCTGCCCCGTCGTGGCGTCCAGCACCAGCAGCACCGCATGGGGGGCGGAGGGGTCCAGTTTCTTGATGACGCGGGCGATCTTCTCCAGCTCGGCCATCAGGCCGGTCTTGTTCTGTAGCCGCCCCGCCGTGTCGATCAAAAGAATGTCGCTGCCATTGACGCGCGCCTTCTCCAACGCCTCGAAGGCCAGGCCTGCCGCATCGCCGCCCGCCTTGGTGGCGACGAATTCTGCCTTCGCGCGGTCGGCCCAGACCCGAAGCTGCTCGATGGCGGCGGCGCGGAACGTGTCGCCGGCGGCCAAGGTCACTTTGGCGCCTTCCTCGGCCAGGCGCTTGGCCAGCTTGCCGATGGTGGTGGTCTTGCCGGTGCCGTTGACCCCCGCCACCAGGATGACAAAGGGCTTCCTGCCGTCCTCTACCCGCAGTGGCTGCTGGATGGGGGTGAGCAACGCGGCGATTTCGCCCGCCAGCACCGACTTCAGCTCGGCGCCGGAGATTTCCGCGTCATAGCGGTTCTTCGCCACCGCAGCGGCGATCCTGGCGGATTGGCCGGCGCCCATGTCGGCGCGGATCAGGGCCTCTTCCAGTTCGGCCACTGCGGCGGCGTCCAGTTTTTTCTTGGTCAGGATTTCGCCCAGCCCGGTCTTGGACAGGCCGGACTTGAGACGGTCGAAGAAGGTGGGTGGCGGCGGTGCTTCGCCAAATGTTCTCACAGCGGGGCGCCCACAAGAAGCGCGCCGCTGCGGCCGGTAATGGTGAGGGGAAGGAAGCTGCCGTATGGGGCGTCGAATTTTACCGGCGTGAAGCAGGGGGTGCGACCCATGCCGCCGCGTTCCATCAATATGGTGTGGCGCGAGCCCTTCATCGCATCCAGCCGCATGGCGCGAGCTGCTTCGCCCTTGGCGCGCAGCCGGGCGGCGCGTTCCTTGACCAGGGCGCGGGGCAGCTGGGGCATCCGGGCGGCGGGCGTACCCGCGCGCGGCGAAAAGCCGAAGACATGGAGCTGCGACAGGCCCGCATCATCCACTAGCGCCAGGCTGTTTTCGAACATCGCCTCATCTTCGGTGGGAAAGCCGGCGATCAGGTCGGCGCCGAACGCGGCATCGGACCGGTGACGGCGCACGTCATTGCAAAAAGCGATGGTGTCGGCGCGTGCGTGGCGGCGCTTCATGCGTTTCAGGATCATGTCGTCGCCCGACTGGGCCGACAGATGGAAATGGGGCATCAGCCGCTCTTCCTCGGCGATGGCGCGCATCAGCACATCATCGGTTTCGATACTGTCGATGGAGGAAAGCCGCAGCCGCTTCAGTTCGGGCACCAGCTTGAGGATCTTGCGCACCAATGTCCCCAGCCCCGGCGTCCCCGGCAGATCGGCGCCGTAGGATGTCAGGTCCACCCCGGTCAGAACGATCTCGGCAAAACCCTGTTCCACCACCCGGCGGGCCTGGGCCACCACCGCGCCCATGGGCACGCTGCGCGAGGGCCCCCGGCCATAGGGAATGATGCAGAAGGTGCAGCGGTGATCGCAGCCATTCTGCACCGACAGGAAGGCGCGGGTCTTGCCCTCGAAATGATCCACCATCGGGGACGCATTTTCGCGCAGGCCCATGATGTCAGCGACGCGGATCTTGCCGTCATAGCCGGCATAGCTTTCCACGGTCAGTTTCTCGGCATTGCCCAGCACCCGGTCCACTTCGGGCATGGCGGCATAGGTCTGGGGCTCGGTTTGCGCGGCGCAGCCGGTGACGATGATGCGCCGGCCCGGTTGTTCGCGCTTCAGCTTGCGGATGGCCTGGCGCGACTGGCGTACTGCTTCGGCCGTGACGGCACAGGTATTGATGACCACCGCATCGCGCAGCTGGGCTTCGCGGGCGCGGTCCTTGATCGCCTCGCTCTCATAGGCATTGAGGCGGCAGCCGAATGTCACGACCTCCAGGGTCATGGTTTGACCGGGAGCTTGTCCAAGTCCAGCCGGCCGCGAAAGGGCTCGGCGGTCGGCCCGGTCATCAGCACATGGCCGTCGCTTTCGCGCCACTCGATCAGGAGTGAGCCGCCATCCAGGATCACTTCCACCTTACGGCCCGTCAGGCCGCGCCGGATGGCCGATACGGCCGTGGCGCAGGCGCCGGTGCCGCAGGCCAAGGTCACGCCCACGCCGCGTTCCCACACCCGCATGCGGATTTTGCCGGGGTCCAGGATTTGCGCGAACTCGACATTGGTGCGATTGGGAAACAAGGGCGAATTTTCGATTTTCGGGCCCAGCATTGTGATGGGTGCGGCCATGGCGTCAGGCACGAACAGCACGCAGTGGGGATTGCCCATTGAAGCGGCGCTGGCCGGCACGCTGGAGCCGCCCACTTCGATCAGGAAATTGCTGGTATCGGTTTCCTGGGCCAGCGGGATCTGTTGCCAGTCCAGCCTGGGCTCGCCCACATCTACCGTCACCGCGCCCTTGCCGGCATCGCTGCAGATCAGAAGCCCGCCCTTGGTGGATAGCTTGACCCGCACCAGGCCCCGCTCGTCCAGCAGCAGGCGCGCGACGCAGCGCGTGGCGTTGTAGCAGCTTTCCGATTCCGATCCGTCGGCATTGTAGAACAGCACGCTGGCATCGGCCTGGGCGCCGCCGGGACGGATCACCACCACCGTGTCGCAGCCCACGCCGAAATGGCGATTGGCCACGGCCTTGGCGTTCAGCGCGGTCAGGTTGACGGCGGCGTCGCGCGCGTCGAACACCACAAAATCATTGCCCAGGCCGTGCATTTTCACGAATGCGGTCATGGGGGTGTTATAGGCATGGGAGCAGCGCTTTTCCATGGACTTGGGAGCCTAAAATTCCCAAGCTGGCGCGACAAACTTGCGGAACCGCCATGCGCCTTTTTCTTGCCCTGATCGCTCCGCTGCTCATCCTTGCTTCAGGAGCCTTTGCCGTGACCGATGATCCCTATGTGTGGCTGGAAGACGTGCATGGCGAAAAGCCGCTGGCCTGGGTGAAAGCGGAGAATGCCAAGGCACTGGGGCCGCTGAAGGCCGATCCGCGCTACCAGAAGAATTACGATTCCCTCATGCAGGTGCTGGACGCCACCGACCGCATTCCTACCGGCGGGCTCAGCCACGGCTTTGTCTATAATTTCTGGCAGGACGCGGCCAACCCCAAGGGTCTGTGGCGGCGTACAACCATTGCCGATTACCAGAACCCCGATCCCAAATGGGACGTGCTGCTGGACGTGGACGCGCTGGCCAAGGACCAGAAGGAAAACTGGGTCTTCAAGGGCGCCGAATGTTCACCCGGCGAAGTGCGATGCCTGCTGCGCCTGTCGCGCGGCGGCGGCGATGCCGTGGTGGTGCGCGAATATGACCTGAAGGCGAAGAAGCTGGCCGATGACGGCTTTGTCTTGCCCGAAGCCAAGGTCGATGCCGCGTATCTCGACGATGACACGGTGCTGTTCGCCACCGCCAAGGATGGCGAGACCAAGTCCGGCTATGCCCGCATCGTCAAGCTGTGGAAGCGCGGCACACCGATTGCGGACGCCAGGATACTCTACGAAGGCCAGGTGGAAGACGTGCTGGCCGCCCCTGCAACCTTCCATAGCAAGGAGGGCAATGCCGGCCTGGTGATCCGGGCGGTGAACTTCTTCGAAAGCGATTATTTCCTGCTGACGGGCGACAGCGTGAAGCAGTTGCCGCTGCCGCGTTCCGCCGATGTGAAGGGGTTGTTCGATGGCGCCTGGCTGGCAACCTTGCGCCAGCCGTTCGAGACCGGCAGCGTTAAGCTGCCCAAGGGTGCGCTGGTGGCGTTCCGTGACGGCGCTCCGACCCAGGTGATCTTTGCGCCGGGCCCGCGCCAGAGCATCGAAAGCGTCGGCATCGGCCGCGACAAGGTCTATGTCGCCATCACCGACAATGTGATCGGCGCGGTGCATGTCTTTACTACCAATGGCAAAGGCTGGTCCGACAAGCTGCTGCCGCTGCCGGGACAGGGCGCCGCCGACATCGTCTCGACCAATGATTTTGGGCCGCAGGCGTTGTTCAGTTTCCAGAACCACCTGACCCCGCCCACCCATTATTTCGATGACGGCAGCGATCGCCCCAAGGCCATCAAGTCCCTGCCGGCGCGCTTTGACGCGTCAAACATGGTCAGCGAGCAGTTCGAAGCGGTCAGCAAGGACGGCACGAAGATTCCCTATTTTGTCACCCGGCCCAAGACCCTGAACGGCCCGGCACCCGCCATCCTGTATGGCTATGGCGGCTTCGAGGTGTCC
>JBBQBL010000003.1:0-36839 GCA_038317805.1 Micropepsales bacterium
CGCATCGGCGATGGCTGGCCTGGGCGTGCCCAGCTTTGCCCCGATCCCGGCCACCATCCGGGCCAAGTCGGAATGGGCCGCTGAAACCTTCTGCTGCTGGGTCAGGGCGTCCAGCACCGCCTGGGTGCCGATCACCAGATCAAATTTCTCGCCCGCTTCGATGCGCTTCTGCACCCCGCCTGCGGTATCGCTGATCACCGTGACCGTGTTGCCCGTGCGCGCGCCATATTCGCCAGCCAGGGTGCGCACCGGCATCGACATGCCCGCGCCGGTGAGAATTTTCAGCTCCCGGGCGTCCGCGGACGCCATTGCGGCCAGCAGGCAAAGCAGGGCCGGAACGGCAAAACGAGGCATCTTGATCCCTTGGAGCTGCGGGCGCTTATGTCTTGTTGCGCGCGGCTTGCCAGCGTTTTATCAGGGAATAAACAGGGCGCAAAGCAAAGGGGATGTGGCGATGAAGACAGGGTTTCTCGCAAGCGCAGCAATTGCGGTTTCGCTGCTGGCAGCACCGGCTGCCTCTTCTTCGGCGGGGGCAGCCGAATACACCACCATCCTGCTGGACAAGGTGGTGAACAGGACGCCCGACCAGACCTGGGCCAAGATCGGTCCTTATTGCGCCATCGCCACCTGGCTGAAGGTCACTTGCGTGATCACCGGCAATGTCACGGGCACGCCGTTCGGCACCAACCGGCTGCTCAACGGCAACAACAATGAAGTGATGGTGGCCTCGACGCCCTATTCCTACACCTACACCCAGCCGGCCTCGACCATCCTGTATCACGGTACGTTGGCGGTGGAGCCGTTGGACCGCGGCCGCCAGACCCGGATCGTCTACAGCCTGTTCTATGACCAGGAGCCGCTGGGCACGACCCAGGCCAAGATCGAAAATCGCGCCGCCCGCACCAAGCGGTTCAATGAGGCGCTCGACAACATGAAAGCCATGGCGGAAGCCCAGTAAGAGAGAAGTCATGATCGACATATTGCAGCTTGTTCCCCTTCGTCCCGAAGTCCAGAAAGACCTGGAGGCGCGCTATCGCCTGCATGGCAAGGCCGACTTCGACAAAGTCGCCGGCGTCATTCGCGGCTGTGTCACCAACGGCCATTCCGGCCCGCCGCCCGAAATGATCGACCGCATGCCCAAGCTGGAGATCATTGCATCGGCCAGCGTCGGCTATGACGGCATCCCGGTGGAATATGCCCGCTCCAAGGGTATCCCGGTCTGCAACACGCCCGACGTTCTGAACGACGATGTCGCGGACCTGGCCATCGCGCTGATGATCATGACGGCGCGCAAGCTGGTGGTGACCGACCGTTATGTGCGCAGTGGCGGATGGGCCAAGAACGGCGAGCATCCGCTCGCCAATCGCGCCAGCGGCAAGCGTGTGGGCATCCTGGGCATGGGCCGCATCGGCAAGGAAATCGGCAAGCGCGCCACGGCGATGAACAACACGGTCGCCTATCACAGCCGCAAGCCTGTGGCGGATGTGCCGTACAAGCATTATCCCGACCTGGTGGAACTGGCCAAGAATAGCGACTTCCTGGTCATCATCATTCCGGCCACGCCCCAGACCAACAAGATCGTCAACAAGGCGGTGATCGAGGCGCTGGGTCCCACCGGTATTCTGGTGAACGTCGCGCGCGGCGCGGTGGTGGACGAGGACGCGCTGGTTGAAGCCCTGGTATCCGGCAAGTTGGGCGGTGCGGGCCTGGACGTGTTCGTCAACGAGCCGCATGTGCCCGAGCCGTTGCTCAGCATGGACAATGTGGTGTTGCAGCCCCATGTCGGCAGCGGCACGCACGAGACGCGCCGTGCCATGAGCCAGTTGGTGCTGGACAATCTCGACGCCAAGTTCGCGGGCAAGCCGCTGCTGACAGAGATCAAATAGCTCTTCATCCAGGGTAACAAGCACCGCGCCAAGTCATCTGGATGGCCGGGTTAAACCCGGCCATGGAGAGAAGTGTTTAGCGAACGAGCGCTGTAACCGCGTACAGAACCCCTGCGCCCGCGAGGGTGGCGAAGGTCGTGGACGGGCGCGGATAGGCGCGGTGGCTTTCGGGCAGAAGTCCGGATGCGCCGATATGCAGGAAGAAACCGCAGAACAGCGCCAGCAGCAGCGCCAAGGTCCCCGCACTCGTCGCCACCAGCAGGCTCAGTCCCGCCCCCACCACCGGCGCGATGGCGTCCACCGCCAGCCAGCGCATGGCAAATTTGCGGCTGCCGCCATTCTTGGTCACCACATTCACGGTGTTGAGGCCGTCGGCAAAATCATGCGCCAGGACAGCGGTGGCCACGACGAGCCCAATGGCCTGGCTGGCCTGGAAGGCGATGCCCATGGCGAAACCGTCCAGCACGCTATGGGCGGAAAAACTCGCCGCGCCGATCATGCCGCGCGCCGGATTGACCTGGCCTTCGCAGTCATGGCGCGCCACCAGCCGGTCCAGCACGGTATAAAGAAAGAAACCCAGCGCTGCGACCGCCAGCAAGGCACGGGGTTCGTACAGGCCCTTGCCCGCTTCCAGCGCTTCCGGCGCCAGATCGAAGAAGGCCACGCCGATCACCGCGCCGGCCGAAAAGCCCATCACCAGCGGCAGCTTGCCGGCCCACTTCAAGGCCAGCGCACCGCCGGCCATGGTGGCGGCACAGGCGACAAACGCAATGGCGAGGACGAAGGCGGCGGTCATGGCAAGCCTTTATCGCGGGACGGGGCCAGCGGCAACCTTCACAGCTTCTTCACACCCGGGGCCTTGGCCTTGGTCCCACACCTGGCTTAGCGTCCATGCCGGAGGCGCATCATGCAAAAAGTTCTGACGTTCCTGACGACGGGCTTGGCGGCGTTGGCCGCCCTTTGCCTTCCGGTCCAGGCCGCAGCCAAACACAAGCTGCTGGTCATTTCGGTGGACGGGATGGACTGGCGCTATTTGCGTGATGCCGACACACTGGGCTTGAAGCTGCCCAATATCCGCAAGCTGTTGGCGCGCTCGCAAGTGGCCGATGGCGTGACCGGCGTCTGGCCGACCGTCACATGGCCGTCGCACACCACCATGCTGACGGGCGTGCCGCCCTTCCGCCACGGCATCCTGGCCAATGCCAGCGGCCCCCTGGATATCACGCAAAGCTATTGGTCGGCGTCAAAGATCAAGGTGCCGACCCTGACCCAATGCGTGCGCGCTTCGGGACTGACCACCGCGGCGGTCAACTGGCCGGTGACGGTGAATGCGGAGCTGAACTGGAATCTTCCGGAAGCCTATGCCAAGCGCAATGGCGACTCCTCCGACCTGGCAAGTGTCGACGGCTATGGCACACCGGGCCTGGTGGCGGAGATTACGCGCAGCCGTCCTTCCTTCGGTTACCGCTGGCTGGATGACCGCACCCGCACCCTGGCCACGATCTACCTGCTTCAGAACAAGCAGCCAGACCTGATGCTGCTACATCTGGCGGAGCTGGATTCCGAAGCCCATGAGGAAGGTCCTTTCACGCCATCCGCAAATGCGGTCGCCGAACGGTCCGACGAGCTGATTGGCGATATCCTGAAGGCGTTGCCCAAGGGCTATGACGTGGCGCTGGTGTCCGATCACGGCTTTGAAAGCATCGACCATGTCGCCAACTTGAAGACGATGGCCGCGGCGGCGGGGATCACCGGTGAGCTGCAGATCGCCGCCGGTCTGGTCCGGACGAACGACGCCAAGGTGGCGGACTGGCTGCGCGGTCAAAGCGGCAAGGGCGATGTCGGCCGCGAAGTGCCGCATGACGAACTGATGCGCTTTGCCGGCGCCGATGCCCTGGCCGCCTTCGAACCGGCGCCGCATGTCATTTTCGGCAACGCCGCCACAGGTCCGGCGCACACGTCCTCCGCCAATGCGGGCACGCATGGCTTCTGGCCCACGCGCCCCGACTATCACAGCATCTATGCGCTGTCGGGCGCTGGCGTGAAGCCGGGCAAGCTGGGCGAAATCGAGATGGTGTCGCTGCGGGACCGTTTCGCGCAGGTCCTGGGATTGAGCTGCCCGCGCTAGCCCGCCGGGGTCATGTGGGGCAGTTGGGGGCTGTCCGGGTCCACCGGGATCACGTCCACGCCCACATCCACCACATGGTCATGGCCGCCCAGGATGATGCCCGCCACCGGCGCGACATCACCATAGTCGCGGCCCCACGAAGAGGTGACATGGCTTTCGCCCACCAGGATGTTGTTGGTGGGGTCCAGGTCCACCCAGCCGAAGGGCGGCGCCCACACCGAGAACCAGGCATGGCTGGCATCGGCACCGAGCAGGCGCGGCTTGCCCGGCGGCGGCTCGGTCAGCAGGTAACCGGAGACATAGCGCGCCGGCAGGCCCATGGCGCGCATCGCCGCGATGCCGACATGCGCCAGGTCCTGGCAGACGCCGGCGCGGATCTCGAACACCCGGTCCACCGGCGTTGAGACATCGGTGACGGTGGTGTCGTAGCGGAAATCCTTGTGAATGCGGTTCATCAGCTCGATGGCCCCTGCCAGGATCGGCCGGTGCGGGGGAAAGCTCACCGCGCCATAAGCGCCGATATCGCTTTCGAATTTTGTCATGGGCGAATCGAACAGATATTGGACCGCGTCGCGTTCCTCTTCGTCCTGCGGATTTTCCAGCCGCGCGCGCGCCTCTTCCCACGGCAGGCTGTCGCGCGAGACGCGCTGCGGCGCCGGCTTAACCGTGACCCGGCTTTCCGCCAGCACTTCCAGATGGGTATGCGGCCGGTCGATGGAAAACAGCTCGGTGGGGTTCTGGAAATAATCGTCGCGCGCCACCCGGCTGGCGGGCTCCAGGCTCAAGGTGATGCTGCTGTCATGCACCGCCTGCAGCGGCGTGGTGCGCGGGCGCAAATGCGCCAGATGCCAGGAATGGGAAACATCCTGCAGATAACGGTAGGTGGTACGATGGCGGACGAAATACTCCATCACGCCTCCACATACGGGCTGGAGCCGGTGCGGCTGCGGGTGGCGTGCTGGGAATAGGCGTCGGCGATGGCGTCGGACAATTCGCCCGCGCTGAAGGTGATATTGTCGGTCAACTCGATCAGGCCGGGACGCGCGCCAGCTTCGCAAAAAGCCAGCCGCGCCGGATTGGCGTTGGCGGCGGCGGCGCGCATCTCATGGGCGATGGTGCGCGGCACGTCGCTGCGCTGGGCAAGCGTGATGCGCGGCAGCTCGCGCAGATGGTTTTCGATCGCCGCCAGCTGGAAGGCGCAGGACCGCGGATTGTTTTCGTCCAGCAGCAGCAGATCCACAAAGGGCACAAGCTGGAAGACATTGAGATAACGCGAGCGGTAGGTCATGGCGCTGTCGGCGATCTCCAGCACGATGCGCATATGCTCGGTCTCGCGTGCCTCCGCCATGGACACGGTCTGACGCACCAGCCAGGCCAGATGCTGGCCGCGTTCCAGCCGGCGGCCCAACTCCATGAAGACCCAGTTGGGCCCGCGGGTCATGTTTTCCGCCGACAGGCCCGACAGGGCGGCGGCGCGGCGCACCAGTGCGTCCAGATAGAAACGCGCGGCCGGCGCCTCGAACGGCGCATCCGCTGGCGGCAGGTCCTCATTGACGGTCAGGGCGTGGATGGTGCGCCAGGTGTCCAGTGACAGGCGGTCGCGCACCGACCAGGCGGTCTGTTCCACCCGCCGCAATAGCCGTTGCAGCCCGCGGCTATGACGCGGGCTGTAGACCAGTAGTTGAAGCTCATCCATCAGCTCGTCATCGCCGGCGATTTCCTCGATGGGGGAATCGCTGGCCTGGCTGAAGGGGATCAAAAGCTTGCGCGCCACATCCAGCGCGGCGGCCGGCTCATCGCTGACCCGCGCCGTCACGGCGCGCAGGATGCGCACAAAGCTTTCGGTGCGCTCGGCATAGCGGCCCAGCCAGAACAGATTGTCCATGGCGCGGCTGGGCGCCGATTCGCCGTGGCGCTTGATCTCCAGCGCGCGCCCGCCATTGGTCAGCAGGCTGAAATTGTCCACCGGCGTGGGCGAGATCACCCAGGCATCCTTGCTGGACGCGCCCGACTGCATGGACAAGGCGCGCACCGTATCGTCGGCGGCAACGCGGGTCAGTCCGCCTGGCATCACCATCCAGCCGGTCGGCGTCCAGGCGGCGAAGACGCGCAAGGACACCGGCTTGGCGCTGAACTTGCCCTGCTCGAACACCGGCGCCACGCCCAAAGGCGAGATTTCCTGCAGCACCATGGTTTCGCCGCGCTGTTTCAGCCGGGCGATGACGCGTTCGCGGTCTTCGCCGATCAGGTCCGCACCCAGCCGCGCGCTGGACTTGCGCGAGAACAGCGGCCGCGCATCGAATGCATCGCGCAGGATGCACTGATCCATGCGGGCAATGGCTTCCTTGCGGCCCCAGTCGGTGCCGCACCAGATGGTGGCGATGTCGGGAATCTTCAGCTCTTCACCCAGCAGCGCATGCGAGATCGCGGGCAGATAGGCGTCCATGGCAGGGGATTCGATGACGCCGCCGCCCAGCGCATTGGCCAGCACCACCCCACCCGACCGCACCGCTTCCACCAGTCCCGGCACGCCCAGCGCGCTGTCGCCGCGCAACTCCAATGGATCGCAGAAATCGGAGTCGACGCGGCGGAAGATGGCGGCGACGCGTTCCAGCCCGGTCAGGGTTTTCAGGAACACTTCGCCGTCGCGCACCACAAGGTCATCACCCTGCACCAGGGTCAGGCCCAGGTAATGCGCCAGATAGACATGCTCGAAATAGGCTTCGTTGTAGGGACCCGGCGTCAGCAGCACGGCGCGGTCGCGCCGCGAGGTGCCAAGACCCAGAATGCTTTCCTTGTAGGCGTTGAAGAAGGAAGCAAGCCGCGCCACCTGCATATCGCCAAAGCTTTCGGGAAAGGTCTGGGACACGACCAGGCGATTCTCTAAGGCGTAACCCAAACCACCGGGGGCGTCAGCGCGGCTGGCCATGACCCGCCAGGAGCCATCGGGTCCGCGCGCCAGGTCGGCGGAATACAGATGCACATGCGTGCCGCCGGCGGGCGTGGAGCCGCACAGCGGCCGCAGGAATTGCGGATGACCGGTCACCAGATGCGGCGGCAGCACGCCGCCGGCCATCAGCTTCTGCGGGCCATACACATCCTGCAGGATCATGTCGGCCAGCATGGCGCGCTGGATCACCGCCGCCTCGATTGCCTTCCAGTCGCTGGAGGACAGGATGAAGGGCACGATGTCGAGCTGCCAGGGCCGCGCCTGGCCGGCGCGGTCGTCATAGACGTTATAGGTGACGCCGTTGTCCTGCACCGTGGCGCGGGCGGAGGCCTGGCGGCGCGCATATTCTTCCGGCGACAATTGGGCGAGGGTGCGAGCAAAGGCGCGCCAGTGCGGCCTGACCTGGCCGTCGCCATCGCGCAACTCGTCAAAGCGGGACGCAGGCGTGGTTATGCGTTCTGCGACTTCCGACACTTACGACTCATGCTCCCCACGGTGTGTTATTCTCACCGTCTCAGGTCGAGAGTATAGGGGAAATCCGGGTTGGATTCCTCATTGGCAGCCTGGAATACCCCGCCGGTGAAGCCGAAGGGCTCGAAACGGGCCAGCCTGCGGCCCTCCGCCTCATTGGCGTTGACGGGAAAAATTTCAGAGTTCCGGCCACCGGCATGGGCGACGCGATAGGTGCAGCCGCCAAGCGAACGATGGCGCCAGCTGTCCCAGATCTCGATGACCAGCGGCGCATGCGCCGGGATGGTGGGATGCAGGCCGTGCGGCGGTTGCCAGGCCTTGAAGCGCACGCCTGCCACGGCCTCGCTCTGTGCCGTCTGACGCAGCGGCATGGCGCGGCCATTGACCAGTACACGGTGACGCTCGGGCGTCATGCCCTTGACCTTCACCTCCAGCCGTTCGACGGACGAATCCACATAGCGCGCGGTGCCGCCCGGCGTGCCTTCCTCGGCCAGCACGTTCCACGGCTCCAGCGCGGTGCGCAGTTCCAGCTGCACGCCCTCATATTGCACCGTGCCGATCCTGGGGAAGCGGAATTCCCAATGCGGCCGGTACCATTCCAGGTCGAAGGCAAAGCCGTGATCGTTCATGTCGGCGATGACATCGGCCAGGTCCGCCCAGGCGTAATGCGGCAGCATGAAACGGTCATGCAGCCCGGTGCCCCAGCGCGCCAGGCTGCTCCGGTACGGTTCACGCCAGAAACGCGCGATCAGGGCGCGCAGCAGCAGCGACTGCGCCAGGCTCATCTCCGCATGCGGCGGCATTTCAAAGCCGCGGAATTCCACCAGGCCCAATCGGCCGGTGGGGCCATCCGGCGAATAAAGCTTGTCTATGCAGATTTCGGTGCGATGGGTGTTGCCTGTGGAGTCGGCCAGCAGGTTGCGGAACACCCGGTCCACCAGCCAGGGCGGAATATTGGCGGCGGCGCGAGACGGGATCTCGTTGAAGGCGATTTCCATCTCATAAAGCGAATCGTTGCGGGCTTCGTCGATGCGCGGCGCCTGGCTGGTGGGGCCGATGAACATGCCCGAGAACAGATAGGAAAGGCTGGGGTGGTTCTGCCAATAGGCGATGACGCTTTTGAGCATGTCAGGGCGGCGCAGAAACGGGCTGTCGGGCGGGGTCTGCGCGCCGACCACAATGTGATTGCCACCGCCGGTGCCGGTGTGGCGGCCATCGAGCTGGAATTTCTCCGCCGTCAGACGCGAGGCGGTGGCTTCCTCATACAGCGCCTTGGTGATGTCCACCTGCTCGCGCCAGTTCTTGGCGGGATGAATATTGACCTCGATCACGCCGGGATCGGGCGTGACCTTGATGACATTGACGCGCGGATCGAAGGGCGGGGGATAACCTTCGATATGCACCGCCACGTCCAGCGCCTCGGCCGCGTCTTCCACGGCCGACAGCAAGATGAAGTAATCGCCCGCCGCCGGCAGCGGCGGCATGAACACGCACAAGCGTCCATCGCGCGGCTCCACCGTCAGGGCGGTGCGCACCACCGCATCGCTGGCCAGCGCGACCGACTGTGCATTCACGGTGCGGAACGGCGCCTGCGCGGCATGGCCGTTGCCTTTGGTGAAGCCTTGGCCCGTCTTCTCCGGTTCGTCCAGCGGCGGCAGCGGCGCGAACGGATCGGGCGGCGGCACAAAGCTGCGCGCCGTTGCCGGCACGTGTGGCAGCGAATTCAGCGGCAGGCGAAAGCCGATGGCGCTGTCGCCCGGCAGCAGGAACAGATGGCCGCTGCGGGTGGTCCAATGCTCGCTCAGCCAGCGTGTCAGGCCTTTTTCCACCGGCAGCACATAGCCGACCGCCTGGCTCAGGCCGCGCTCGAACACCCGCGCCAGACGGGCGCGCAGTTCCGGATCGTCCAGCTTGGAATCGGAAGGGTCCACATTGGCGGCAAGCTGGCGCTCCTGCGCCAGGTGATGCCAGAAATCTTCGTAAGCCGGAATGACATAGGACGCGTCCAGTCCCAGCGTCTTGCCGACGGCGGCGATCAGCGCGCTGGCATCGGCCAGGTTGGGCTGATGGTCCTTGTGCTCGGCGGCCACGCGCTCGGCATTTTTCCACAGCGGCACGCCATCGGTGCGCCAGTACAGCGCAAAGGCCCAGCGCGGCAGGGATTCACCCGGATACCATTTGCCCTGGCCGTAGTGCAGGAAGCCGCCCGGCGCGAAGCGGTCGCGCAACCGGCGTATCAACGTGTCGGCCAGGGCGCGCTTGGTCGGGCCGACGGCGGCGATGTGCCATTCGGCGCCTGAACGGTCATCGATGGAAACAAAGGTCGGCTCGCCGCCCATGGTCAGGCGCACGTCATGGTTCTTGAGCACCAGATCGACCGCATCGCCCAGTTTTTCGATCTCGGCCCATTGTTCATCGGTATAGGGCTTGGTGACGCGCGGCGGTTCCTTGATGCGGGTGACCGACATGTCGAAGTCGAACAGAACTTCGGCCTTCTCGACCGCGCCGGAGATGGGCGCGGCTTGCATTGGATTGGCCGCGCAGGCCAGCGGGATATGGCCTTCGCCGGCGAACAGTCCGGAGGTGGCGTCCAGACCCACCCAGCCGGCGCCCGGCAGATAGACTTCGCACCAGGCATGCAGGTCGGTGAAATCCTTGTCGGTGCCCGAAGGACCGTCCAGCGCTTTCACATCGGCCTTGAGCTGGATCAGGTAACCGCTGGTGAAGCGCGCCGCCAAACCCAGATGGCGCAGCAGGTTGACCAGCAGCCAGGCGCTGTCGCGGCAGGATCCGGAGCCTTTGCACAGCGTCTCTTCCGGCGTCTGGATACCGGGCTCCATGCGGATCGTGTAACCGATGTCGCGCGCGATCTGGGCGTTGAGATCAAAAACGAAATTGGTGGTCTGCTTCTGCTCGCGCGGGACCGCGGCGAGATAGCGATCGAAAGCGGGCCCGAAATCGCCGGTCGCCAGATAGGGCTCCAGCTCGGCTTTCAGTTCGGGCGCATAGTGGAAGGGAAATTTCTCCGCCTCCGGCTCCAGGAAGAAGTCGAAGGGATTGATCACTTCCATGTCGACCGTCAGGTCGACGCTGACGGTGAAGTGATCGGTCTTTTCCGGGAACACGACACGCGCCAGCCAGTTGGACTGGGGGTCCTGCTGCCAGTTGATATAATGCTCGGCCGGCTCGATCTTCAGCGAATAAGCCACCATCTTGGCGCGGCTGTGGGGCGCCGGACGCAGGCGTATAGTCTGCGCACCCAAAGTGATTTGCCGGTCGTACCGGTAGCGGGTGACGTGACGAAGGGCAGCCTGGATGCTCATCGGAATTCCCTGGAAAATTGACTATGCCGCAACTGCGAAGGTGCGGCTACAAGCCGCCACGCCGCAGCCCAATATCCTCGGAACATCGTTAAAAAACGGGCGTTTACATGCTTCTGTCCGGGGAAATGCCTCATGAAGCTGTTCAGTTGCCAGAGCTGCGGCGAGCTCCTGTATTTCGAGAATGTGCGCTGCGAAAATTGCGGCCGGGCCTTGGGATATCTCACTGATATCTCAGAGATTTCTGCGCTCGAACCGGCCGGGGGCGGGGGCTGGATCGTGCTGGCCGCCCCGGAAAAGGCCTACAAATTCTGCCTGAATTACGATGCGGGCATGTGCAATTGGATGGTCCCGGCCGATGACGAGACGGGCTTTTGTGCGGCCTGTCGCCACAACCGGGTGGTCCCGGATCTGTCGATCCCCGGCAATGACCTGCTCTGGCGCAAGATCGAGAATGCCAAGCACCGGCTGTTCTATTCCCTGCTGCGCCTTGGCCTGCCGCTGGAGAACCGCGCCGACGATCCCGAACATGGCCTGGCTTTCGACTTCCTGTCCGATGCCGCCGAAAGTCATGCCCAGGGGGTGATGACCGGCCATGACAATGGCCTGATCACCCTGGCGGTGCGCGAAGCCGACGATGTGGTGCGCGCGAAAGTGCGCAGCGAGATGGGCGAGCCCTATCGAACCCTGCTGGGGCATTTTCGCCATGAGATCGGGCACTACTTCTGGGACCGGCTGGTGGCGACCAATGAGCCGATGCTGAATGCCTTCCGCGCCCTGTTCGGCGACGACCGCCTGGATTACGACCAGGCGCTGCAGAGACATTATGCCGAAGGTGCGCCGCAAGGCTGGCGGGACAATTTCATATCCATGTATGCCACCATGCATCCTTGGGAAGATTTCGCCGAAACCTTCGCGCATTACCTGCATATCGTGGACACGCTTGAGACGGCGGGCGCCTTCGGAATGAAGGTCAAGCCGCGCGCCGCGCGCGGCCATATCGCCGCGACGATCGATTTTGATCCTTACAGGACGCGGCGCTGGGATCAGCTGATCGATGCCTGGCTGCCGATCGAGTTCGCCACCAACAGCATGAATCGCAGCATGGGGCTGACGGACCTCTATCCCTTTGTGCTGTCGCCCAGGGCAATCGAGAAGCTCGCCTTTGTCCATGCCCTGACGCACCGTCCCGAAGACGTTGTGAAGAAGGCGGTCGATTCGTTGATGGTGGCGTCAGCGGCGCGTTAAGCCGCTTGGCCATGCAGGGCGGCGCGCGGCCGCACGCGGACGGCGGGCAGATGCACGGTGACGCGCGTACCCTTGCCGACCTGGCTTTCCAGATCGATGCGCCCGCCATGCGCTTCCACCAGCCCCTTGACGATGGCCAGACCCAGGCCCGTGCCCTTGTCCACCATCGCCACATCGTGGCGGCCCTGACCGAAGCTGTCGAATACCGCGCCCTGGTCTTCGGCTGCGATGCCGACGCCGGTATCCATCACGCCCAGCAGCATGCCGCCATCCTCGGCGCGCTGGGCAAAGGCGGTGACGGTGCCCTGCTCGGGCGTGAACTTGACGGCATTGGACAGAAGATTGAGGAGGATCTGCTTGATGGCGCGCTCATCGCCATAGACCAGCTCCAGCCCCGGATTGATGCCGTTGACCAGCGCGGCGTTGGTGTCCTTGGCGCGCCAGGCCACGAATTGCAGCGCATCCTCGGCGACGCGGTGCAGGTCCAGCTCGGATTCTTCCAGCTTCCAGCGGCCGGCCTCGATCTTGGCCAGGTCCAGAATGTCGTTGATCAGCGCCAGCAGGTGCTTGCCCGAGGAATTGACCAGCTGGGCATATTCGACATTGCGCTCCGGATCTTTCTCGAAGATGCGGCTGGCGATCATCTCCGAAAAGCCCAGGATGGCGTTCAAAGGCGTGCGCAGTTCGTGGCTCATATTGGCCAGGAATTGCGATTTGGCCAGGCTGGCGGCTTCGGCTTGCTCGCGGCCGCGGTCCGATTCCAGCTTGGCCATGACCAGTTCAGCCAACAAGGAATCGCGTTCCTGGCCCAGCACCACGGCGCTGCGGGCGCGGGCATGATTGCGGCGGGCGATCAGGGCGGTGAAGCCAACATAGAAGGGCGCCAGCAGTGCCATCACGATCGCGTTGGAGCTGGTGGACGCCTGCGACAGGCCTTGCAGCGGCACCAATGTCATCATCACCAGATACAGAACCATGGCGGGGCGCGAAAGCGCGCGGCAGGCGCCGGTGGTCGCGGCATGCGCCGCCAAGGTCGCTGCCAGGATCATCTCGATCATCAGATGGGTGGAATTTCCGCCGGACCAGAACCACAGGCCCAGCGATGCCCAGTTGGCGACAAAGAACAGGTTTACCGCCGCGATGCGCCGTGTCCAGATATTGGCTTCGGCGCTGGACATGATCGAGGTGGGAAAGCGCGTCAGCAGAATCGCCTGCGGCACAAGACCCAGCATCATCTGGCAGTACCAGCCGGCCAGATGGCCCATGCTCACCGTCTGGGCGAACATGGCGGCGATGGCCAGGCCGAACACCGGGACCGCTGCACGATTGGCTTTCAGATTCTCGACCACGCCGCGCAGCAATGCGAGCTGGATGCGGTTCTCCCGCTCCTCGGTCGCATTGATGTCGGTCACCCAGGTCGGGCTGTCGGCTGGCATGAAATCCCCGTTCGGTGAGCGATTTTGCACCGGGAATTCTTAAGGCCGTGTTGGCGTATGCATCCGGGAACCGGCGAAATTAACCAACAGTTCATTCGCCGCTCGCATGGAACCCTGTCCCATATTAGAACGTCCCATATCAAGACACGCGATCGCATGCCCCGCGACACGCCTCGAACGAATGGAGAGTGTGATGAGGGTATCTGCTTTAACGGCCAGCATTTTGCTGTCCACCGCAATTGTCTCGGTTCTCAGCATCCAGCCGGCTATGGCCCACAAGTCCACGGTCACCTGCCTGTGCGACTGCCCCAGTGACCACAAGGTTAAGACCCAAGCCGCGGTTCGCCCCGCCGCCCCGCCGCCCCGCCGCGTGGCGCGCCGCGCCGCGCGCCGTTATGCCGGCGGCGGTCATTACAACTACGCCATGGCCGGGATGATCCAGGCCGATCCGATGATCCAGCGCGAATGGCATTCGGAATGGCGCGCCGCGCCCAACGACGCTTTTATCCCCGGCCCGGCGCCGATGCCGATGGCATACGGCCCGCCCCCGCCGCCCATGATCGAAGGCATGCGGATCGATGACCGCGGCTGGACCGGCGGCGTCGGCGACGCTTATGGCGGTGGCGGCGGTGGCGGCGGCGGCGATGGCGGTTTCGGCCAGGTGCATTTCGGCAATGGCGGCAGCGTCGAGAATGGCCCGACCTACAACAGCTACAACCAGAGCTTCCAGTACAATCCCAGCCAGGCCGGACCGTTCCAGAACCGGCTGATGGGTGGCTTCGCGCCGCCCCCGGCGAAGAAGTAGAGCCCCTCGGGGGTCATCAGATTAAGTGTTTGCCCAAAGCGTGGCCTGCGCGGCGAATTCGCCGCGTGGGCCCGCATGGTTTTTTGATCAGTGAGAAACCGGCTTGGCCGCGTAGCGTGGATGATGCGCATATATCGCGAACGGAATCGACGCCACATAGATCAGCAGCCCCACCGTCATGGTGCCCCAGGGCCAGGCGATCAAAAGCGCGGCCAGGGCCGCAAAGGCGATGGCCGCCAGCACGCGATGCTGGCGTTGCAGCTTCATGTATTTGATGGAGGGTGTGGGCAGGCGGGAGACCATCAACACCGAGGTGATGGCGATGAAGATGCCCGACACCCAGGGCTCGCGCACCAAGGGATCGCTGAACTGGAATGAGATCAGCAGCGGCAGCAGCATCATGCAGGCCGCCGCCGGCGTGGGCAGGCCGGTGAAATAGGGATTGCCCTTGGTGGCGCCTTCATCGCGCACGCTTTCCACATTGAAGCGGGCCAGGCGTATGGCGGCGCAGGCGCAGAAGATCAGCGCCGCGATCCAGCCGGCATTGCCCATTTTTGACAGGCTCCACATGTACATGATGATGCCGGGCGCCACGCCGAAGCTGACCAGGTCGGCCAGGGAATCGAGCTGCGCGCCAAAGCGGCTGTCGGCGCCCAGCATGCGCGCGGCGCGGCCGTCCAGCATGTCCAGGATCATCGAAGCGATGACAAAGCTGACGGCGGTGGCCCATTGATCGGCCAGGCCAAAGCGGATGGCGGTGACGCCGCATCCCAGCGCCATCAGCGTGATGCTGGAAGGTACCAGCTTGCCGATGGAAAGATCTTCCAGCCGTTCCAGGCGCGCGGCGACGATCTGTCGGGCGCGCTTGCGGCGGGAAAGGCGATCCGGCTCCAAAAAACGATCCTTATAAGAAACGGGCCAGAATGGTTTCACCCGCCCGTGTCGTGATCCCAGGCGTCACCAGGATCTCGGTGCGGGGGGGCAGATAGACGTCCACACGGCTGCCGAAGCGGATAATGCCAAATCTGTTGCCCCGGTGCACCCCTTCGCCCTGGGCCAGGTCGCAGACAATGCGCCGCGCCACCAGGCCGGCGATCTGCACCACCGCCAGGTCCTTGGCGTCGGTGCTTTCGCCTTCGGGACGCAGGCGGATCGACATGCGCTCGTTATGGATGCTGGCCTTGTCGAAGCTGGCGTTAAAGAACTTGCCGGGCCGGTAAGCTTTGGCCACCACATGTCCCGATACCGGGTTGCGGTTCACATGCACGTTGAACACGTTCATGAAGATGGACAGGCGCGGGCGGGGCGCGTCCCCCATGCCAAGTTCGGCGGGCGGCACCGCGTCCACCAGCGGCAGCAGCTTGCCGTCGGCGGGACAGATGATCAGGCCGGCACCATCGGGCGTGATGCGGTCCGGATCGCGGAAGAAAGCGACGCACCAGATGGTGACCGGCAGCAAGAGCCAGCCCAGCCACGCCGACAGCAGAAAGGCGAGCAGATTGATCGCCGCAAAGATGGCGATGAACGGGTAGCCCTCTTTATGGATTCTCAAACGCGATTTCCGTTGAAGGGGAAGGAGCCGAACGCGCCGGCCTTGACGCTGCCCGACAGCTTGTCGCCATCGACCGTGCCGGTGAAGTCCAGGGTCAGCGGCATGGGCGAGGAAATCTTGGCCGACCAGGCGACATTGTTGCCGTCAACCTTGCCATTTTCGAGCGGGCCGGAGCCCTGTGCGGCCTGCTGGGTGCCGGTCAGGGCGGTACCGTCGGTGGCGATGTCCAAAGTGGCCTTTTGGGCGCCCAGGGGCGAATTGATGACGATTTCCCACTTGCCGTCCACGGCCATGCTGTTCTCCTGCTTACGAAATATGGCGCGCATCTAAGGACGGCATGGACGGGGGCGCAAGGGGGCTGTACAGGTCTGCGCCATGTCAAGAAAAAGCATTATATTGCCGAAAGGCCGCCGCGCTCGCGCCGGCTCGCCTTGGATCTTTTCCAACGAAATCCGCATGGACGAGGCGGCCAAGGCGATCACGCCAGGTTCCGTCGTCAATGTGCGGGGCGAGGACGGCCGCGCCTTCGGCACCGGCTATTTCAATCCCAAGAGCCTGATCGCCATCCGGCTGTTTTCGGATGATTGCGATGTGGCGATTGACCGCGACTTTTTCACTGCGCGTCTGAAGCGGGCGCTGGCGCTGCGCGATTCCATTTATGACAGGCCTTTCTACCGGCTGGTGCATGCCGAGGGTGACGGGTTGCCGGGGCTGGTGATCGACCGCTTCGACGACACGCTGACCGTACAGGTCGGCACGGCGGGGATGGAGCGGCAGATCGAGACCTTGATCCAGTCGCTGGAGATCGTGCTCAAGCCAAAGACCATCATGCTACGCAACGACGCGCCGTCGCGCGGGCTGGAAGGCCTGGAAAGTTACGTCAAGATGGCCAAGGGCACCGGTCACCGTATCGCGGTGGAAGAAAACGGCACGCGCTATATCGCCGACCTCGCCGAAGGCCAGAAGACCGGCTGGTATTACGACCAGCGCGACAATCGCGCTTTCATCGCCGGCTTTGTCAAGGGCAAGACGGTGCTGGATGCTTATTCCTATACCGGCGGTTTTGGCATCCTGGCGGCGAAGTCCGGCGCCAAGGAAGTCGTGTGCCTGGACAGCAGTGCGCCTGCGCTGGCGATTGCCGAAGAGAGCGCCCGTTCCAATGGCGTGACCATCCAGGCGGTGAAGGCCGATGTTTTCGAGGAGCTGGAACGGCTGAAGGCCGCAGGCGAGACCTTCGATATCGTGCTGGCCGATCCGCCGCCCTTTGTGAAATCCAAGAAGGATCTGGAGCCGGGCGCCAAGGCCTATCGCAAGCTGGCGCGCTTGGCGGCCGACGTTACCGCGCCGGGCGGACTGATGATGATCGCCTCCTGCTCGCACAATATTCCGCCGGAGCGCTTTGCTCAGGAATGCGCCCAAGGCCTGCTGCGTGCGGGTCGCCGCGCCGCCCTGATCCGCCAGTCCGGTGCGGGCCCGGACCATCCGGTGCACCCGTTGCTGCCGGAAAGCGCCTATCTGAAGGCTTTGGCCTACGCGCTAGATTGAAACCTGCGTGCCCAGTTCGACCACTCTGCCCGGTGGCAGGCGGAAGAAGCGCGCGGGTGACAGGGCGTTGGACGCCAGCCACATATACAGCGACACCCGCCAGCTCTTCATGCTGGGATTGACGCCGGGCACCAATGTCTCGCGGCCCAGGAAATAAGTGGTGGCATCGGGCTCCAGCGCCAGGCCCTGTGCGCGCGCCAGATTGAGCGCTTCGGGAATGTCCGGCGTCTCGACGAAGCCATAGGATATCCGCACCGCGAAAAAGCCTTTGCCCAGCTTTTCCACCGTGATGCGTTTGGCCTTGGATACGAACGGCGTGTCGGCCACGCTCACTGCGCAGATCACAATTCGCTCATGCAAAACCTTGTAGTGCTTTATGCTGTGCAGCAGCGGGTTCGGAACCACATCAAGCCGCGGCGAAAGGAACACCGCGGTGCCGGCAATGCGCTGGCTGAACCTGTCGGCCCGGTCCAGGAACAGGTCCAGCGCCAGCGAATTGTCACGCATGGCGTCCAGATGAACCCTCCGACCGATCCGCCATGTGTCCATCACCACGAATGTCGCTCCTGCCACCGCCAGCGGCAGCCAGCCGCCCTGGATGATCTTCAAGGCATTGGAGCTCATGAAGGCGATATCAATCAGGCCCAGTGTGCCAAACACAAATGCCACGGCGGACCAGCGCCATTTCCAGCGATAGCGCGCCACCACCGCCACCAGCGCCGTGGAGATCACCATGACGCCGGTGACCGCGATGCCGTAGGCGGCGGCCAGCGATTCCGACGTCCTGAAGATCAGCACGATCAACACCACGCCCACTGCCAGCATGGCGTTGCTCTTGGGGACATAAATCTGGCCCATCTCGGCGGCGCTGGTGTGGCGGATTTCCATGCGCGGCAACTGGCCCAGCTGCACCGCCTGGCGAGTGATGGAGAAGACGCCGCTGATCACTGCCTGGCTGGCGATGATGGTGGCGATGGTGGCCAACGCCACCATGGGATAGTGCAGCCAGCCCGGCACCAGGGCATAGAACAGGAACGGCGCGGCGCCCGGATTGGACAGCAGCAGCGCGCCCTGGCCGAAGTAATTCAGTACCAGCGCCGGGAAGGCGAAATACAGCCAGGCCCAGCGAATCGCCTTGGCGCCGAAATGGCCCATGTCGGCATACAGCGCTTCGCACCCGGTCACCGCCAGAACCACGGAGCCCAGGGCGACAAAGGCTGTCCAGGGCTCGGTGGCGAAAAGGGCAATGGCATAGCGCGGATCGGCCGCGAACAGGATTTGTGGTGCATGCGCGATAGCGATGGCGCCAAGCACCGCCAGCACGATGAACCACAGCACCATGATGGGCCCGAACACCTTGCCGATCTTGTCGGTGCCGCGGCTCTGCACCAGGAACAGGCCGACCAGGATGATCAAGGTCAGTGGCATGATCCAGGGCTTGAATGTTTCGGAAGCGCCGAGACCCTCCATCGCCGACAATACGGAGATGGCTGGTGTCAGCATGCCGTCGCCATAGAACAGCGCCAGACCCAGCAGCGCTGCCACGCCGATGGAAGTCTTGATTCTACGCGACACCGGTGCCCGGTGCGCCAACGCCGCCAGCGCCATGACGCCGCCTTCGCCATTGTTGCCGGCGCGCATGATGAAGACGACGTATTTGATGGTGACCACGATCACCAAAGCCCAGAAGATCAAGGACAGAGCGCCATAGACGGCCGCCTGGCTTGCGGCATGCCCGCCAACCGCAAGCGCGGATTCGCGCATGGCATAAAGCGGTGAGGTGCCGATATCGCCGAACACCACGCCCAGCGCGCCTACGGTCAGGCCCAGAGTGCGGCGGAAGGGGACTTTTTCGTCCTGTTTCAACGGGTGACCATCAAATGGTGATCTGCGTGCCCAACTCTACCACCCGGTTGGGGGGCAGATGATAGAAGCGCGCGGGTGACAGTGCCGCACCTGCCAGGAAACGATATAGCCGGTTGCGCAAGACGCCCAGTTCGGATCTCTCCGCCGGCACCAGCGTCTCGCGGCCGATGAAGAAGGTGGCGGTATCCACGTCCAGCGCCAGGCCGAAGCGGCGGGCCTCCTGCAATGCCTGGGGGACGTCCGGCGTCTCATAGAAGCCGTGATGGATGCGGATCGTGTAGAAGCCCTTGCCCAATTTTTCGACATCCAGGCGCTGGGCCGGTGCGACCAGGGGCCTATCCTCAACCACCACATTCACGATCACCACGCGTTCGTGCAAAATCTTGTTGTGCTTGAGATTGTGCAGCAGCGCGCCCGGCACAATGTCGGTGCGCGACGACAGGAACACGCCCAGGCCCGCCACGCGCACGGTGCTCTTGTCGGCCCGTTCCAGGAACAGCGACAGCGGCAGGGATTCGGAGCGCACTTTTTCCAGGTGCACGCGGCGCCCGCGGCGCCAGGTGTCCATACCAATGAAGACGCAACCGGCGATGAACAACGGCAGCCAGCCGCCTTCGGGGATCTTCAGCGAATTGGCGATGAAGAACAGAAGATCGCTGACGCCCATGGCGCCGAACAGGGCGATGACAAACCAGAAGGGCCAGCGCCACTGCTTGCCGGCCACGATGCCGGCATTGAAGGTATCGATCACCATGACGCCGGTCACCGCGATACCGTACGCGGCGGTCAGGGCGTCCGAGCTCTTGAAGATCAGTACGATCAGCACCACGCCGACCGCCAGGAAGGCGTTCATGCGCGGCACATAGATCTGGCCGTAATCGGTGGCGCTGGTGTGGCGGATTTCCATGCGCGGCAACTGGCCCAGCTGCACCGCCTGCTGGGTCATGGAAAAGACGCCGGTGATGACGGCTTGTGATGCGATGATGGTGGCCAAGGTCGCCAATATCACCATCGGAATATGGGCCCAGTGCGGAATGACCGAGAAGAAGGCGATACCGGCCTGCTCGGGATTGCGCAGCAAGGCGGCGCCCTGGCCGAAATAATTCAGCAGCAGCGCGGGCAGCGCCACGAACAACCAGGCATACTGTATCGGCTTCCTGCCGAAATGGCCCATGTCGGCATACAAGGCTTCGCAGCCGGTCACCGCCAGCACCACGGCGCCGAGCGACACGAACGCCACCCAGGGCGCATGCAGGAACATCAACAGCGCGTACCAGGGATTGAAGGCAATCAGGATGCTTGGCGTGCGCAGCAGCGAGGCCAGGCCGAAGCCGCCCAGCGCGACAAACCACAATATCATCACTGGACCGAACAGCCGGCCGATCTTGTGGGTACCGCGGCTCTGGATCAGGAACAGGCTGGCCAGGATGGCCAGCGACAGCGGCACCACCAAGGGCGCCAGCCCTGGATTCTCAACCTTCAGGCCTTCTACGGCCGACAACACCGAGATGGCCGGAGTCAGCATGCCGTCACCATAGAAAAGCGCCAACCCGACAATGGCGCCGATGCCGATGGTGGCCTTGATCCTGCGGGTCATGCCTGGCGAGCGATGCGCCAGGGCGGCGAGCGCCAGGGTGCCGCCTTCACCATTATTGTCGGCGCGCATGATGATCAGCACATACTTGACTGTCACCACCAGGATCAGAGCCCAGAAGATCATGGACAGCGAGCCCATCACCGCGACGTGATTGGGCAGGCCGCCCTCGGTCGCCAGCACTGTGGCCTTTAAGGCATAAAGCGGGCTGGTGCCGATATCGCCGAAGACGACGCCCATGGCGCCCAGCATGAGCCCGAACATGGTGTGACGGTTGCAGTCGGGCGCCTTATGCTCGCCCTCGCCCTCGGGCACGCCCGCCAGCGGATCGCTGGCAAGATGCTCCGCCGCCGGCTCCGCTGCGGGCGTCTGTCCAGGCTCGGGCATGTTTGTGATCACGGGCGGTGTGGCATCAAAGGACGTGTAAACCCTCGATTGCGTAACCCCCTCAGGTTCGCAAGGGGCGGGACACTAGGCTCGGACCCGACTCGCTCACAATGGGGAGAGGCAGAATAGCGCAGCGGAAGGTGTAAGTCGCGGGCCTGGCTAGTTTATTTCGCCGACCAGGGTGGTGGCACCCATGCCACCGCCGCCATCGGCCACCAGATCAGGACGATTTTCACCGCTGCCGCCGATGAAGCCCTGCACCGGATAGAGCTTGGTGCCCCAGCCGCCGGTCTTGAGATTGTAGACCCGCACCACCGACCAGTCGTTGCCGCTGCTGACGTCTTCCACTGGATTGTTCACATAGATGGAACCGTCATCCAGCCAGTTGGCATGGTCGATGCGGATTTCGCGCGCACCCACCACGCGGCGCACCACCGCGACATGGCCGCGGTCCGCGCCGGCATAATTGTTCAGCACCATTACCGCGCCCGGTTCAGGCAGGCTGCCGCGCTGATATTTGCCGGCGGCCCTGTCCCACCAGGTATAGGCGTCGCCGTAAATCTTGATGCCGGAATGTTCGCGGGCATAGGGCACGCATTGCAGGGGCTTGTGGCCGTCATTGTCGACGCGCGCATGGCCGTGCTCGCGCGGCATTGGTGTCTCGTCATAATCCATGACGCTGCTGGCGCAACCTTCCAGGCCGAGCGCCAGCAAACCCACCATCAGCAATTTCTGAAACGTCTGCACGACATGCCCGATCATGATCCCGCGGGCCAATATAGGGACGAGACTTCAAATCTCGGTTATCGGGATACTAGGGATTTTACCTTATAAAAAGCGGCGCGATTTCTTAGGAAAGCGGTAACGCTGTTTCCCGCGCAAACCGGCCGTCATGCGGCCTGACCGCTATTCGCCCGGAGTTATCTGCTGGCGCACGGCGCGCGGGGCGATGGCGCCCATGGCGCCGATGGAAACAAGCCCGGATACCGCAAAGAAGAAGAACAGCGCGTTCCAGTTGGATTCGGCAAAGGCGAAGATGGGCAGCACCACGCCCACCACCAGCTCGGGCACGCCGCGCCAGCCGCCTTTTTGAATTTCGCCCACGCGGGTGGTGCGGTTGAAATCCATGCGGCTGGAGAAGAAGGCGTCGAAGGTGGCGCGAGTGTTGGCCAGGATCAGGCCGGAGGGGAACACCACCGACAGCAGCAGCGAGGGGAACAGCTTGGCCTCGCCCTGGCGGCCCAGCATGCGCTGGCCCAGGAACAGGTAGCCAATGGAGGAGCAGATGCCCAGCGCGGTGACCAGAAGGCCCAGCCAGGCCACGCCCGGATAATAGACCACGCCCATATACATCAAGGTCAGCGAGATCACGGCGCTGAAGAAAGCCAGCATGTAGAAGGCGAACTGGCACATCTGCAAAGTCATCGCTGCTTTCTTCCAGATGGGCATGGCGCTGGACCAGATGGTGGGCAGAAGCTTGCGGGCGACCTGGGCATGGCCCTTGGTCCAGCGGGCTTGCTGCGCGCGCCAGGCGGCGGCGGTCTGGGGCAACTCGCCCGGCACCACAAGGTCGGACACCATGGCGCCGCGCCAGCCCTGCATCATGCAGCGCATGGACAGGTCGAGATCTTCGGTCAGGGTATCGCCGGTCCAGCCGCCGCCCTGTTCGATGGCGGTGCGGTTCCACACTCCGGCGCTGCCGTTGAATGACAGCGGCAGCCCGGCGCGCCAGCGCGCTTCCTGTTCCACCGCGAAATGGGAATCCAGCAACAGGCCCTGCACGCGCGTCAGCCAGTTGGCCTCGCGGTTGGCATGGCCCCAGCGCGACTGCACGAAGGCAAGGCCGCTGTCAGCCAGCAGCACCGGCACGGTGCGGCGCAGGAAATCGGCCGGCGGCACGAAGTCGGCATCCAGCACCGCCACGAAGGGCGCGTCGGAATGCGAAAGACCGAAGGCCAGATTGCCCGCCTTGAAACCCTTGCGGCTGCCGCGGCGCAGGATGTGGAAATTCACGCCTTCGGGAACTATGGCGCGCACGGCGAGGGCCAATTCGTCATGACCCTCGCTATCGCCATCGTCCAGCAATTGAATGGTCAGGCGGTCGCGCGGCCAGTCCATCGCCGCGGCGGCAGCGGCGACGCGCACCGCCAGATGGCCTTCATTGCAGACCGGGAGTTGCACCAGCACATGTGGCAGGTCGGCATCGTCCAGTTCAGCACGGCCCAGCTTGGGCTGCTTGCGGAACACGCGCACCCAGGCAAGGGCAGCCAGCTGAACCGAAAGCGTGCAAACGCAGATCAGGACCAGGCAGAGGGCAAACTGAAGAAACTGGGAAAGACCGTGCATGGCGATCGTTCAGGCCCCCACAAGGCTCGTTTTTTAAGACCGGCAACTGGCCGTTCCGGCCCGTTTTGGACCTTTGACCGGTAATGCGGCACCGGACAGGGCGAACTTCCACTGACCGGCGGCCTTTAGCAAGAGGGTGCAGTGCAAAAGGAACTCGCGGCCCGAGGGGAAGCCCCCGCAATATCAAGGTGCTGCGGGGAACCTGGCGTCACAAAAAGACGCTAAAAAGCCCCGTGTGGAACTAGGAATTGGGGCCTGCCGTTCCCATAATATGAGGACAATCCGTGAGGGGCACGGACAGGAGCTTTTTATGACCCAACTGAACCCTTCCTGGCGCCTGCTGGCCAATCTGGGCCTCAAGGCCCTTCCCTTAACCTTGGCGGCCGGGCTTTTGGTGGGCTGCATGAGCCCTTCGCCCTATGCCCCCCGCCTGGAGGGCCAGCGCACCGGCTATACCGACCGGGCCCTGACCCAGACCCGCTACCGCGTCACCTTCACGGGTAACACGGTGACCCCGCGCGAGACGGTGGAAAGCTTCCTGCTGCTGCGGGCCGCCGAAGTGACCCGCGCCGCCGGCTATACCAATTTTGTGTTCGACACCCGTAACACCCGCACGAACACCTCGGTGCAGACCATCCCTTACGGGCCGGCGGCTGATCCCTTCTGGGGCGGCTATGGCCGCCGGGGTTTCGGTTACTGGGGCGGCTGGGGCTTTGCCTATGAGCCGGCGGTGGATGTGGTGGTGCGCACCAACTTCGAGGCCTATGCCGAGATCGTGCTGCTGACGCCGGAGCAGGCGGCCAAGGAGCCGCGCTCGCTCAATGCCGCCGAAGTGATTGCGCGCATCGGTCCGGACGCCGCGCCCCCTAAGCCGAGCCAGACCTGATCGAGAATTCGCTATAGCCCTCGCGCGAGGCCACGCCGTCAAAGGCGTGACCTTCGCCGTGGCACATGTGCGGAATATCCACCACCGCCATCGGATCGTCCGCCAGCACGGTCAGCGCCGTGCCGGGCGGCAGTCTGGCCAGCGCCTTTCTGGTCATCAGCGCGGGCAGGGGGCATTTGAGCCCGCGAAGATCCAAGGTCTCATCCATGCCATTATCTTGATTAGAAGTGGGGCGCAGCTCAAGCTGCGCCTCGGGAGAAATGCTTTGGGCCTTATAAGCGCGGTCAAGCGCGAAGCCATCTATCTTGGCAGCATCGCGCGCACCCTGTGGCTGCTGCGCCTGGTCAAGCCCCATTCCACCCGCAGCATCGTCGATATCGTTGAAGGACAGGCGCGGGCGCGGCCCGGTCATGCGGCGATCCTGTATCAGGACCAGGTGATGACCTATGCGCAGCTGGACGCGCGCGCCAACCGTTATGCCCATTGGGCGATGGCGCAGGGTATTGGGCGCGGCACGCCGGTGGCGCTGCTGATGGAGAACCGGCCTGATTTCATCTGCGCCTGGCTGGGCATGTTCAAGGTTGGGGCGCAGGTGGCGCTGATCAACACCAACCTGGTGGGCCCGGCCCTGTCCCATTCCATCAATGTCTCCGGCGCGCGCCATGCCATTGTTGGCGCCGAACTGGTGCGCCATTTCCTGGATGCGCCGTTCGAGGCGCCGCCCGCACTGTGGGTCGAAGGCGTCGATCCGCTGGGCGGCGAGGCCGGCAATCTCACCAGCGCGCTGGCGGCCGCGTCAGAACAATCACCCGGCAAACAGGCGCGCGCCGGGGTGACGCTGAAGGATCGGGCCTTCTTCATCTACACCTCCGGCACCACCGGCCTGCCCAAGGCGGCCAATTTCAGCCATATGCGCATGCTGTTCATGATGACGGGCTTTTTCGGAGCGCTGCGGCCCAACGCCGGCGACCGCATCTACGATCCGTTGCCGCTGTATCACTCCACTGGCGGGGTTTGCGCCGTGGGACTGGCCTTCCTGTCCGGCGGGGCGCTGATCATCAAGCGCAAATTCTCGGTGCACGAGTTCTGGAGCGACGTGCACACCTATGGCGCCACCATGTTCGAATATATCGGCGAGCTGTGCCGCTATCTGCTGAATGCGCCGCCTTCGCCGCTCGAGCGTGGCCACAAGGTTCGCGCCATCACCGGCAATGGATTGCGGCCTGAAATCTGGCGTCAGTTCCAGGAGCGCTTCGCCATTCCCCGCATCGTGGAGTTTTACGGCGCGACCGAAAGCAATGTCTCGATGCTGAATTACGACGGCACGGTGGGCGCGGTGGGGCGGGTGCCCGATTACCTGGAATGGCTGTTGCCGTCCCGCGTGGTGCGCTTTGACGTGGAAAAGGAAATGCCGGTGCGGGGGCCCGATGGTTTGTGCATCGAATGCGAAGCCGACGAAGTGGGCGAGGCGATCGGCGGCATGTCCAAGCGGGCGGGGCGCGAGTTCGAGGGCTATACCAACCGCGCCGAAAGCGACAAGAAGATGCTGCGCGACGTCTTTCAAAAAGGCGATACCTGGTTTCGCACCGGCGATTTGATGCGGCGCGACGCGCATGGCTATTTCTATTTTGTCGATCGTATCGGCGACACCTTCCGCTGGAAGGGCGAGAATGTTTCCACCGGCGAAGTGGGCGAAGCGTTGGCGGCGCAGCCCGGTATCCTGGAAGCCAATGTCTATGGCGTGGCCGTGCCCGGCATGGATGGCCGCGCCGGCATGGCGTCGCTGGTGGTGGATGGCGATTTCCAGCTGGACCGGCTGCCGGAGGAATTGCGGCACCGGCTGGCCCCCTATGCCCGCCCGATCTTCCTGCGCCTGTCACCGCGCATCGATGTCACCGGCACCTTCAAGCAGCGCAAGGTGGACCTGGTGCGCGAGGGCTTTGATCCTTCGGCCATTGCCGATCCGCTGTATGTGATGGACCCGGACACCGGAGCTTATGAACGCCTGACACGGGAGCGTCATGCGGACATACTCGCCGGGCGCGTTCAGCTCTAGGCAAAGTCCTTGGCCAGCGCCGCGCGCGCTTCGACAGTCAGTATCGCCATATGGCCGTAATGCGGATGCGACACGCCCAGAACGACCCGCTCGGTGCCATTCCTGAAATGCGCGATCTGGTCCGCGGTCAACTTGAAACGCAGCCAATGCACCGATGAGGTCTTGCCGTCCGCGGTGGTGCGGTCGTCATATTCGGTGGGGGTGGCTCGGATCACATCGCCGCCGATTTCCATGAAGACGGTCTCCTCGATGCCGCCCAGGGTGAGCAGCACGGCATTGCGCCGCTTCTCGTCCTCGATCTCCAGCATCATGGTGGCGATCAGTTCGTCGCCTTGCGGGATCAGGGGATTGTAGGCCGCCAGCTCGCCGGGAATCTGCTCCTCGCCGCCTTTTTCGATGCGCAGCATCTCCTGCACCTGCAGCCACATGGTGGCGTAATTCTCGAAATAGAAGGTCGCGAAGGGGCCCACTTCGATGCGGCGCAGCTTCTTCATGGGGATCAGGTTGGCCTTCAGCGACTTGCGCTGCTGGTCATATTCGCCCGGCGAAAGAATATCGGCCGGGGTGATCTTGCGCTCTGTTTCAGACATCCTTTTTCAATCCAAAAGCCCGCGCCATGATCTGGATGGGATGTTCCGGTTCCTTGGCCGGCGTATCGGTGTGCGCCATGATATGCACCGCGGCCAGCGGACAGTCCGACACGATATGGCCGCGTGCCTTGGCATTCACTGCCTTGAACACCGGCTTGCCGACTTTCACGCCGACATCATGGGTCGGCTTGACCACGCCAAAGGTGCCGCCATGGCCCGAGCAGCGCTCCACCACATCGACCGGCGTATCGGGGATCATCTTCAGCATCTCGGCCGCCTTGGGGCCCATATTCTGGGCGCGGGCGTGGCAGGCCAGGTGCACGGTGACGCCTTCGGGCAGGGCGGTCATGCCGCTGGGCAATCCGTCCTTCTTGGCGACGTCCACGACATATTCATCGATATCGAAGGTATTTTCCTGCACCCGCTTCACGTCGGGATTGTCGGGGCAGATCAGCGCCCATTCGAATTTCAGCATCAGCCCGCAGGACGCGGTCAGCGCGACGATGTCATAGCCGTCATCGATCAGCTTGCAGAGTTCTTTTGACACCTTGGCGGCATTCTCCGCGACGCGCGCCAGCTCGGCCTGTTCCAGAAACGGCATGCCGCAGCAACCGGGGTAGGCGACTTTGGTTTCGACGCCGATATGATTGAGCACGGCGCGGGCATCCATGCCGGTGTCGGGCTTGTTGTAATTGACAAAGCATGTGGCGTAGAGCGCGGCCTTGCGCTTGCGATACGCGGGCGCGGCGGTGTTGATTTCGATGGGTTGCTGCTTGGCCTGGCTGACAAAGGTGCGGCTGGTGAACTTGGGCAGCGTGGCCTTGGCGTCGATCCCGGCCACCGCGTCCATCACCGGCCGCGTCAGCTTGTTGCCCTTGTCGGACGCCCAGTTGACCAGCGGCGCGATGGGTCCTGCGAGCGCGCCGTTGCGGTCCATTTCGGCCAGCTGGCGCTGCACGAATTCCGTGTTGCCTTTCTTGGCCTCGACAAAGCGGTGGCGCAGCATCAGGTGCGGGAAATCCAGCATGAAGGGATGCGGCGGCACGTAAGGGCATTTGGTCATGAAGCACATGTCGCAAAGCGTGCAGGCTTCGACGACCGGCTTGAACTCTTCGGATTTCAGATGCTCGACATCTTCGGTCGGGCTGTTGTCGATCAAATCGAACAGGCGCGGGAAGGAATCGCACAGGTTGAAGCAGCGGCGACAGCCATGACAGATGTCGAAGACCCGGCGCATTTCCGCATCCAGCTTGGCCTCATCGGCAAAGTCCGGATCCTGCCACTTGATGATCTCGCGGGTGGGTGCGCCGAGACTGCCTTCACCGGTCATGTCATTGGTCCCAGAAAAACATGGCCGCGCAAATTGCTTCGCGCGGCCACGGGTCTCGCAAAAAAGACTTACTTGCCGAGAGTATCCAGAGCCTTCTGGAAGCGGCCGGCATGGGACTTTTCGGCCTTGGCCAGGGTCTCGAACCAGTCGGCGATTTCGTCAAAGCCTTCGGTGCGCGCGGTCTTGGCCATGCCCGGATACATGTCGGTGTATTCGTGGGTTTCGCCCGCGATGGAGGCCTTGAGGTTGGCGTCGGTGGCGCCGATCGGCTCGCCGGTCGCCGGATCGCCGACTTCTTCCAGATATTCCAGGTGACCATGGGCATGGCCGGTTTCGCCTTCCGCGGTGGAGCGGAACACGGCGGCAACGTCATTGTGGCCTTCCACGTCGGCCTTCTGCGCGAAATAGAGATAGCGGCGATTGGCCTGGCTTTCGCCGGCAAAGGCTTCTTTCAGGTTTTCCCAGGTCTTGGTGTCTTTGAGTGCGGGCATATGCGCCTCCTGTGGGGTGAAAATTCCGGCGCGAGATTGGCCCCGCGGACAGGGCCTGTCAACAAATTAGAACGATTCTAAAGTGTGAGAATGACTCGCAAGGAATGCGGTCAATTCCGGCGTACGCGCACCACGACATCGACACGGTCCACGGACAGGCCGGCCGGCGGCGCCGGAACGCCCGCCACCGCGATGCTTTCGCCGGGAATGTCGATCAGCAGACCTTCTTTTTCGACAAAGAAATGCTGGTGGTCGCCGGTGTTGGTGTCGAAGTAACTGCGTGCCGCATCCACGATCACCTGACGCAGCAGGCCCGCCTCGGTGAACTGGTGCAGGGTGTTGTAGACGGTAGCCAGCGAAACTTTCACACCGGTCTGGGCGACCTCGTCATGCAGGCTTTCGGCCGTCACATGCCGGTCGCCGCCCTGGAACAGCACGCCCGCCAGTTCCACCCGCTGACGGGTGGGGCGCAGGCCGGCTTCGCGCAGGCGCGTCAGGGCCTGGGCGCTTGTGTCCTTGGGTTCGCGAAATGCTTTGGCCATGGGCCGGGTTCCTCGTACCGCGTTGCCGGCCCAATGCTGTAAGGGGCGAGGCAACCCTGCTAGACTGTGAAGGATATATGTTAGAATCTTTCTAAGCAACAAGCTTGGCGTTTCAGAGGTAGCCCGCCCCCCTGTTTTCGGGTAGGGAACCCCCAAGGAAACGCCGTAGTTTCTAGAGTGTTTTCAAGGAAGAACCCGCCGTGGACCAGCCGTCGCGCCCATCCAGTTATGACCTTCAGGGCCTGTTGGCCTGTGCCCGTGGTGAACTGTTCGGGCCCGGCAATCCCCAGCTCCCGCTGCCCCCCATGCTGATGTTCGACCGCATCACCTCCATCACCGCCGACGGCGGCGAGGACGGCAAGGGCCAGATGATCGCCGAATTCGACATCAACCCCGACCTCTGGTTCTTCAAATGCCATTTCGAAGGCGATCCCGTCATGCCCGGCTGCCTGGGCCTGGATGCCTTGTGGCAGATGGTCGGCTTCTTCCTGGGCTGGATGGGCGGTCTGGGCCGCGGCCGCGCCCTGGGCGTGGATGAAGTGAAGTTCACCGGCATGGTGCTGCCGACCGCCAAGAAGATCACCTACATCGTCAACCTCAAGCGCGTGATCATGCGCAAGCTGGTGCTGGGCATCGCCGATGGCATCATGAAGGTGGACGGCAAGGTCATTTATGAAGCCAAGGGCCTGCGTGTCGGCCTGATCACCGACGCGGCTGCCGCCCTTGCGGCCCAGTCTGCGCCCGCCTCCGCCTGACTTTTTCGAGGATCACATGAGAAGAGTGGTCGTTACCGGCCTCGGTATTGTTTCTTCCATCGGCAACAATGCCGATGAAGTCACCGACAGCCTGCGCAATGCGCGTTCCGGCATCGTCGCGGCAGAAGATTACATCCGCCTGGGCTTTCGCTCCCAGGTGCATGGCTCGCTGAAGATCAACCTGGACGAAGTGGTGGATCGCCGGGCCCGCCGTTTCCAGGGCGATGGCGCGGGCTATTGCTGGGTGGCGATGAACCAGGCCATCGCCGATGCGGGCCTCGAAGAAAAAGATATTTCCAATCCGCGCACCGGATTGATCGTGGGTTCGGGCGGCCCCAGCACCAAAGCCATCGTGCAGGCCGCCGACATTACCCGCCAGAACAATTCCCCCAAGCGGGTCGGGCCTTTTGCGGTGCCCAAGGCGATGTCCTCGACCGTCAGCGCCAATCTTTCCACCTGGTTCAAGACCAAGGGCTACAACTATTCCATCTCCTCGGCCTGTTCGACCTCGGCCAACTGCATCGGCAATGCGTTCGAACTGATCCAGTGGGGCAAGCAGGACATGATGTTCGCCGGTGGCGGTGAAGAACTGGACTGGACCCTGTCCGAACTGTTCGACGCCATGGGCGCCATGTCGTCCAAGTACAATGCCTCGCCCGAAAGCGCCTCGCGCGCCTACGACATCGCCCGTGATGGCTTCGTCATCTCTGGCGGCTGCGGCATTTTGGTGCTGGAAGAACTGGAACATGCCAAGGCGCGCGGCGCGCGCATCCACGCCGAACTGGTGGGCTATGGCGCCACCGCCGACGGTGCCGACATGGTGGCGCCCTCGGGCGAAGGCGCGGTGCGCTGCATGCAGATGGCGCTGCAGAACATCAAGGGCCCGGTGGACTACATCAACCCGCACGCGACCTCGACGCCGGTGGGCGACATTCCCGAGATCAACGCCATCAAGACCGTGTTCGGCGCCAAGACGCCGCCGATCAGCGCCACCAAGTCGCTCACCGGCCACAGCCAGGGCGCGGCCGGCGTGCATGAGGCGATCTACACACTGCTGATGATGAAGAACAACTTCATCTGCGAAAGCGCCAATATCGTGGAACTGGATCCCGCTGTCGAAGGCGCCAACATCGTGCGCAAGCGCATCGACAACGCCACCATCAATACCGCCCTGTCCAACAGCTTCGGCTTTGGCGGCACCAATGCCAGCCTGGTGTTCCAGCGCTACGAGAAATGATGTCCCGAAATGAAACAGAATACGCCGCGCGAGGACATCTTGGCTGACGCAAAAACGGGACTCATGGCCGGCAAGCGTGGCCTGATCATGGGGGTCGCCAACGACCATTCCATCGCCTGGGGCATCGCCCAGATGCTGGCGTCCCAGGGCGCCGAGATAGCGTTTACCTATCAGGGCGACGCCCAGAAGAAGCGGCTGGGTCCGCTGGCCGCCTCGATCGGGTCAACCATCGTGCTGCCGGCTGATGTCGAAAGCGACGAACAACTCGACGCGGTGTTCGCTAATCTTCACAAGGAATGGGGCAGCATCGACTTCCTGGTGCATAGCCTGGCTTTCTCGGACCGCGACGAACTCAAGGGGCGTTATGTCGATACCTCGCGCGCCAACTTCACAAGAAGCCTCGATATTTCCTGCTATTCCTTCACCGCCGTGGCCCAGCGGGCGGCAAAGCTGATGCCCAGAGGCGGCTCGCTGGTGACGCTGACCTATCTGGGCGCCCAGCGGGTGATGCCCAACTATAACGTCATGGGAATTGCAAAGGCGGCGCTGGAAGCCAGCGTTCGGTATCTGGCCGCTGATCTGGGCCGCGACAATATCCGGGTCAACGCCATCTCGGCCGGCCCGATGCGCACCCTGGCCGGCGCGGCGGTGGGCGATGCCCGCACCGTGTTCAAATGGAACAAGGCGCATGCCCCGCTAAAGC
This sequence comes from Micropepsales bacterium, assembly GCA_038317805.1. Classification (GTDB taxonomy): domain Bacteria; phylum Pseudomonadota; class Alphaproteobacteria; order Micropepsales; family Micropepsaceae; genus Rhizomicrobium. Next base: position 32,125 of record JBBQBL010000003.1, read on the forward strand.
GCACCGTGGAACTTAACCATGTCGGCGGCGCGGCACTGTATTTGCTTAGTGACCTGGCAGGTGGCGTCACCGGCGAAATTCATTTCGTCGACTCCGGCTTCAACGTGATCGGCATGCCGCCGACCGCGGATCTGAACGGATGGACTCCGCCCGAGAATGGCCAGGAGCATCCCGATGGGCGTGCGGACACTTAAGATTTTCTCTGCGCTGGCGTTTACGCTGGCGGCAACTCCCGTTTTCGCAGGCTGGCAGGAGGTGGCGCATCCCGCGGATGCGGCGCGCCTTCAGCAATTGCCGCAGATCCGCGAAGAAGCCATTGCCGACGCCCAGCATGGCGACGGCCGCGGCGACTGGCGCGCTATTCCCCGCGTGCTGCAGCCCCAGGGCCGCGCCGTTCCCGCCTCCGTGCTGGTCGGTGACTGGCGCTGCCGCCAGATGAAGCTGGGGCGCATGAGTTCCTACATGGTCTATGACCAGTGGTTCAGCTGCAATATCCGTCCCGTGAATGGCGGGCTGTTGCTGCAGAAGATGAATGGTAGCCAGCGTTTTGTCGGCTTCCTGTTCCCCGAACGCGGCGCCTGGGTGTACCTGGGCGCATCCAGCGCCCGCGGCGAGCCCTATCACAATTATTCCGGCGCCTCGCCGGCGCTGGGCGCGCAGGTGACCCCTGACGACCAGATCGGATTGCTGTCCGGCATCGGCGACAACCACATGCGCCTGGAAATTCCCGCAATCCAGGAATCCTTGCTCGACGTGGTCGAGTTCGCGCGCTAGTTTTTTTAAAGGTCGCTCCGGCTCTCGCCGACGCTCCTAGGCGCGCTTCTTCGCGGCTTCGGCGAAACGCTCAAACAGGTAGTGCGAGTCCATCGGCCCGGGCGACGCCTCGGGATGGTACTGCACGCTGAACACATCCTTGCCATCGACCGCGATGCCGCAATTGGTGTCGTCGAACAGCGAGACATGCGTCTCTGAAACACCCTTGGGCAGGCTGTCGCGGTCCACGGTGAATCCGTGGTTCATCGACACGATCTCCACCTTGCCAGTGGTCAAATCTTTCACGGGATGATTGGCGCCGTGATGGCCCTGCGCCATCTTGCGGGTCTTGGCGCCCAGCGCCAGGCCCAGCATCTGGTGGCCCAGACAGATTCCGAACACCGGCACGCCGGTATCGATCACACCCTTGATGGTGGGAATGGCGTATTGGCCCGTCGCCGCCGGATCGCCGGGGCCGTTGGACAGCAGCACGCCATGTGGCTGGTGACGCATCACCTCTTCGGTGGTGGCCGATGCCGGCACCACGGTGATGTCCGCGCCCATGCCGGCGAGCAGCCGCAGGATGTTCCGCTTCACGCCATAGTCGATCACGGTGACGCGGAAGCTGGGCTTGCCTTCCTTGCTATAGCCTTCGTTCCAGGCCCAGGGCATCTCGTCCCACTTGTACATCTGGCGCGAGGTGACCTCCTTGGCGAGGTCCAGGCCTTCGAGGCCCGCGAACGACTTGGCTTGCTTGATCAGCGCATCGCGGTCCAGCTCGCCGCCGCCCAGATTGACCACCACGCCATGGGGCATGCCCTTTTCGCGGATCAGTGACGTCAGCGCGCGGGTATCGATGCCCGCCACGGCCGGGATGTTGTGCTTCTTCAGCCAGCCATCCAGCGCCAGCAGGTTGCGGTAGTTGGAGGGATGTTCCGCATCCGCCCGCACGATAAGACCGCGCACCACGGGGGTGATGGTCTCGATGTCTTCGTCGTTGGTGCCGACAATGCCGATATGGGGAAAGGTGAAGGCCACGATCTGGCCGGCGTAAGAGGGATCGGACAGGATCTCCTGGTAACCGGTCATGGCGGTGTTGAAGCAGACTTCGCCGATCGCCGAGCCCGGTGCGCCAAAGCCCGTGCCTTCGAAGAAGGTTCCGTCCGCCAACATCAGGCCGCCGCGCGAAAATGCAGGCGCCGCGGTGGCGGCGTCGGGTTTCGAAGCGTTGGTCATGGAGGGTCCTCGGATTTGCGCGAAAATAGGGACGCGCGTCCCGCCCGTCAACCGCAACGAATCCAGCATTTTCAACGGGTTGGAATTATCCACTGATTCCAGATAGCGTCACGGCGCTTTTGAGATGAGAGATTCCATGTCCCTGCGCGCCCAGCTCACCGATGCCATGAAGGAAGCGATGAAGGCCAAGGACGCCAAGCGCCTGGCCACCGTGCGCCTGATCCTGGCGGCGCTGAAGGACCGGGACATCGCCGCGCGCAGCGAAACCAACAAGGATTTGGTGAGCGACGACGACATCCTCACTTTGCTGGCCAAGATGATCAAGCAGCGCGAGGAATCCGCCACAGCCTTCGATGCCGGCAACCGCCCGGAGATGGCGGCGGGCGAGCGCGAGGAAATCGCGGTGATCCGCACCTTCATGCCGGCACAGATGGACGAAGCGGCGATGAAGGACGCCATCACAAAGGTGATCGCCGAATCCGGCGCCGCCTCGATCAAGGACATGGGCAAGGTGATGGCAGTGCTGAAAGAGCGCTATGCCGGCCAGATGGATTTCAGCAAGGCCAGCGCGGCGACCAAAGACGCGCTCAGCGGCAAATAGCGCCCTTTTTAATGGTGCTGCGGTTCCAAGAGGTCCGAGAGGGCCTTGCCGACCAGCGCGCCGTAGGTCTTCACCGTGCTGATTTCCAGATTGGTGAAGCTGCGCTTTTCGCGCCAGTAGGCGCCCATGGCGGCGACGTTCTTCTCGCCCAGCGGCGTCATGATCAGGCTTTTGACGAAGGTCGGCAGATAGGCGTCATAGGGAATGCGCGGATCCTCGAACTCATCCTCGATCACCGCAGTCTGGGCGTTCATCATCGCCCAGCCGGAGATGCAGGAACTGAGCGGAAACCGCTGGCCTTTCCACAGGGGGCCGATGGCGTCTTCCTCGACGTAATGGCAAAGATCGCCCTCGCGCAGGACGAAGGTGATGCCGTCGCTGCCGCAGATGTCGCGGGCAGTCTGGCGCACGGTCTCGATTACGGCGATCTGGCTGCGGGCTACCCCCAGGCGCTCCCGGGCCTCTGACAGAAGGGCGGCGCGGATCGAACTGGACTGCTCGTACAGGGACATGCGGGTCTCCGGCTTCGAATCCCAGCCTAAGGGGGATTTTCTAAAAAATCATGCACAGGGCAGGGGGCGGTTCCGTAGCGCAGGAGGGGCTATTTCCTCCGCAAAAGGCGGGATTTCCCGTAAAGTGGCCCCATGCGCTATGGCGAAGGATTGCTGGCCGAAATCCGGCAGCGGACCGATTTGGTCGCGCTGGTGGGCCGCCGCGTCAAGCTGGTGCGCAAGGGCCGGGAAATGTGGGGCTGCTGTCCGTTCCACAACGAGAAATCGCCCAGCTTCAAGGTCAACAACGAGCGCCAGTCCTACAAATGCTTTGGCTGCGGCAAGGGCGGCGACTGTTTCAAATGGCTGATCGAAGTCGAAGGCCTGAGCTTTCCCGAAAGCGTGGAAAAGCTGGCGGGCGAGGCCGGTGTCGAACTGCCCAAATGGTCGCCCGAGGATGAAGCACGCGAGCAGCAGAAGAAATCGCTCTATGATGTCGTGGAACTGGCGGCGAAGTTTTACGAAGCACAGCTGTTCGAGGTGGGCGGCCGCGAGGCGCGCGAGTATCTGAAGGGCCGCGGGCTCGACGGCGCGGCGGCGAAACAATTCCGCCTGGGCTATTCCCCCGGCGGCAATGGCGCGCTGATCAAGCATCTGACGGAACACAATATCACTCTTGATGACATCATCGCCGCGGGGCTTGCGCGTCCCGCCGATGACGGCCGGCCCATGCGCGATTTCTTTTACAACCGCGTGATGTTTCCCATCACCGATGGCCGCGGCCGCGTGGTGGCGTTCGGGGCGCGCGCCTTGGAAGCCGATGCCAAGCCCAAATATATCAATAGCGGCGAAACATCGCTGTTTTCCAAGGGTTCGCAGCTTTACAACTTCGCCACCGCACGCGCCGCCGCGATCAAGGCCGGCACTATCATCGTGGCCGAAGGTTACATGGATGTGATCGCGCTGGTGCGCGCCGGCTTTGCGCACAGCGTGGCGCCGCTTGGCACGGCGCTGACCGAAGACCAGTTGCATCTGCTCTGGCGCACCGCGCCCGAACCCATCCTGGCGTTCGATGGCGACGCAGCGGGATTGAAGGCGGCGCACCGGGCGGCGCATCTGGCCCTGCCGCATCTGAAGGCCGGCCACTCGCTGCGCTTTGCCTTCCTGCCCACCGGCGAAGACCCTGACAGCTACATCGCCGCCAATGGCGCCGGCGCCATGACGGTCCTCCTGGAAGCCGCGCTGCCGCTGTCGCAGCTTTTGTGGCGCGCCGAAACCGACGGCAAGGATTTCTCCACCCCCGAGCGCCGCGCCGGGCTGGAACATGCCCTGCGCGAGATCGTGGGCCACATCACCGACGGCAAGATCGCCGACTATTACCGCCGCGGCTTTGACGAGTTGGTGTTCAACACCTTCAAGCGGCGCGCCCCTGGCCCCGCCCGCACCCCCCAGCGCCAGGCGCCGGGCTTCCAGGGCGGCGGCCGGTTCCGGGGCGACTTCAAGCCCCGCCCCCTGCCGGGCACCCCCGAGGCGGTCTCGGCCAGCGTCCAGGGGTCCGCCCTGGTCCGGTCGGGCCAAGCGGGGGCTCGCCAGGCCAAGGAGATGGAACTTGGGCGACTTTTGGTTGAATCCCC
>JBBQBL010000004.1:0-36074 GCA_038317805.1 Micropepsales bacterium
ATAGACCGCCAGGAAGAACATGGACGCGCCATTGGCGTGCATGTAGCGGATCAGCCAGCCGTAATTCACATCGCGCATGATGGCTTCGACGCTGTCGAAGGCCAGGCCCGCATTGGCGACATAATGCATCGCCAGCACCACGCCGGTGATGATCTGCACGCCCAGGCAGAAAGTGAGGATGCCGCCGAAGGTGTACCAAATGTTCAGGTTACGCGGCGTGGGGAAGGTCTGCATCGTGTCGTGCATGAGGCGCGGCAACGGCAGGCGGGCATCGAGCCAACGCTCGAAACCGGACTTGGGATTGTAGGTCGAAGGGCCAGACATATGTGTTCTCCTCAACCGACCTTGATACGGGTGTCAGACAGGAACGCGTAGGGCGGCACGGCCAGGTTCTCCGGCGCCGGTCCTTTGCGGATGCGTCCCGCCGTGTCGTACGCCGAACCATGGCAGTGGCAGAGCCAGCCGCCATACTCACCTTCCGGGATCGCCGGGGTGGAAACCGTAGGGGTGCAGCCCAGATGGGTGCAGACGCCGATCAGCACCAGCCATTCCGGCTTGATGGCGCGGTTGGCATCGGTGGCCGGCGCGCCGTCGGCGACATTGGCGTTGCGCGCATTGTTGTCGGGCAGCGAGGCGACATCCACCGCCTTGGCGGCGGCGACCTCGGCCGGCGTGCGGCGGCGCACGAACAGGGGATGGCCGCGCCACTTGACGATAATCTGCTGGCCGGGCTGGACAGCGGCGAGATCCACTTCGGTGGAGGCCAGCGCCAGCGCCGCGGTCGTGGGGTTCATCTGGTCGATGAAGGGCCAGGCCAAAGCGGCGACGCCCACCGCGCCCATCGAGGCCGACGCCACATAGATGAAATCGCGTCGCGTGCCCGCGTCACTCGTCGTAGCTGCCACTGGGTCCACCCTTGAATGCTTGAACGGAATACTTGGAGAAGAAACGCCGAACTCTTGCCACAAACAAGCGTGGATCAGGTACTGACGCGGTGACGCGGCAAGTCCCCTTGTTAGCCCCCACCGGCTTGTTCGTTCGGCCGGTAAAATAGAGAGTCGATTTTCGAGGGTCTTGCGGCACGATGACGCAGAAAATGCCTTTCCCGTCCGCGACTTATTCGGGGCCAGGGTGACAAAAGGGTCAAAACAGGAGGTTTGGGGTGCGTCTGGCGCTATATGAGCCCGATATCCCGCAAAATGCGGGCAGCCTGATGCGGCTGGGGGCCTGCCTGGGGGTGGGCATCGATATCATCGAGCCCTGTGGATTTCTGCTGTCGGACCGCAATTTTCGCCGGGCCGGGATGGATTACCTCAAAAGCGCCGATATCCGCCGCCATCAGTCCTGGACACAGTTCCATGACGGATTCGCTTCGCAAGCGGGGGGCCGGCTGGTGCTACTGACCACCAAGGGGGCCATGCCTTATACCGAATTCGCCTTTTCCCCGGCCGACACCCTGCTGGTCGGCCGGGAGAGCGCCGGGGTGCCCGATGCGGTCCATGCGAGCGCCCACGCCCGGCTGGTGATTCCCCTGCTGCCGGGGCTGCGGTCCTTGAATGTCGCGCAGGCCGCCGCAATGGTGCTGGGGGAAGCGCTTCGCCAGACCAGACAGTTTCCGCAGCTTGAGGGAATGAAATGCACCTGACCTTGTTGGATCCCGGCGGCTTCGTCGCCCTGCTGCAAGTCCTGATGATCGACGCGGTGCTGGCCGGCGACAATGCCGTGGTCATCGGCCTGGCGGCTGCGCGGGTGCCGCAGTCCATGCGCAAGAAAGTGATCTTCTGGGGCCTGGCCGCGGCGGTGATCCTGCGCATCGCCATGGCGGCGGTCGCGGTGCAACTGCTGGCGATTATCGGCCTGACCCTGGCCGGCGGCATCCTGCTCTTGTGGGTGTGTTGGCGGATGTGGCGGGACATTTCCGGCGCCGCCAAGGAGCATGCCGGGCCAAAGATTGACGCCAACGCCTCGGTCAGGCGCGCCATTATCCAGATTCTGGTCGCCGATCTGTCCATGTCGCTGGACAATGTGCTGGCGGTGGCGGGCGCGGCCCGCGACCACCTGGACGTGCTGGTGATCGGATTGTTGATGTCGGTGGGGCTTATGGGAGCGGCCGCGAACTTCATCGCCAAGCTGCTCGAGCGCTATCGCTGGATCGCCTATATCGGCCTGGCGATCGTGGTCTATGTGGCGTTGAACATGATCTATCACGGCTGGGGGGAAGTCGCGAAATTCATCGGCTAGGACACGCGCAGCAGCAGCCCCGTCGCATCGTCCGACTTCTTAAAGCGCGGAAACTTGTCGCCCATCGCATCGCCGGCTTCGATGGCGCGCAGTTCCTCGCCCAGCGCCGCCAAGCCCTTGTCCATCGCCGCCGCCATCAGGCTGTCCGCATTGTAAGCGCCATAATCTGATGCCAGCGCCAGCAGGCCATCGCTGGCCAGCAAAATCGTGCTGCCCGGCCCCGCCTTCACGATGCGCCGCGAGGCATGCGTCGCCGCCTTCACATCCGGACTGAACAGCCAGTTTTCGCCGCTGTTGATGCGGTTCCGCGCAGCGCGCAGCACCGTAAGAAATTCCGGGCGGTTGATGCCGGCCGCGGGCGAAAGGTTTTTCTCCTTGCCCACTTTCTGGGCGCGCTGGGCTTCGGCGGCGCGCTTGTCGAATGTCTCGCCGACCACCGTCACCGCCGCGTCGTCCTGTTTCAGCAGGCCGGCGCAATCGCCGAACCACAGGAATTCCACGCCGGCCTCGTCCGGCACCGCCAGCATCATGGAGCCGCACGGCGTCTGCCACATCTCTTCGGGTTCGTGGCGGCGCAAGGCTTCAAAGCTTTTCTGGGTATCGGCCAGGGTTGCGCGCAACGCCTTGCGCCCGCCATCACCGTCCCGCAGATGTGCCATCAAGCGGCGTGCGCCGAACTGGGCGATCCAGGCCGCATCGCTGGGACCGGGCATCAAACTGTCGCCCAGCGAGGTGGCGCCATCGATCACCACCGCCGCGACCGTGTCGTGACCGAAAGCATCTTCATTGGCCTTGGCGGGATCACCCGGCAGTGACAGCGAATCCAGCAATTGCAGTTTCACGCCTGATCCTTTTCGATCGCGGCTTTCAGCTGGTCGCGGCAGGCGCCTTCATCGGCGGCGAAATCCCCGCCCACCCACCAGTCTTCCACCTTTGCCAGCACGCGGCCGACATCGGGGCCCTCGGGCACACCGGCCTGCATCACATCACGACCCGTCAGCGGAAAACGCGGCCGTTGCCAGTTGTCCGCCATTTCCAGCAGCATGCGGAATTGCAGCGCCCCGGCGCCTTTTGGCGCACCGGCCCATTGCAACAGCACCTTGTCGCGGAAGCGCGCCACGCCGATCCGGTAAAGCAGCCGCCGCGCATCCCGCGCCGCCAGCTGGGCCGGAATCTTCTCGCCGCTCAGCGCCTGTTCCAGCCTTGTACGGTCGGCGTTGGACAGCTTCAGCGCATCGGCGATGGCATGGGCGGCATCGTTATCACCGTCAGGCAGCAGCGCCGCCAGCCGCAGGATGGCGTCGCGCGCAGACAGATTGTCCGCATCGATTTCCGTCAGCCGTTCCAGCCGCGGCAAGGACAAGGCGCCTGGCAACAGTTCCGGCAATATGCCCGTCGCCGCCATCACCCGCAGCACCGGCGCGGGGTTTCCCGCCTCCAGCAAGCGCAGCAATTCCTTTTGCACCCGCTCCGCCGACAGGGTTTTCAGCTTGTCTTTTGCTTCGGCGGCGGCGCGCAGGCCTTCGGCGTCGATCTCGCCCTTGCCGTACCAGGCGTGAAACCGGAACAGCCGCAGCACGCGCAGATAATCTTCGGCGATGCGGGTTTTGGCGTCGCCCATGAAGCGCACCTTGCCGGCGATCAGATCTTCGACCCCGGTGGCGTAATCGAAGATCTCGCCATTGGCCGACGCATACATCGCGTTGATGGTGAAGTCGCGCCGCGCCGCATCCTCGGCCCAATCGTCGGTAAAGGCGATGGTGGCATGGCGGCCATCGGTTTCCACGTCCCGCCGCAGGGATGTGATTTCAAACGCATGGGTGCCGGCAATGGCGGTAACAGTGCCGTGATCCAGGCCTGTCTCCACCACCTTGATCCCGCGCGCCTTCAGCCGCGCCAGGCTTTCGCTTGGCGGCATGGGCACCGCGATGTCGATGTCCATCACGCTGACACCCAGCAGCGCATTGCGTACCGCGCCGCCGACAAAGCGCGCCTCGCCCAGCGCCGCCATCACGGCCAGGGTTTCGGGCGCGGTCATCCAGCCATGCTGTGCAGGATCGATCCTCATGACCGCCTATATACCATCCAAACGCTGGGCAAAGTTGACGATGATCGCGGCCGTGGCGCCCCATATCTCATGCCCCTTGTACGTAAAGGCATAGAAGCTGCGCGTCACGCCACCGAATTCGCGGCTTTCCCGCCGCCGGTTGGCCGGATCGCACAGGAAGGCCAGCGGCACTTCGAATATCTCCGCGACCTCGCGCGGCTCCGGCGCCAGAGCAAAGCCGTTGGCCAGCACCCCCACCACCGGCTGGATGTCAAAGCCGGTGCCGGTGAGATAGCGGTCCAGGTAACCGGCCATGGTGACAAAGGACGGCGCGATGCCGGTCTCTTCAAATGTCTCGCGCAGCGCCGTCTCGACCGGGGAGACATCGCCAGGCTCGCAGCGCCCGCCGGGGAAACTGACCTGGCCGCCATGACGCGCCAATGTGTCGGTGCGGCGGGTGAACAGCACCGCCGGCTCGGGGCGCGCCACCACCGGCAACAATACCGCGGCCCTGGCCGCGCCGAACTGGGCGGTGCGCGGAAGCATGTCGTAATCGTCATGCCCGGTGAGGTCCGGCGCCTGTTGCAGCAGGCGCGTGCGCAGGCCTGCCACCAGGCTCATCGAGGTTCCAGATTTGTCGCTGCCGTCATGACGCCATAATCGCGGATTTCACTGGGATATTAAGGACATTCGGGGGTTGCGCCGCTCGCGCCCCACGGTGCAACATAATGGTCAATCGTCAGGCGCGCATCCCCGCATAACATCAGGCCCCGCATGAACAAGGTCGACATACTGGACGAGCGCGAGGCACCCCGGCGGCTGAAGGCCGCCGCCGAGACATTCGGCAAGGTACGCGCCGGCCTGAATGCCGTGATCTTCGGCCAGGACGAAGTGGTCGAGCAGACCCTGGTGACCTTGCTGGCCGGCGGCCATGGCTTGCTGATCGGCGTGCCGGGCCTGGCCAAGACCAAGCTGGTGGAAACCCTCGGCATCGTGATGGGACTGGAGGCAGGCCGGGTGCAGTTCACCCCCGACCTGATGCCGTCCGACATCACCGGTTCCGAAGTGATGGAAGAATCCGCCGGCGGCGAACGCGCATTCCGCTTCATCAAGGGGCCGGTTTTCACCCAGCTGTTGATGGCCGATGAAATCAACCGCGCATCCCCGCGCACCCAGTCGGCGCTGCTGCAGGCGATGCAGGAAAAGCATGTGACGGTGGCGGGCGCCCGCCACGATTTGCCCAAGCTGTTCCATGTGCTGGCCACCCAGAACCCGCTGGAGCAGGAAGGCACCTATCCCCTGCCCGAAGCCCAGCTCGACCGTTTCCTGCTGCAGATCGATGTCGGCTATCCGGACCTGGATGCCGAGCGCCGCATGTTGCTGGCCACCACCATGGGCGAGGAGAAATCCGCAGTGAAGGTCTGCGGTCCCGACGATCTGATCGAGGCGCAGGCGCTGGTGCGCCGCATCCCGGTGGGCGAGCAGGTCATGGAAGCCATTCTGTCCCTGGTGCGCGCCGCGCGTCCCGACTCCGATCATGCTTCGGGCGTTCAGGGCCAGATCGCCTGGGGCCCCGGCCCCCGCGCCAGCCAGGCGCTGATGCTGGCGGTGCGCGCCCGCGCACTGCTGGATGGACGGCTTGCGCCCTCCACCGACGATGTCGTGGCGCTGGCGGGTCCGGTGCTGCGTCACCGCATGGCGCTCAATTTCTCGGCCCGCGCTGAAGGCGCGACCACCGCCACTGTCATCGAACGGCTCTGCGCCAGCCTTTTTTAAAGTGCCAAGTCTTTTCCAAGGTGACTTTTGAGCCAATTCTCCACGCTTCAGCACGAAGCCGATGGCCTGTCCGCCGGGCTGCCGCCGCTGATGGTGGAAGCCGATCACCTGGCCGCGTCGGTCAGCCTGGGCGTGCATGGCCGGCGCCGCGCCGGCATGGGCGAAAGCTTCTGGCAGTTCCGCCGCTATGCTTCCCACGACTCTTCCGCTGCGATCGACTGGCGCCAGTCCGCCAAGTCCCAGCACATCTTCGTGCGCGAGCGCGAATGGGAAGCCGCCCAGACGGTATGGTTCTGGCGCGACGCCTCCGAGAATATGAGTTTCAAGTCCGGTGCGGTCTCCAAGCGCGCCCGCGCCGATCTTCTTTTGCTGGCGCTGGCTTCGCTGCTGGTGCGCGGCGGCGAGCGCGTGGGGTTTACCGGCATGGAAGGCGCGCCTGCTTCCTCCCGCCTGGCGCTGACCCGCATGGGCCGTGCCATGTTCGCCAGCGGCAGCGAAGCATTGCCGCCGCAATCGCCCTTTGCGCGCGGCAACCAGCTTGTCTGGTTCAGCGATTTCCTGGACGAAGGCGTGTTCGATACCATGAAGCGTCTGTCGCAACAGGGCGTCAGCGGCCACCTGGTGCGCATCATCGATCCGGCGGAAGAAGATTTTCCCTATTCGGGCCGCACCCGTTTTGAATCCCCGCGCGGCGGGGCCGATGAGATATTCGGCCGCGCCGAACGCGTCCGCACCGCTTACCGCGCCCGCTTCACCGCCCATGGCGAGGAAGTCGCCAGCGCCGCGACGCGGCTGGGCTGGACCTGCACGGTCCATCGCACCGATCATGCGCCGCAAGGCTCGCTGATCGCCCTGCTTGCCGCCATCGGCGGCGTGTAGCAGGTGCTGGGTTTTCCCATCAGTTTTGGAACACCGCTTATCCTGGCGGCGCTGCTTGCCCTGCCGGTGCTGTGGTGGCTGTTGCGAGTCACCCCGCCCTTGCCCCGCCGCACCCTGTTTCCGCCGCTGCGCCTGCTGCGCGGACTGGAAGATGAAGAACAGGCGCCGGCCGCCACGCCCTGGTGGCTGCTGCTGCTAAGGCTGCTAGCGGCGGCGCTGCTGATCGTCGCATTGGCCGATCCGCTGCTGGGCCGCAGTCCCAAGCTGGCCGCTGCCGGCCCGCTGGTGCTGGTGGTGGACAATGGCTGGACGGCCGCCAAGGGCTGGGACGCGCGCCAGGAACTGATCACCGACCTGCTGCACAGCGCCAATGGACGCGCCGTCGCCATCATTCCCACCGCCGGCCCCATTCCCACCGGTCTTTTGAACCAAGGCGAAGCAGCGCGCCTCGCCAAGGAACTGAAGCCCATGCCTTGGCCGGGCAATCGCGCCGCCGCGGCGGCTGCGCTGGGGCGCTTCAGCTTTCCCGCCGCGCCCGCGCTGTATTGGCTGACCGACGGCATCGAGGACGGCAAAAGCGCCGTCCTGCGTGACGCCTTCAAGCGCTTTGGCGGCGCCACGGTGTTCGGGCCATCGCGCCTGCCGTTGGGATTGCTGCCAGTGACGCGCGATGCTTCCGGCTTTGCCGTCACCGCGATGCGTGCCCGTGCCGGCGAGGTGCTGGAGACCGAAATCGGCGCCATCGGGGCGCGCGGCGAAACCCTGGCCGCCACCAAGCTGCACTTCAAGCGCGGCGACACCACCGCAAAGGGCCACATCGCCCTGCCCATGGAAGTACGCAACGCCACCACCCGGCTTGCCATTACCGGCGAAGACAGCGCCGGATCGGTACAGCTGCTGGACCGCGGCGCCGCCCAGCGCAGCGCCGGCATCGTGTCGGAAAGCGCCAATGGCGAAGGCCAGCCGCTGCTGTCCGACGTCTATTACCTGGAACGCGCGCTGTCGCCCTATGCCGAGATCGCCAAGGGCGGCATCGCGCAGCTGATCGACAAGCATGTGTCGGTGCTGCTGCTGGCGGACGTGGCGAAGATTTCCGCCGCCGACATTCCCAAGGTGAAGGATTTTGTGAGCAAGGGCGGCGTGCTGATCCGTTTCGCGGGCGAGCGCATGACGGGGGGCAGCGACGATCTGGTACCGGTGCGCTTGCGTGCCGGCGGGCGCTATCTGGGCAGCGCCATGGCCTGGAGCGCGCCACAGCACCTGGCGGCGTTCGGCCCGCAGAGCCCGTTCAACGGATTGGAAATCGCTTCCGAAGTGACGATCTCGCGCCAGATCCTGGCCGAACCATCCGCCGAGCTTTCAGGCCGCACCTGGGCGCAGCTGACCGACGGCACGCCGCTGATCACCGCGCAGGCGATGGGTTCGGGCTGGATCGTGCTGTTTCACACCGCCGCCAGCCCCGGCTGGTCGTCGCTGCCGCTGTCGGGCCTGTATGTCGAGATGCTCAAGCGGCTGCTGGCGTTGTCGGCGGGCACCCCGGCGCGTGAACTGGCGGGCCTGACCACCTTGCCGCCCGTGTCCCTGCTGGACGGCTTCGGCCACACCATCCCGCCCACCGCCGAAGTCACCCCGCTCCCGGCGCATGATTTTTCGCGTGTCCGCGTCACATCCCAGCATCCGCCCGGCCTGTATGGCGCCCATGAAGTGGAAAGCGCCCTGAATGTGATGCATGCGGGCGATCATCTGTCGCCGCTCGCCGATGGCAGCCTGCAGGCCTATGGCAACACCCACGCGCGCGCGCTGGAACCCTATCTGCTGGCCGCCGCGCTGCTGCTTCTGCTGCTGGATTGCATCGTCTCGCTGTGGCTGCGCGGCTTCACCCCACGCAAGCTGAAATTCGTGGGCGCCGCGCTGGCGGTCTTCCTTTCCGTGCCCCATGCCCGCGCCGATGACGCGATGAACATGAAGGCGGCGCTGGACACGCGGCTGGCCTATATCAAGACCGGCCTGTCGGACGTGGATACCACCAGCCTGCAAGGCCTGACTGGCCTGGGCATGGCCTTGAAGGCGCGCACCTCCTACGAGCCGATGGAGCCGATGGGCCTGGACCCGGAGCGCGACGATCTTTCGCTCTATCCCCTGCTCTACTGGCCGATGGACCCGCGCGAGAAATCGCTCTCGCCCAAGGCACTGTCGCGCGTCGGCGAATATATGAGGAACGGCGGCACCATCCTGTTTGATACCCGCGATCTGACATTGGGCGCGGTGCGCGGCGCCGCCTCGCCCGGCGAACTGACCTTGCGCCGGCTGACCGGCGGCCTGGATTTGCCGCCGCTGGAGCAGGTGCCCGCCGATCATGTTCTGAGCAAAGCCTTTTACATCCTGCACGATTTTCCCGGCCGCTGGACCGGCGGGCGGACATGGGTGGAAGCGCTGCCGCCCGCACCCAAGAATGGCGCACCGCCGGCGCGCGGCGGCGATGGCGTGTCGCCGGTGATCATCAGCGGCAACGATCTGGCCAGCGCCTGGGCGGTGGACGCCAATGGCCACTTCCAGACCACGCCGTCACCGGGCGGCGAGATCCAGCGCGAAATGGCCTTCCGCTTCGGCATCAACCTGGTGATGTATGCCCTGACCGGCAACTACAAGACCGACGTCGTTCATGCACCGGCGCTGTTGCAGCGCCTGGGAAATGAACGATGAGGAATGAGCGATGACAAGGCTGGCTTTCGCGCCCGTCATTCCGGTTTCGCTGCTGACCGCGCTTGCGGTGGTGGCGCTGCTGCTGACCGCCTACGCCTTCTATATGCGCGCGCGCGGCGCCTGGGCGCGGGGACTTGCCTTTGGCGTGCTGATTTTCGCCCTGGCCGGCCCGCTGCTGGTCAAGGAAAAGCGCGCGCCGTTGCCCGATGTGGCGGTGATCGTCACCGACCGTTCGCAGAGCATGAGCCTGGGCAAGCGCGCCCAGCAGGCGGAAGCCGCAAGGACGCAAATCAAACGCATGCTGGCGCAGCAGCCCGGCCTGGTGGTGCGCGAAACATCCGTCACCACCACCGCAACCGGCGAGAATAACGGCACCCAGGCCTTTGCCGCCCTGAACGCGGCGCTGGCGGACGTGCCGCAGGGACGTGTGGCCGGCGCCATCCTGATCACAGACGGCCAGGTAGCAGATGCGCCGGCGCCGGAAAGCGTCAGCCTGAAAGCCCCGCTGCAGGTGCTGGTGGCTGGCAGGCGCGGCGAGCGTGACCGCAAGCTGACCGTGGCCAATGCGGCGCGCTTCGCCATCGTCGGTAAGACCGCCACCGTGCGGCTGCGCGTCGACGACCTGGGCGGCAGCGGCGAGACCAGCGCGGTGCTGGACATTCATATCGACGGCAAGCCGTTCGGCTCGCGCCTGGTGCCGGTGGGCAAGGACACCGACATCAAGGTGCCGGTGGCGCATGAAGGCGAAAACCTGGTCGAACTGTCGGCGGGACAGGGTCCGGCCGAACTGACGATGCAGAACAACCGCGCGGTGGTGACCGTGTCGGGGATCCGCGACCGGCTGCGCGTACTGCTGGTGTCGGGCGAGCCCCATGCCGGCGAGCGGGTGTGGCGCAATCTGCTCAAAGCCGATCCGTCGGTGGACCTGATCCACTTCACCATCCTGCGCCCGCCGGACAAGCAGGATTCCACGCCGATCAACGAGCTTTCGCTGATCGCCTTCCCCTCGCGCGAGCTGTTCCAGGAAAAGCTGGGCTCGTTCGACCTTGTGGTGTTCGACCGTTACCGCGAGCGCGGGGTGCTGCCGCTGGCCTATTTCCAGAACCTGGCTTCGTATGTTCAGGATGGCGGGGCGCTGCTGATTTCGTCCGGCCCTGAATTTGCCGGGCCCGAAAGCATCTATCGCACGCCACTGTCACAAGTTCTTCCGGTTCAGCCGACCGGCCAGATCGTCACCGGCCCGTTCAAGCCGGTGGTCACCGCCGACGGACTGGCGCATCCGGTGACGCGCGAACTGCCGGGCCGCAACCATGACAACGCCGCGCCCACCTGGGGCCGCTGGTTCCGCCTGATCGGCGCCAACAAGATCGCCGGACAAACGGTGATGGCGGGCAGCGCCGGCCAGCCGCTGCTGGTGCTGGACCGCGTCGGCAAGGGCCGCATCGCCGAACTGATGAGCGACCAGACCTGGCTGTGGGCGCGCGGCTTTGAAGGGGGCGGCCCGCAGGCCGAACTGCTGCGCCGGCTGGCGCACTGGCTGATGAAGGAGCCCGAGCTGGAATCGGAAATGCTGTCGGCCAACATTGTGGGCGACAAGGTGCAGATCACCCGCCGCACCATGGCGGCGCAGACGCCGGCCGTGACCGTGACCATGCCATCGGGCAAAAGCACCAGCCTGCCGCTGACCAAGGCCGAGCCCGGCATCTGGCGCGCCGAAGCCAAGGCAGGTGAGCTTGGCCTGTATCGCGCCACCGACGGCATCCTGTCCGCCGTGGCGGCGGCGGGGCCGCTGAACCCCAAGGAAGTGGCCGACATGCGCGCCACCGACGAAGTGCTGAAACCGGACGCGCAGGTCAGCGGCGGCAGCGTGCACTGGCTGGAAGACGGCGTGCCGGAAATCCGCCGCGTCGATGCGGGCGACACCGCCAGCGGTTCGAACTGGATTGGGCTGCGCAGCAACGGCGCTTACCGCGTCACCGCCCTGGAACAGGAAAAGCTGTTGCCGCAATGGCTGGCGCTGCTGATCATTGTCGGCGCTCTGCTGCTGGCGTGGCGTTTAGAGGGGCGCTAGGCCCCTCACCCTTCGACAAGCTCAGGGTGAGGAATTCCTCGTGCTGAGCTTGTCGAAGCATGAGGGCGGCGCATTACCCAACCCCCGCACCATTGGCGCACACGGCATCATCGATCTGCGCCCGGCGAACTTCGCCGGACAGGTTCAAGATCTCGCCCGCCTTCAGCGACAGGCCCAGAATGCGGTTCTGGTCCACCGGCCCCGGAAACTTCACCCGTCCCGGCGGCAGGCGCGAAAATCCGACCTTGGCGTAATAAGGCTCGTCACCCACCAGGATGATGCCGCGCCACGGACCCTGTTGGGCTGCCGCGATTCCCGCCTGCATCAGGGCAATGCCGATGCCGCGGCCGCGCTGATTGCCTTGCACCGCCAAGGGACCCAGCAGCAATTCCTCATGCCCGCCGATCCGCACCGGCCAGAAACGCACCGAGCCGCGCAGGACACCGTCTTCCACCGCGACAAAAGACAGGCCGGCCACCGGCTTTACGCCTTCGCGCAACCGGTAGGCGGATTTGGCGAAACGCCCGGGGCCGAAACCTTCGGCGTTCAGCGCCTCGATGCCGGAATCGTCTTCGGGATTTTCCAGGCGGATCTGCCAGGTGGGCATGGATGCGTTCATGGAACTTTCGCTAATCGCCGCCCCTCCAAAAGGCAAGGTCCTAAAAGGCAAGCTACCAGTGATGCGAAGGCGGCGCAGCGCCGGTCAGTTCCTGAAGCCGGCGCAAGGTGGCGGGCGTGCAGCCCGGCGGCGGCGCGAAAGGGTCGGCGAAACAGACGTCGCGGATTTCCAGGTTGGGTTTGAAGTTCACCGCCGCGCCGTCGATGCTGTAGAGCGCCACCACCGCCGTGGCCCAGCCGGCCTTGCGGGTATAAAGCGCGAAAAACCTGGCTTCCCCGCCCACCAGTCCCACTTCCTCGGCCAGTTCCCGCAGAATGGCTGCCTGGGCCGCCTCGCCCCTCCCGACCCCGCCGCCGGGCAGCCGCCAGCCGGCCGTATAGCGCTGCCGCACCAGCAGCACCCGCCCCTGATCGTCATAGACCGCCGCCGCCACGCCAAGGGAGGTGGGCGCCCACAGCACCCTGAGCGTCATGTAAAGCCGGAAGACGATAAGTCTTAACACCCGTTAAATCTTTCTGCCGGTCACTGTCCTGTAACGGTTCAATAACCCCTTAAATGTAACCTGCGGTAGAACATTTTAGCCTGATGGCTATTCACCATCGCGGATATTCCGCGTGTGTCCAGGGCGTAAGAACGAATGTCCGGTGCCGGATTCGAAACGCTGAAGGCGCTCATTGTCGAAGACAATGCGCATATGCGCTCGCTTCTGCGGGCGCTGCTCAATTCCATCGGCATCAAGGAAATTGCCGAAGCCGCCCATGGCCAAGCCGCCATCGACTCGCTGCGCGAGCGCAAGTCCGACCTGGTTCTCAGCGACATGGCGATGAAGCCGATGGACGGGCTGGAATTCACCCGCCATGTCCGCAACCATGAACACAGTCCCAACCCGTTCGTGCCGATCATCATGATCACCGGCCATACCGAGAAACACCGGGTGGAACAGGCGCGCGACGCCGGCGTCACCGAATTCCTGGCCAAGCCGATCACCGCCCACAACCTGTTCTCGCGCATTGCCGAGATTGTGGAGCGCCCGCGCGCCTTCGTGCGCTGCGACAGCTATTTCGGGCCCGACCGCCGCCGCCGCATGATCGACGACTATGCCGGCCCGTGGCGCCGCAAAGAAGACTTCCAGGACATGGATGTGCGTTGATGACCAAACAAGCTGCTGCCGAAGCCCAGTTTATTGCGCCCGATGCCTATCCCCAGATGATGAGCAAGCAGGCCGCCGCCCATGCCATGAAGGTGCTGCGCTCCGCCCAGACCGCCGTGAAGGCGCAAGTGGCCATGGAAGCGCACGTCCCGCCGATGCGCGCCGCCATCCTGCAATATGTCGACGAGCTGGAAGATGCTTCCGGGAACATGCTGAAGATCTTCGAAAAGGTGCATGAAATCCGCGGCTTCGCCGAGACCGCCGGCCTTGTCACCACCGGCCGCATCGCCGACATACTGTGCCGCTACATGGACGACATGTACCGGATCGGAAAACCGATGGACACGATGATCGTAAAGCTGCACGTGTCGGCCATCGCCCGCGCCGCCCGCGCCGAAGATGACGATGTGACGATGGGCGAAGTGGTCGCGGCCGAACTGGCCACCCTGGTGGCGCGCCGCCTGGCGGAAGCTCGCTAAGCCCTTACGGGTCACCTTACGTTAACTTTTTAAAGCCGCGCCAATGCGGATCAATTCACCCCTCCTTAAGCCCTGACGTTAATACTGAACCCAGGGATCATTGGGTTTTCTTTCCATGCTTCAGATCGGCGGCATTGTCGTCCTCTTCGCCTGTGTGTTCGGCGGTTATCTGATGACCGGCGGCTCGCTGGGCGTCGTGATCGAGGCTGCGCCGCACGAATTGCTGACCATCTTCGGCGCCGCGCTTGCCGCCATGCTGATCGCCGGCTCCATGTACAACATGAAGAAGATTGCTGGCTCGATGGGCAAGGTGATCAGCGGGCCGATGTGGAAGCCCAAGGATTACAACGACCTGCTCTGCCTGCTGTTCCTGCTGGCCAAAACGATGAAGTCCAAGGGCCTGATCGCCCTGGAAGCGCATATCGAAAAGCCATCCGAGTCCTCGATCTTCAAGCGCTATCCCAAAATCTGCAAAGACCATTTCGCGCTGGATTTCATCTGCGACACGCTGCGCATGATGACCATGAGCCTGGAAGATCCGCACCAGGTTGAAACCGCCATGGAAAAGCAGCTGGAAAAGCATCACCACGAAGCTTTGGTCGGCGCCAATGCGCTGCAGTCCATGGCCGACGGCCTGCCGGCGCTGGGCATCGTCGCCGCCGTGCTTGGCGTCATCAAGACCATGGGCGCGATCAGCGAACCGCCCGAAGTGCTGGGCGAGATGATCGGCTCGGCGCTGGTCGGTACCTTTTTGGGCGTGTTCCTGGCCTATGGCATTGTCGGCCCGCTGGGCACCCGCCTGAAGGCGGTGATCGATGAGGATGCGCTGTTCTATCACGTCATCCGCGACATCCTGGTCGCGCATCTGCACGGCAATGCGGCGCAGGTGTCGGTGGAAATCGGCCGCGGCAGCGTGCCGAGCGAATATCAGCCCAGCTTCCAGGAACTGGAAGCCTCGCTGAACAGCATCCCGCCCGAAGGCGCCTGACCTGCTTCTATTCCTTGTATTGTTCCCAGCGCGCCTTGTAGGCGTCCTGCGCTTCGCTCAGTGAGACAAAGAACATCGCCAGCGCGCCCGCGAACACGCCCAGCGGCACGGCATAATAAACTTCCACGTCCGTGCCGAAGGCGACGATGCCCGTCACCAGCACGCCCGTAAGCTGCGCCACGCTTCTTGGAATTGGCAATCCGCCCCGCATAACAGGAGTGTTAGGAACGGGCTGTGCCAAAGTGAAACACTCCTTGCGGACAAGGTTAATACCCACAGGCTAACCTTACTGGTGTCACGCGAAAAGAGCCGAAGAGCCGAAAAGCCTAGAGCTGCTTGAAGCCCCGGGCCGTCAGTTGGTCACGGATCGCCTGGGCGTGTTCGGCGTCGCGCGCTTCCACCACCAGTTCCAGGGTGGCGGACTTGGCGGGAATACCCGCCATCATGCGGTTGTGGGAAACCTCCAGCACATTGCCGCCGGCATCGGCGATGATGCGGGAAATATCGGCGAGCTGGCCGGGCCGATCCTCGATCTGCAGCACCAGCAGGATGATGCGGCCTTCGCGGGTCAATTCGCGCAAGATGACATTGGACAAAAGCCGCATGTCGATATTGCCGCCGGACATCACCACGCCGACCTTCTGGCCGGAAAATTGCGCCGCATGACCCAGGAGCGCGGCAAAGCCCGCCGCCGCGGCGCCTTCGATCACCGTCTTCTCGATTTCCAGGATCATGGCCAGGGCATGCTCGATCTCGTCCTCGCCGGCCACGAAGATGTCTTCGACCAGTTCCTTGCAGATGGCGGCGGTGAGCGCGCCGGGCTGCTTGACCGCGATGCCTTCCGCAATGGTGGCCACCACCGGCGCGGGCGGCGGCGCGATGCCTTTCATCGCATCGAACATCGCGGGATAAAGCGCGCTCTGGGCGCCATAGACTTTTAAACCGGGCTTCATCGCCCTGGCGGCAATGGCGCAGCCGGAGATCAATCCGCCGCCGCCCACCGGCACGATCAGGGCATCCAGCTGGGGCACATCCTCCAGCATCTCCACCGCGCAGGTGCCCTGGCCCGCGATCACCAAGGGATCGTCATAGGGATGAATGAAGGTCAGGCCTTGTTCGGCCGCGATGCGGCGCGCTTCGGCGTCCGCTTCCACCAGGCTGGCGCCATGCAGGATGACGGTGGCGCCGAAATCGCGCGTGTGCTTGACCTTGTTGAAGGGCGTGGTCACCGGCATCACGATGGTGGCGGGAATGCCAAGGCGTCCCGCGTGATAGGCGACGCCCTGGGCATGGTTGCCGGCGCTCATCGCCGCGACGCCGCGTTTTCTTTCCGCTTCGCTCAGAGACAGGATGCGGTTCAGCGCGCCGCGCTCCTTGAAGCTGGCGGTGAACTGCCGGTTCTCGAATTTCAGCCACACCTCGCAGCCGGCGATATCCGACAAGGTGCGCGAATGACGTGTGGGCGTACGCACCAGGTAAGGCGTTATGGCGGCCTGGGCGGCTTTGATATCGGCAAAGGTGGGCGCGGCGGTCACAGACCTGATCCTTTGCCAAAGTTCCGGCATTCATTCCCGTTCGCATCGCGAACGGGAATGAATGGTAGCAGCGGCAGGATTTGAACCTGCGACCAAAGGATTATGATTCCCCTACTCTACCACTGAGCTACGCTGCCAAGCCGGGACGGACCGCATGTTGGTCCGGGCGCGGGGTTTAGTCCGGCCCCCTTGGGACTGTCAAGTTTTTGCCGGTTTTGGCGTCCCGCCGGTCTGATTTTGCTGCATTTTCCGTCTGCGCGGACTTCAAGAGGCAGGCGCGTTTCGCATCCCGCCAAGGCTTGCCGCCAGCAGGGCTTTGTCCCTGGCAATCTCCGCCAGCAGCCATTCGCGAAAGCGGCGCAACTTCGGCAAATTGCGGCGGTGATCGGGATAGACCAGCCAATAGCCTCTGCCGGATTCCACTTCATTCGAAAATGGACGGACCAGCCGCCCTTCAGCCATATCGGATCGCCAGAAAAAGGGCGTCAGGAGCGCGACGCCCTGGCCCGCAATCGCCGCATGGCCGCAGTGAGCCTGCGAATCCATGGTCACACCCTGCCGCACGAGCCCTTTGGGGACCTCAACGCCGGCCGCATGCAACCATGACAGCCAGAGCGGATCTTTCGGACTGATCTGCGGCAGCCGCAGGAGATCGGCGGGATCAAGCCTGCCGCCATTTGCCGCCAGGAAGGCGGGGCTGCACATGGGCGTGCAGGTTTCCTGGAGCAGCAATTCCGATGACAGGCCCGGCCATTCGCCGGAGCCAAATCGCACCGCCAGATCGGCCTCATCGCGCGCGAAATCAACCGGCGCGTCGTCCGCATGCAGGCGCACGCCCAGACTGGGATTGGCCATCTGGAATGAGCCAAGCTTCCAGGCAAGCCAGGAATTGGCGAAGGTGACGGTGGTGCTGATGGTCAGCAGCGCCGCGTCATCCTTGCGAATGGCATCGAATGCCGCCTCCATGACTGTGAAGGCGCCAGAGAGTTTGCCCGCGAGCTGCCGGCCGACATCCGACAAGGCAACACGCTTGCCCTGACGATGAAACAGCAGGACGCCCAACCGCTTCTCGAGCAGGTTGACCTGGTAGCTGACCGCAGCCTGGGTGATGGAAAGTTCAACCGCCGCGGCGGTGAAATTCTCATGCCGCGCAGCAGCTTCGAACACCCGGACGGCCGATAAGGGCGGCAAGGAGCGCATGCTCTATAATAAGGCTACCTTATAAGAAGTTCCAGCTTTTGGTTGGAAATGCCGGGCCTGGCGAACCATCTTGCCCTGGAAACGATCCGAGGCGCGCCATGAACAGCAATTTGCATCCCGGTTTTCCCGGCAACGCCTATAAACCCGCCTCCTACCTGCTGGGATGGACCAGGGCCAGGTTTGGGGACGTCATGACCGTGGCAAATGTCCTGCACGACTTTCACTGGGCAGCGCCGTGGGACCGATCCCCGTCATCTCGAACCGAGAAACCGGTCAGGAAAATCGTGTCCTGGGAAGACGACTAGCTCGCGCCGTCTTCGGGCGGATTGGACTGCTCGGCCTTACGCCGCGCGGTTTCCTCGGCGCGGCGATCGGCTTTTTCCTTCACCTTGGCGGCCTGGGCGCGTTCGCGCTGCAAGCGGTCCTGCGAATAGTTGGGGGGTCTGGGCGCCATCGGTCTCTATTCCTGGGACACGGGTTCGCGGGATTCTTCGGGCCGGGCAGCCAGTGCCCAAACCTCTCCCGCCTTTTCGGCGGGACGGTAAAACAGTGCCGTGCCGGAGGCGCCGTCACCGCTGCAGAACTGGCGGAAGGTGCGTTCCACATCGGCTTCCAGCTTCAGCGGAATCTCGCGCGCGACGGCCTCGCGGCCTTTGCGGATGGCGCGCATCACCGACCAGCGCCGCAGCCCTGCGGGATGGGGCGCCAACGCGGCGACCAGTTCTTCCACGATGGTAGCGCGCGGTGCGCGGTCATGGGACATGGAAACTCCTTTGCGGGAAAAACAAAACAGGCGGCGAAGACGTTGGTCTCCAGCCGCCTGCCTTGTTGAACAATTTAGGCGTTCTGCAGGTTCACGGCCTTGGAGCCCTTGGCGTCGGGCTGGATGTCGAAGGAAAGCTTCTGGCCTTCCGACAACGAGGTCATGCCGGCGGCTTCCAGCGCGGTGGCGTGAACGAACACGTCCTTGGCGCCGCCTTCCGGTGCGATGAAGCCAAAACCCTTGGCGGAATTGAAGAACTTTACGGTTCCGATAGTCATGTTGATGTCCTTTGCAAATGATCATCCAGACGGATGTCAGGAAGGCGAAAACATCAATTCGGGAAGTGTCTGGGCCAGGCGCGCGCGAGGCGGGTCGGGATTGGCGCTTCTTCTGGAGCAGTCGCGAGGGGGCTATGCGCCTTTATCGGGCACAATACAAGGCGTCCCGGGGTTTGGCAGGAACGCGGGATAGCGCCACCCTGTGCCAAAAGCGGTCAAAATTGCGGATTTGGCGCTCATGACAAAGGCCCGGAGGCTTTCGCCACCGGGCCTTTGCACAACCATTGGAACCGGAATTCCGCCGGAGCGAAATCTTCAACGGCGATCGTAATTTCCGGAATGCTGCTCGGCACGGTTGTTCTGGCGTGCGGAGCGCATGTCCTCGCGCAACTGGCTCAACTGATACTCGATGTCCTGGGCATTGAACCTGCCGCGACGCTGCTGTGTGTCTGCCCGATATTGAATCTGCTGCAACCGCTTGGAAAACCGACGGGCTTCATAGCGATTCAGCGAGCCACGTTCGCGCGCCCGATCGATGGACATCGATATATGGCGATAGTCGGAGCCGAAATCCTGATAGGACTCAACGCCCCAATAATCATTTTCATCAGCCGCAACAGCATAGCCCGGGCCGTAATAGTTCAGGTCTGCGCCGCGCGCTCCGCGGCCATCGTAAGGCTGGTTATACCCGCTCCGGTAGTTGTCGCGATTGCAATCCTGGGACCGGGCGATCGCATTGCCTGCCAATCCCCCGACGACCGCGCCGGCTATCGCGCCGCCGGCATTGTGCGTGGCAACCCCGCCAATCGCGGCTCCGCCGGCCGCGCCGAGTACGGTGCCCGTGGTGTGATCGCGTCCGCTGCAATCATCCGCGAATGCGGCGGTTGCGCTCAAAAGGCCAAACAGACAGGCGATTGCTGAATTACGGGCAATTTTCATCGGGGGTGCTCCAAGTTGACAGTGGCAGAACCCTTCGTGCCCCTTAAAGTTCCAGTTGCTGACGAACTTAGTTGGCCTGCGTTGAAATCAACTCCGGGACTTAGACAGCCACCCATCGTCAGCAAGCGGCCGGCTCTTGCCGTGCAGGATGGCCCTTATGCGCAACATTGAGCGCGTTTTGAGACACGGGAAGGCCGGTTTTGGCCAATATCGGATATGAGCGCGTCAGCGGTCCGTTCTAACGCCGATGAGGCTATACGCCGGACAATAGCGAACGACAGCGGTCAGAAGGGGGACCACGCCGATCCAGCCCACCCAGTTCCATCCTGTCGCCGGGAAGCCAAGTTGAAGGGCATAGGCTAGTAAAAGAAGGCCAAGGATCACCCGGGCGATCCTGTCCCTGCTTCCCATGTTCGGTCTCATGCGCTTCGCTCTCTTTCTTTGGCTTATCCAAACTGCGCCTGTAATTTTCTACCGCTTGCTGCCCGCGGGGCATTGCGCCAGATCAACCCGTATCCTGATCGGAAGACATAGCCTGGCGTCAGGAACCGAGGTGAAGCCATGAAAGACTATCCGGCGATTATCAGGGACATATCCGCCAACCTGAAGACGCTTCGCACCGACATAGCCCCCACAATGCAGGGATTTTCCGCGATGGCGCAGTCCGCCACCAGGCCGGGCGCATTGGACAAGAAGACAAAAGAACTCATCGCGCTTGCTATCGGTGTGGCAACCCGCTGCGACGGGTGTATCGGCTTTCACATGGAGGCGCTGGTAAAGCTTGGTGCGAGCCGATCCGAGGTCGAGGAAACGTTGGGAATGGCAGTCTATATGGGGGGCGGTCCCGCACTCATGTACGCAGCGGACGCCATCGGCGCCTTCGACCAGTTCCAGCAGGCGCCATCAAACGCGGCTTCCTGACCGGGGCGCCGACAATTGATTTGGATCAATTCCTGACGGGAACCCTTGCTCCAGCATGGCCTGATGAGTCAGGACGCCTTCCCCTATCAGCTTCTGGGCGCCGCCGATGGCGTCCGCGCGCTGGTGGAACGATTTTATCAGCTGATGGACCGCAGTCCCCAATATGCGGGCTTGCGAAAATTGCATCGGGAGGATCTCTCCCAGACCAAGGAATTGCTGTTTCAATTCCTGAGCGGATGGCTGGGCGGCCCCAATCTGTATTTTCAGGGGCCCGGCCATCGCTGTGTGATGTCCGCCCATCGCAATATCGCGATCGGCGCGGAAGAAGCCGGCCAATGGCTTGGCTGCATGAACGAGGCGCTGCAGGAAGCAAACCTCGATAAAGGCATTCACGACCAGATAATCCTGGCCTTGTCGCGGTTCGCCAATCGCATGCGCAACAAGTAGGCGGTCACCAGATGTTGGAAACCTCATCCAGGATGTAGCGGTCGGAACGGTCGACCAGCAGGATGCTGTTGTTGACCCAGATCCAGCGGCAGTTATAGGGCGGCCTGGGCAGACCATAAGACCGGTAATCATTCACGACATAGCGCATGAAGTAGCGCGGCAGATAATCGCCCGGATGCCAGCTGTGCTGCCGATACTGCCGCGGCACGCTGTAATAACCGAAGCCCGGTGCGAAGAAGAAGTTGAGACGTGCGCCGGTATAATTCCGGAACGCGTCATTTCCGCGCCACCAGTTGCGGTCGCGCTGCCAAACCGTGCTGCGCTTCCAGTCCTGATTGGTCGACTGCCACTGGTTTCTCTGCTGGACATGGCGGGGCGGTACAGGCTGATTGCTGCGAAACGCTTGGACCTGTGGAGCAGGCTGAGCCTGCGGCTGGACCTGGGCGCGAAACGTCCCTTGCGGATTGGCCTGCCGTTGCTGCCTGTCGCGCGCTTGCTGCGGAGCCTGAGCCGGTGCGGCCTGGACTTGCGATTGAACGGGCGGCTGTGCCGGCGTGACTGCCTGTCGTTGCTGCCTTTGCTGTCTCTCAGGCCTGGCTTGCGCCTGGGGCTGTGCCGGCGCGGGCGCCGCAGCCGGCGGCGCCTGAACCTGAGCAGGCGCCGCGCCGCGATGTCCGCGCTCGCCCCGGTCGGGCCTGGACGGCTCCTGCTGCGCATTGGGAGCCCGGTCCGGATGTTTGCCGCCGCCGCGATTGTCTGGCTGCGCCAGTGCCGGCGCACCCGAAATCAGAATGGCGACGGCGGTCGAGATAAATCTGGTTTTCATGAAATCACCCAATCGATGAAAGGCGGCTTGCAAATCGTTTGACGCCTGAGTTCGCCTCGCAGTTGCGCACGAACAGACGGCGAGAAGCCGCCCCTTTTCAGAGTTCAGTACGAAAACGCGCAATCGGGATAATCGACCATTTAAATCTGTCGGGCCCTGGACAAGGTGCGCCGCAATGGTGCCGCTAACCGGCCAATACCGGCGCCGTTGCGGCGATCGCCGCTTGCGCCTGAATCCAGCCGCCGCCCAGCACCCGGCTGTCGTCGGCGCCATAAAATACGCAGGCCTGGCCCGGGGCGATGGCGTCTTCCGCCGCCATCAACTCCACCCGCGCCGTCCCGCCCGGCAGTGGCGTCACGGTGGCGGCCACCGGCGGGCGCATGGAGCGCACTTTTACCCGTGCTTCGAACGGGGCGTCATGCGGGGCCAGCCAGTTCACGTCTTTCAGCAGCATGGTGGAAGAGCCCAGAGCCGAGCGCGGTCCCACAACCACCCGTGCATTGACCGCGTCCAGCTTCAGCACGAACAGCGGCTCTTCATTGCCGGACAGGCCCAGGCCCTTGCGCTGGCCGACGGTGAAATGGGTGATGCCATCATGGCGGCCCAGGACAAGGCCCGCCGCATCCACGATATCGCCGGGCCGCACCGCATCGGGACGCACCTTGTCCACGATGCTGCTGTAATGACCGCTCGGCACAAAGCAGATGTCCTGACTGTCTGGCTTGGCGGCATTGACCAGCGCCAGCTCGGCGGCGATGGCGCGCACGTCGCGCTTGTCCATGTCGCCTAAGGGAAAGCGCAGATAGTCGAGCTGATCCTGGGTGGTGGCGAACAGGAAATAGCTTTGATCGCGCACCGGATCGGCGGCGGCGTGCAGCTGTGCGCCACTTGCACCTTCCACCCGGCGCACATAATGGCCGGTGGCCATCGCCTCGGCGCCCAGTTCGCGCGCGGTATCGAGCAGGTCGGCGAACTTCACATTCTGATTGCAGCGCACGCATGGGATCGGCGTCTCGCCCCTTGCATAGCTGTCGGCAAAATCCTCGATCACCGCCTTGCGGAAGCGGCTTTCGTAATCCAGCACGTAATGGGGAATGCCCAGGCTCTGCGCCACGCGTTTGGCGTCATAAATGTCAGCGCCGGCGCAGCAGGCACCCTTGCGTGCCGGCGACTTGTCTTCGGGATAGAGCTGCAGGGTGATGCCCACCACGTCATAGCCCTGCTTCTTCAGCAGCGCCGCGGTAACGGACGAATCCACGCCGCCGCTCATGGCAGCGACGACGCGGCTCCCGGGCTTGAGAACGCTTTCGCTCATTGGGCGGTCCTATAGGACCGCAACCGCGAAACCGCAAGAAATAAGAGAAATAAGCCTACTTCAGGTAATTCAGCAGCGAAAGCTGGTGCAAACCGGCCGTGACCTGCAGCGCCGCCTGCAGCTGGGTCTGGTTCAGCGACAGCTGGGTGGCGGCGTCGGCCATGTTGGTGTCCTGGATGTCCGAGGCAAAGCCCTTGTACAGTGTGGTCATCGAGGCCTGCTGGGTCTGGGCGTCGGTCAGGCGGTTGGAGACATAGCCGTTGGCGGCCGTGGCAGCGTTCAGGTTGACACCTGCCGTGGTGATCTGGCCGATGGCGTTGGTTAGGAACGTGTTCTGTGCCGTGGTCAGGCTGGTGGCGCTGTTGAAGTTGCCGCTGCCGCCGGCATCGAAACTGCTGATATCCTTCAGCATCTGCATCAGGTCGGTGCCGACATCGGAGGCGGTAACGCCATAGCTGACGTTGATGCCATCGGCGACCTGGACGGATTTCTTCAGGTTGCCATTGGCGAAGGCCGCCGCGGTGGAGGGCAGCGCTTGCAGCGCGGCCAGCGAGTTCACCGTCACCGGCGCGACGTCGGTCTTGCCGCCGCCATAGATATAGTCGCCGTTGGCGTCCTTGGAATTCAGGATGGCGCTGGCCTGGGTGAAGATGTTCTGCACCTGGGTCATCAGGCCGGTGGCGTCATTGTTGGCCACCGAGTCGCTGATCGCTTTTTTCAACGTGGTCCCCAGGCTGGACAGGCTGGTGAGCTGGGTGTCTTGCAGGTCGGTCTGGGTGACCGCGAACTTTGTCGCGGTGGTATAGGCATCGTTGCGCGCATTGACCGACAGGGTCGCGGTCAGAACCTGGGTCTGGTCGCCGAAGCCGGCATAGGTGGTCGCCTTCTTCGTAGAGGCGATCTGTTCCTGGGTCTTGTCCAGCGCGTTACCCGCGTTGGTGATCTGGGCCAGGAAATAGGCGGTCTGGGCGGACGTGGCGACGCGGTCAATGCTCATGATCTATCCTTACTGAATCTGCAGCAGGGTCTGGTAAAGCTGGTCCACCACGCTGAGGATGCGCGCGCCCGCGGCATAGGCCTGCTGGTACGACGACAGGTTCATCAGCTCTTCGTCCAGGTTCACGCCCGAATTGGAAGAAATGCGGCTGTTGGCTTCCGCCAGACGGCCGTCCTGGGTGATCTGGTTGGCGGTAATGGCGTTCGATTGGGTCGACAGGTTTTGGTAGAAGGTCGCCGCATAATCGGACAGCGATGAGGCCTGGGCGGCGATGCCGCCGGCGGCATGGAAGCTCTGGCTCTTGGTAATGACATTCTGCAGCGCGATGGCGCCGGCATTGTCACCGGCCGACACGATGGTATCGCCCGCCACGGAAGCGGACGTGATCGCAGGCGCCGCAAAACCGATGCGCGCGGGATTGGTGGTCACGGCCGAGGTCAGGCTGAAGGCGCTGGCCTGCAGCGACTGGGCGTTCGAGCCCAGGCCAAAGATCTGGCTGAAGCTCGTATTGGTGGTGCCGCGCTGGGTCGTGTCGTTCGTCACATTGACCGAATAACCCGGATAGAGCGCGCTGGTGGCGGTGGAGATCGAGCCATCGCTGTTCAGGGTAAAGGTGGCCGCGCCGCCAAGCGCGGTGTTCAGCGCCGTCACGATGTTGCCGATCGTCTGCCCACCCGTGGTGGTGATGCTCACATTCTTGGCGATGTCGCCGTCCGGGCCCTTGAGCGAAAGCGAGATCACCCCGCCCGCGGCAATTCCGCTGGCGTCGCTGGCGGAGAGTCCGGTGCTGGTGATGGACGGGACCTGGGCCTGGAACACATCGTTCAGGCCGAAAAACTGGGAGAAGCCGGCGCCGCCGCGCGACGACGGCGTGGTGCCGTCATCCTGCACCAGGATGCCGTTGCCGCCGGTGGCGGAAATCGAAAGCTGGCCATTGGCGAAGCTGGCTGAACCGCCGCCGCCCAACGCGGTGTTCAGCGCGGCGGTCATGCTGGCGATGGTGGCGGGCGAACCCAGCGAGGACGAAGCGCCGCCATTCACCGACAGGGTGCCGGCGGTGAAGTTCACATCAATGCGCGACACCAGCTTGCCGCTGGCGTCGGTAACCGCAAGCGTCGTCTTGCCGGTGAAATTCAGCGCATCGGTGCCGAGCAGGCCGGTGTCGCGGCCCGCAAGAGAGGTGGGCGGCGGATAGGCGGCATTGGCGTTGGACTGGGCGTTGAACGCCAGCGCGGTCTGCTGCGCCAGGTTGCCCAGGGTCTGATTCAATCCGCCCAGCACCTGGTCGCGCATGTCGATCAGACCCTTCAGCGAGCCGCCCGCCAGATGCGGATCCAGCGGCGTGGGCTGGCCGATCAGGCTGCCATTGGCGGGATTGATGTCCTGGATGGTCATGTTGCCATAGGCGCCGTTCTGGGCGCCGCCGGAATAAGCCAGCTTGGCGTAGGTGTTCGAAACCAGATTCACGCCGTCCGTGGTGGAGACGTTCATGCTGCCATCGGCATTGGTGCTGGTCTTAATGCCCATCACCTGCGCCAGATTGGTCAGCGCCACGTCGCGCTGGTCGAGCAGCGCGCTGGCCTGATCGCCGCCGGCATTGGCGGTCTTGATCTGGCTGTTCAGGTCGTAGACCTGCTTGATCAGGGTGTTGGTGGAGGCCACCGCATTGACCGCCTGCTGGTCGACCTGGGTCTGCAGCGAGGAGATGGTGCTGAACACGGTCGAGAAGGTGTTCGCGAGCCCGTTCAGGGCATTCATCACCCCGGTGCGGCTGGCCGAAGAGGTGGGCGCCTGCGAGGCCGTGGCGAAAGCCGCCGACAAGTTGGTCAGGCCGGTGGCGAGCGACTGGTTGTCGCCGGGACCACCCAAAAGGCCGTTCAACTGCGAGAACAGGCCGGCCATGGTGTCGTACTGCGCGGCGGCACCACCGGCCGACAATTGTTCCTGGGCCAGGAACTGGTTGGTGACGCGCTGGATGCTGGCAATGTCCACGCCCATCAGCTGGCCGCCGGCAGACAGGGTCTGCTGATTGACGATGCGGCGGGCATAGCCCTGGGTATTCAGGTTGGCGACGTTGTTCGACACCACGCTGAGCGCAGCGCTGTTGGTCTTGAGCGCGCTGATGGCACTGGCGGCGATTCCGTTCAGGCTCACGGGCGGTGTCCGAATGCTTTTGTTCCGAACAACCTTTCGCAAGCCCCGTGCCACTTATGGGAGGTGATTTTTGCCCGGTTTTGCTGGGTTTTCACAGTGTTCGGCAGGGCAGGTCCAGGCGGCAGAGTTTGCCGCACCGGCAGGTCCTGCCCGTCCGTTCATGCTCTTGCCATGACCCCGGCTTGCAAAAAGCCCAACAAAATCGCGGGCCTGCATCTGGCCCGGGGCTTGCGATGGGTTCTGGCGGATCATTATCGGATTGCCATTCGTGCGAGCGTCAGCGACATCCCGGATTTCTTCTGCCCACCTGCATGCGGCGCAGAACAAGCCCGACATCAACAAGGCCGATGCGACATCGCCCTTCGCGATCCTGATGCAGAACGCTGCGCCCAAGGATGCGGCCAAGGCGGCGAACAAGGATGTGCATTCCTCCGACGACAAGAAGGACGCCGACAAGACGTCCGTGACCAGGGATGACAAGGCTGACGCCTCGGCGCAGGCCAAGCCCGCCCAGACCGCCGCCAGTCAGAACAAGACCGACAAGTCGGACAAGAGCGACGACAAGACGGCCAAGCCGGACGATGTCGCACAGGATATCGACGCCGCCGTTCAGGACCAGGCGGCTGCGCCCCAGCCGGTGAACCCGCAGATTCAATCGGCGGCCCAGCCGGTCGCCATGACCGCCGCCAATGATGATGGCGCCGATGCGGACGAAATTGCCGCCACGGGCGAGGTCGAAGCCAAGCCGGCCCCGCAGGCCGCGCAGAACAATGCTCCCACCGCGCCTGCCGCCGATGAAGGCCAGGCCCAGGATGCAGAGGGCGCCGCCGCCAATGCGTCCGCCGCCAATGCGCCCGCCGCCAAGCCGGCCGGCAAACCCGCCAAGGCCGACAGCGCCCACGCAGATACAAAGACCGATTCAAAGCCGGCAGACATCAAGGCTGCCAAGGCCAGCGATGCCGTGGACCACACGGCCGCCGCGAACGCCGCCGACACCAAGAGCGATGCCGCCAACGCGGCCCTGAATGCCAAGGCGGCCGCCACACAGGATGCGGCGCGTCCCGCCGACTCCTCCAATCATCAGGCCGTCAATTCCCTGATCGCGCCGCAGGCTCAGCAGCCGGCGCAAAGCGCCGCCCCGGCCCTGACCCAGCATGTGCAGGTCGCCACCCAGCCCACGCCCAACGTGCCGGCGCTGGCGGTGGAAATCGCGGCCAAGTCGCAGTCGGGCGCCAGGCAGTTCGATATCCGCCTCGATCCGCCGGAACTCGGCCGCGTCGAAGTGCGCCTCTCGATTGATGCCACCGGCAAGGCCAGCGCCCATTTGTCCGCCGACACGCCGCAGACGCTTGATCTTCTGCAGAAGGACGCGCCCACCCTGACCCGCGCCCTGCGCGATGCCGGGCTGGACGTGTCGCAGGACGGCCTGAATTTCTCACTGCGCCATCAGGGCAGCCAGGACTCGAGCGCCAATAACGGCGGCAGCCGCGGCAATGGCCGCAGCTTCAATCTTACCGCCACGACTTCCATCGACGCCACCGCCACCAGCGCCGCCTATCGCAGCGTTGCCGACGGCCGGCTGGACATCAGGGTTTAAAGGAACACGCCATGACCACCGTCTCGCCCACCTCCGCCGCCGCAACCTCCGCGACTACCCCGGACGCGATGAAGCAGCTGTCGGGCAACTTCTCGACCTTCCTGACCCTTCTGACCACACAGCTGAAGAACCAGGATCCCACCAGCCCGATGGATTCCAACGCCTTCACCCAGCAGCTGGTGATGTACAGCCAGGTCGAGCAGCAGATCGATACCAATTCGAACCTCAAGACCCTGATCGGCCAGGGCACCAGCAACGCCGCCGCCGTCACCACCGGCTATCTGGGCAAGAAGGTCTCGATCCTCAACGGCAATGCCGCGCTCACCAGCGGTGCCGCCAGCTGGACCTACAATCTGGAGGCTGCGGCAGCGACCAACCAGATCTCGGTCACCGATTCCAACGGCAAGCTTGTTTATACGGGCGCCGGGGAAACCACCGCCGGCAACCACACCTTCAGCTGGAACGGCAAGGACAATAACGGCAACCAGCTCGCCGACGGCGCCTACACCCTGAACGTCGCCGCCACCGGCGCCGCGGGCGGCACTGTCACCAGCTCGGTCGCCAGCGCGGGCGTGGTCAGCCAGATCGACCTGACCGGCAGCACACCCAAGCTTGTCATCGGAAGCATGGAAGTGAACCTCAGCGACGTCGCTGCGGTCGCCAACTGATTATCGGAGTTTTGAAATACCCACTTTGAATCAAACATCGGTGCCGAGAAACGGCGCCAAACCTCAGGCGGACACGGTCGAATACCTCTCATCCGCCCCTGAAGGAAACGTAAAATGAGTCTGTATGGAGCCTTGAATATCGGCGTCGCCGGCCTTGCCGCCAACGCCAACGCGCTGGGCGCGACCTCGTCCAACATCGCCAACGTCAACACCGTCGGTTACAAGAACCAGACGGTGAACTTTCAGACGTTCCTGAACACCCCGGGCCTGATCGGCAATTCATCGGCCGGCGTCGCCTCGGTGATCAGCCAGGACGTTACCACGCAAGGGTTGCCCACCGCGACCTCGTCGCCCACCGATCTTTCGATCTCGGGCAACGGCTTCTTCGTGGTGGCCTCCAACTCCAGCCCCACCGCGCAGCAGGAATATACCCGCGCCGGCAGCTTCACGCCCGACGAAGAGGGCAACCTGAAGAACGCCGCGGGGCTGTATCTGCTGGGCTACAAGCTGGATTCGGCCGGCAGCGTGCCCACCAACACCAGCGCGCTGAGCCTGATCAATGTGTCGAGCCTGTCGGGCAAGGCGCAGGCCACCGCCAAGCTGGGCATCCAGGCCAACCTGCAGTCCTCGTCGACCACCGTGGCCGGCTACACCACGGGCCAGATGACTTCGGGCGCGGTAACGCCGGACTTCCAGCGCACCATCAATGTCTATGACAGCCTGGGCGGCAGCCAGCCGGTCACCATGTCGTTCGTCAAGACCGGCGCCAACGCCTGGGCCTATGAAGCGGCCTATGCCGGCCAGGCGTCCAACATTTCCAGCGCCAACCCGATCGGCACCGGCACCGTCACCTTCAATTCCGACGGCACCCTGAAGAACGTCAACGGCGCGGCCACGCCGACCGGCACCTTCAACCTGACCATTCCGTGGGCGGCCGCCACCGGCCTGGCCAGCCAGACCATCGCGGTCAATCTGGGCACCGTGGGTTCGACCTCCGGCCTGACCCAGTTCGACGCCGCCTCCTCGCTGAACGGCACCACGCCGGACGGCTCGGCCTTCGGCAACGTCACCGGCGTGACCATCGCCAAGGACGGCACCGTGACGGCGCAGTTCTCCAACGGCCTGGCGCAGGACGTCTACAAGGTCCCGGTCGCCACCTTCACCAACCCGGACGGTTTGGGCCAGGTGAATGGCAACGCCTATATCGCCACCAAGAATTCGGGCGCGGCCAACGTCAATCTGGCCAACACCGGATCGGCGGGCGCGATCGCGGCCAACTCGCTGGAAGCTTCGACCGTCGATCTGGCGACCGAGTTCACCAACCTCATCACCACGCAGCGCGCCTATTCGGCGTCTGCGCGCATCATCACCACGGCGGATCAGATGCTGCAGCAGCTGGAACAGTTGCCGTCGTAAGTTGAGCGGGAAAGGCCCGTAGAATGGGCCTTTCCCGTTTCGATACACACGAGTTGAGCAAAGCTTTTATGGGTTCGTTTACCACGT
Organism: Micropepsales bacterium; assembly: GCA_038317805.1. Classification (GTDB taxonomy): domain Bacteria; phylum Pseudomonadota; class Alphaproteobacteria; order Micropepsales; family Micropepsaceae; genus Rhizomicrobium. Next base: position 30,097 of record JBBQBL010000004.1, read on the forward strand.
CTCTTGGCCCTTTCTAAAGGTGCCGCAACGTAGGTTTGGCGTGGATAGTGTCGGGAGTTTTCAAATGGAAGAGCGCAAAGGACGCGTGAGCTACGTCATCGGGCCCGATGGGTCACCGTTGACGCTCGCCGATCTGCCGCCGCCTTCGACGCGCCGCTGGGTGATCCGCCGCAAGGCCGAGGTTGTCGCTGCCGTGCGCGGCGGATTGCTGAGCCTGGATGATGCCTGCAAGCGCTATACGCTGACGGTGGAGGAATTCCTCGCCTGGCAGCATGCCATCGACCGTTTCGGTCTGGCGGGCCTGCGCGCAACGCGCGTGCAGCAGTATCGCAACTAGAAGCTGCGTATCATCGCGCAATGCAATTGCGGTAATGAATTGTTAGGGAAGTCGTAAACGACAGGTTAAGCAAAATTGCAGTGCGACAATCGCGCGCGGCTTTTTCCTTAAGCCTAATTTTACCGTAAAGGCGGCAATGTTTGCCTAGCAGAACGGACGGAAGGTTTCCGCACCGCTCTTCGAGGAGGACATCTTGCCCGAGTTTCTGAAAACGGTTGGTGCGGCACGGTTCGGCGTCATGGCCGGCGTGGCCGCTGTCCTTACCGCCTTCTTCCTTTATATCGCGGGCGCCATCACCGAGCCGCCCAAGACCATCCTGTTCTCGGGCCTGGAGTCGCGCGACGCCGCCGCCGTCACCGGCAAGCTGGACGGCATGGCCGTCAAATATGACGTCAAGGATGGCGGCACCATCTTGGTGCCGGCCGACCAGGTCACCAAGCTGCGCATGGCACTGGCCCAGGACAATCTGCCGGCCGCCGGCGTGGGCTATGAGATTTTCGACAAGTAGGACGCCTTCGGCACCACCGCTTTCGTCCAGAACATCAATCATCAGCGCGCCCTGGAAGGCGAGCTGTCGCGTTCGATGCAGACCATCGAAGGCATCCAGGCCGCCCGCGTGCACCTGGTGGTGCCCGAGCAGCAGGTTTTCGCGCGCAATGAGCAGCAGCCCAGCGCTTCGGTGGTCCTGAAAACCGCCGGCAAGCTGGACCGCGGCCAGGTCCAGGCCATCCAGCATCTGGTGGCCGCGGCCGTGTCGGGCCTTTCGGCCGACCGCGTCGCCATCGTCGATGACCGCGGCAACCTTCTGGCGGGCGGCGACGACAAGTCGGGCCCCGACGCCCTGGCCCGCAACCAGGACGAGGACACCACCAATTACGAAAACAGCCTGCGCCAGCGGGTCGAAGCCATTGTCACCTCGATCGTCGGCGCCGGCCATGTGCAGGTCCAGGTCGCGGCCGACATCAATTACAACCACACCCAGACCACCAGCGAATCCTATGACCCGGAATCCAAGGTGGTCCGCTCGACCCAGACTGTCGAACAGAATGCCGTCAACACCAGCGGCGGCGGCACTGCGGTGTCGGTGGCCAACGCCCTGCCGGGCGGCGCGGCTGCCGGCGGCGGCGATACGGCCAAGGACACGTCGGGCCGCACCGAGGAAACCACCAATTACGAAATCTCCAAGAAGATCACCACATCCACGGTCGATGGCGGCGACATCAAGAAAGTGTCGGTCGCTGTGGTTGTGGACGGCTCGGGCGAAACCGCCGCCACCTACAAGCCGCGCACTGCCGAGGAAATGGCCAAGATCACCGCGCTGGTGAAGTCGGCAATGGGCTTCGACGCCGCGCGCGGCGACCTGGTGCAGGTCACCAACATGCCATTTGCCCGCATGGAAGCGGCTGTCGGCACCGAAGCGCCCAAGCCGCTGCTGGGCCTGGACGCCTCCTATTGGTTCAAGATCATCGAGGCGGCGATCCTATGCGTCACCGCCCTGCTGATTGGCCTGTTCGTCGCAAAACCCCTGATAAACCGTGTTTTTGCGGCCCAGACCGCTTCCGGCGGCGGCGCATCCCAGATCGCCAATGCCTCGCCGGTCGCCGGCGCGCTGCCCGCGCCGTCCGGCGATCCTTCCGCCCAGATGCAAGCCGACGGCACGCCGGCGCTGCCGGCGCCCTCGCCCATAGACATCAGCCGCATCGACAACCAGGTGCGCGACAACTCCGTCAAGAAAGTCGGTGAAGTGGTTTCCGCGCATCCCGAAGAAGCGCTGGCGATCATCCGCACCTGGCTGCATCAACCGGTCTAAACCATGGCAAAAGCTGCAAAAACCGCCGTCAAGGATGATGTCCGCGCTCTCACAGGGGCGGAGCGTGCCGCCGTCATCATGCTTTCGCTGGGCGAGGAAAATTCCGAGCAGATCTGGCGCATGATGGACGAGGAGGAGATCAAGGAAATCTCCCAGGTGATGTCCAATCTGGGTTCGGTCTCCTCCACCGTGATTGAAAAGCTGCTGGTGGATTTCGTCGGCCAGATGTCGGGCACCGGCTCGATCATGGGCAGTTACGAATCCACCGAGCGCCTGCTGGCGCGCATGCTGCCGGGCGAAAAGGTCGGCAACATCATGGAAGAAATCCGCGGCCCCGCCGGCCGCACCATGTGGGACAAGCTGGCCAATGTGAACGAAACCGTTCTGGCCAACTATCTGAAGAACGAATATCCCCAGACCGTCTGCGTCGTGCTGTCCAAGATCAAGTCGGAACATGCCGCGCGCGTGCTGGGCGCGCTGCCCGAGGAATTCGCGCTGGAAGTGGTCCAACGCATGCTGCGCATGGAAAGCGTGCAGAAGGACATCCTGGACAAGGTGGAACAGACCCTGCGCGTGGAATTCATGTCCAACCTGGCGCGCACCGCCAAGCGCGATGCCCATGAGCAGATGGCCGAAATCTTCAACAATTTCGACCGCCAGACCGAAAGCCGCTTCATCACCGCCCTGGAAGAACGTTCGCGCGACAGCGCCGAGCGCATCAAGGCGCTGATGTTCACCTTTGAAGACTTGTCCAAGCTGGATCCGGGTTCGATCCAGACCCTGCTGCGCAATGTCGAGAAGGACAAGCTGGGCTTGGCGCTGAAGGGCGCCACCGACGGCCTGCGCGACGTGTTCTTCTCCAACATGAGCGAACGCGCCGGCAAGATCCTGCGCGACGACATGGAAGCCATGGGCCCGGTGCGCCTGAAGGACGTGGATGAAGCGCAGATGCGCATGGTCAACGTCGCCAAGGACCTGGCCAACAAGGGCGAAATCATGATCGCCGGCGGCAGCGCCGAAGACGAGCTGGTGTACTGATGAGCCCCGCCCGCAAATTCACCTTCGATACCGAGTTCCTGGGCGCGGAAAACCGCCCGGCCCCTGCCGCGCATGCCCGTCAGAAAAAGACCCTGACCAACGAGGAACTGGACAATCTGCAGGCCGCCGCGCGCAGCGAAGGCGAAAGCAATTCCCAGGCCCGCGCCGCCGAAGCCTTGGAACGCACCATCGCGGCCCTCACCATCTCGGTGCGCGCCGCGCTGGACACCAGCCATGCCGAAGTCGAGGCGCTGCGCGATGAAGCCGCCCGTCTCGCGCTGGCCATGGCCAAGAAAATTGCTCCGGCCGCTCTGGCCGCCCTGCCCGCCGGTGACGTGGAAATCGCCCTGCGCCAGGCCATGCACCAGGCCATCGGCGAGCCGCGCATCACTTTGCGCGCCGCGCCCGCCGTGACCGAGGTTCTGGAACCGCGCCTGGCCGATATCGCCCATGAAGAAGGCTATGAAGGCCGCGTCATGGTCGCCGCCGATGCCAGCATGACCGGCGGCGACTGCCGCATCGAATGGCGCGGCGGCGGCGCCGAGCGCAGCGAACAGATCATCGAAGAGGCGCTGACCGCGCTGATTTCCCGTCGTTTCTCGTCCACCTTGAAAGGATAATTCCCATGGCGACCGACAATGTCGATCTGCCCGATCTGAGCCAGCAAGCCGCCCCCGGCGCCGCTGCCGCGTTGCTCAACAACGATTCCCCGGCCGAAGCGGCGCCCAAGCATTCGGCCGCCGACCTGGAAGCGGTGTTCGATGTGCCCGTCACGGTCAGCGCCGTGCTGGGCAAGAGCTCGATGGAAGTCAGCCAGCTGCTCAAGCTGGGCAAGGGCACCATCGTGGAGCTGGACCGCAAGGTCGGCGAAGCCATCGACATCTATGTGAATGACCGCCTGGTCGCGCGCGGCGAAGTGGTGCTGGTCGAAGACCGGCTGGGCATCACCATGACGGAAATCATCAAGGCCGGCTCCGGCTCTTAAGACCAGATTTTGAAGGACTAACGCCATGCGTCTACTCATTGTCGGAAGCTTGCAGGGCCAGATCGGCCTGGCCACCAAGATCGCCATGGACAAGGGGGCGAAAGTCACCCATGCCGCGGACATCGAGCAGGCCCTGGCCTCGCTTCGCGGCGGCGTCGGCGCCGATCTGGTGTTCTGCGATGTCAGTCTGGACATCGCCGCGCTGGTTCGCGGCCTTGTGACCGAGCGCATCTGCACGCCCGTCGTGGCCTGCGGCATCGGCACCGACACAAGCCGCGCTGTGGCGGCCATTCGCGCCGGCGCAAAGGAATATCTGCCCCTGCCCGCCGACGCCGAATTGATCGCGGCGGTGCTGGCGGCGGTGGCCGACGAATCTCATCAGCTGGTGCATGAAGACGAAGCCATGACGGCGGTGCTGTCGCTGGCCGACCAGATCGCCGGCAGCGAAGCCTCGATCCTGATCACCGGCGAAAGCGGTACGGGTAAGGAAGTGCTGGCGCGTTATGTCCATCGCAAGTCGCAGCGGGCCGACAAGCCCTTCATCTCGGTGAACTGCGCCGCCATTCCAGAAAACCTGCTGGAATCCGAACTGTTCGGCCACGAAAAGGGCGCCTTCACCGGCGCCATCGCCCGCCGTATCGGCAAGTTCGAAGAAGCCAATGGCGGCACCTTGTTGCTGGATGAAATCAGCGAAATGGATGCTCGCCTGCAGGCCAAGCTGCTGCGCGCCATCCAGGAACGCGAGATCGACCGCGTCGGCGGCACCAAGCCGGTCAAGGTGGACATCCGCATCATCGCCACCTCGAACCGCGACCTGGCCGAAGCGGTCAAGCACGGCACCTTCCGCGAAGACCTGCTGTACCGGTTGAACGTTGTGAACCTGCGCATTCCTGCGCTGCGCGAGCGTCCCAAGGACATTCGCGCCTTGTCGCATCACTTTGCGCGCAAATATGCCGAAGCCAATGGCGTGCCCTATCGCATGATCTCGTCCCAGACCGAGCGCCTGCTGCTGGGTCATGTCTGGAAGGGCAATGTCCGCGAACTGGAAAACACCATTCACCGCGCCGTGCTGCTGGCCAACGGACCCGACATCTCGCCGGAAGCCATCCGCCTGCCCGACGGCTCGCAGGTTGGCGCCGCGTCCACGACCATGGCGCAGAATCCCAGCGTCCAGAGCGCCGTGGTCTCGGCCGCCGCCGTCACCCGCGGACTGGTCGGCCGCACAGTCAGCGATGTCGAGCGCGACCTGATCCTGGACACGCTGGACCATTGCCTGGGGAACCGCACCCATGCCGCCAACATCCTGGGCATCTCTATCCGCACCCTGCGCAACAAGCTGCGCGAATATTCGGACTCCGGTCTGAGCATCCCCAGCCATGGCGAACAGCGGATGGCGGGCTAGTCACTTGCGTAAGCGGCTGGGCGAAGAATTCGCCGGCCTTGAAAATGAAAGCTTAGAATGAGCGATATCGGCACCACGACGGGCTTTGACTTCTCGCCCGCCAAGATTTTCGGCTTCATCAGGAAGTCGGATCTGGGCCTGGCCATCGGCATCATGGCCATTCTGGTGGTCCTGATCCTGCCGCTGCCCACCTGGCTGCTGGACGTCAGCCTGGCCTTTTCGCTGAGCTTCTCGATCCTGATCCTGATGACGGCGGTGTTCATCCGCAAGCCGCTGGAGTTCAGCTCCTTCCCCACCATCCTGCTGCTGACCACCATGATGCGGCTGGCGCTGAATCTCGCCTCCACCCGCCTGATCCTGGGCCATGGCAATGAAGGCACCGCCGCGTCTGGCTATGTCATTCAGG
>JBBQBL010000005.1:0-33876 GCA_038317805.1 Micropepsales bacterium
TCGGTCGCGGTCATGCGCGCCTGAAGCACGCCGGCCGGACGGCCGGGACGCAAGGGCTCGGCGAACGCGCCATTGGCAAGAAGGCTGGCGGCCAGCACGGCACCCACAAGAACACGCATCAAACGCTCCAAAGCCCGCTCAAGCAGCAGACGCGCCCCTTGTAGCGGGACGCCCTGCCCCCGTCCATCGTCTTGAAAATGCCTGCTTTTCGGCAGGATCAGAAAAACATGGGCGGCATCGTGCCGTTGCGGCCCTGAATGTGCGAGCAGGCCAGGGGCCGCAGAACCTTGGTGGTTCCAAGACGCAGGATGGTGCGGCTGCCGGGGCTGAGAATGCAGCCATCCACCGCCAGCTTGGCCCAGAAACTGTTACGGGCGCAGGTTTCCGGACCCATGACGCGGGTTGCGGAAAGTGCCTGTCGCGCGCGGCAGGTAATGGCGGCCGGATCGCCTTCACCGCTGGGCCGGTCCACCACCGGCGCGGATGCCAGCGACGTAAGACCGTCCAGCATTTCGTTCTGCACGCATAGCGGCCAGCCGCGCGCCTTGGACGCCGCCACCAGTTCGGTTGCGTTGCAGGTGATGGCTTCGGGATCGTGGGCACCGACCGGCGGTGTTTGCGCCTGTGCCGCCGCGGCGGCCAGAAATACGCAAGCGGCGATACCGGATTTCAACATCGAACCACGCCTCATCAAGGTTTGCGGTACGACACCAGCATAGTCCCGCGCGTGCCGCCGCGCGAGGTGATGATCGGGTCCGACACCTCTTTAAAATGCTTGTAATGGGGCGCGGCCAGATGCTGCTGGAATGCCGCCTCGTCGTCATAAACCTCGTACAGGAACAGGTGGTTCGGCGTGGCGGCGATTTCATAAACGCTGAACTGACGGCAACCGGGCTCATCGGCCACCGAAGCCTTGGCGTTCTGGTCCATCATCGTCTTGAAGCGGTCGAAATTTTCAGGCGCGGTGCCGAAATCCACCGTCACCACATAGCCCGCGGCAAACGCCGCAGCCGGCACGGACAGCGCCAGAACCAGCCCCAGCGCCAGGCGGTGGCAGATAAGTTTTCCCATGTATTTGGAAGACATGCCGATTTCCCCTCTTTTTCTTCGGCCCAGCCTACGCCTCCGCAGGGCCCTTGAAACCCGCCCGGCTCGCATTATCTCTCCTGTGCACCGCCTTCTCTCCCCCCGGAGGCGGCCAAGGCTTCGCTCTCCTCCCCCTTGAGCGAGGTTCAAGCTGGCCGGTGAAGCGCCCTAAAAGGCAGCTTCGCCGGCCTTTTTGTTTGGTTCCGTCACCTGTCACAAATTTTATGCTAGAAAAGCGCGGGGATTTTTAGGGGCCAATTACATGTGCGACTGCAAAATCGATAGACGTTCGCTCGCCAAATTGCTGGCGGGCGCCACCGGCGCGGCGGCCTTGCCGGGCGCCGCCCAGGCCGCGACCGTGACCGCGCTGGGTATCACCTGCATCGACTACCGGCTGGTGGATGATGAAGTGGCCTTTTTCAACAGCCAGCACCTGCAAGGCGATTACGACGAGGTCGCGCTGGCCGGCGCGTCGCTAGCCGCGGTGTCGGACAAGTTTCCGTCTTCCAACGCCGCTTTCTGGGATCACATCGGCATCGCCAAGAGCCTGCATCACATCAAGAAGGTGATCGTGGTGGATCACCGTGACTGCGGCGCCTTCAAGGTGGCGTTCGGCAAGGACTACAAGGGCGACCATGCCGGCGAAACCGCCCAGCACAAGACGGTGATGGAACAGGTGAAGGCCAGGCTGGCCAAGACCCACCCCGACCTGGCGTCCGAGTTCTACATCATGGGCCTGGACGGCAAGACCGAACGCGTCATCTAGAAAAAGTAGCGCACGTCGAGCTGGAACTGCCGGTTGGTGCGGTGCAGACCCAGGCCGGCCGGCACATATTCGCCGCGGAGGCTGTTCATGCGGATCAGCTCGGCAGTAATGCGGAACCTGTCGATGCCGGTGAAGGAGATGGCGCCGGTGGTGGCGTCGCCATCTTCGGACCAGATGTTGTTGATCGCGCCGGCGCGGCGCGTGGCGAACAGGTCTTCGCGCAGGCTGAAGCGCCAATCGTCCAAATCGTAGCTGGCAAGACCGAAGGCGGACTGGAACCTTGTGTCGGCGACGAAGCCCGGCCCTGCCACGATGGTGGAGCCGCGCATGCCTTGCGCGATCAGCACCACCGGACCAATGTTGGTGCGAGCGCCCACGCTCCAGAAACGCGTGTCCCAACCGGTGTCTCGCAACGTCCTGGCGTAGGGATCGCCTTCATTGTCATAGCGGATCACCGAGATCTTGCCCCAGCCGGGCATGGTCCAAGTCGCGCCCGCATACCAGCCGACATGGCCGTCGATCTCATCGAACTCGCCTGTCCGCGCATAAAGCGGCGCGAAGAATAGTTTCTGGCTCTGGGTGGAAAGCCGCACCCGTTCGAGCAAACCGGTGGGCCGGTCTTCCATGGTCCAGCCATGCGAAGCCATCAAGGTGCCGCTTTCGTCATTGCAGCACAGCGCCGCGCCGATCAGCGAGATGGTGCCAAGATCGCTCGTCCAGCGCAGCGTGCCTTCGCTGCCGATGGTGCGCAATTCATCACCGATCCAGGAATTGATGGCGGACGGCGTCAGGGTATAGGGACTGGCCCAACCCAGATCGTCATTCTCAAGGCTGATGGTGGGAAAGAAAGCGCCGGCCTTCACCGACCAGCTGAGATCGTGCGCGCCGGTATCGGCGTAGCGCAGGTAGGTTTCCAGCGCGTCCACCACACCGGGAGTCTGTGGCTCAGCGCGCAGCACCGTCACCGCGTGGAACACATCGCCCAGCTTCAGTTCGGCCTGCACCACGCCTTCGGCGCCGCCATACTGTTTGCCGCCATAGCGGAATTTGTCCAGTCCGCCTTGCAACCAGCTTGCCTGGTCGGTCGGCGCCACCCCGCGCAGGCTCGCATAACCGCTGATCGTCAGATCGTCGGAAATCTCAAAAGCCTGTGCCGGCATCATCAGGGCAACGGCCAGCACGGCCAGAAGGGCGAGGCCGGAACGCATGGGTCCAGCATGCGCCCAACACGCTTAAGACGGCGTTTATGATGCCGCTGGCAACAAAAGCCAAGCGTCTGGAAACGTGCGCTTTTCGGACTCAGCGTTTCCGAAGACTGTAAAAAATCCGTCAGGTCAGGCTATTGCAGAAACTCTGAATCCGCTTGCACGCCTCTTCCAGCGCCTTGTTGGACGTCGCGTAGGAGATGCGGAAGAAGGGCGACAGGCCGAACGCCGCGCCATGCACGACCGCCACGCCGGTCGCTTCGAGAAGCTCACTGGCGAAATCGCCATCGGTGGCGATCACCTTGCCTGCCGGCGTCTTCTTGCCGATCAGTTTCTTGATCGAGGGATAGACATAGAAGGCGCCTTCGGGCTTGGGGCATTCGATGCCGGTGGTCTGGTTCAGCATCGACACGACCAGATCGCGGCGTTCTTCGAACAGCTTCTGAAAACCGGGAATGAAATCCTGGGTGCCGTTCAAGGCTTCCACCGCCGCCCATTGCGAGATCGAGGTGGCGTTGGTGGCCGACTGCGACTGCAGCTTGGCCATCGCCTTGATCAGGTCTTCGGGACCGGCGCAGTAGCCGATGCGCCAGCCGGTCATGGCATAGGCCTTGGACACGCCGTTCATGGTCAGGGTGCGGTCGTACAGGCCCGGCTCCACTTCCAGGATGGTGTGGAACTTGAAGCCGCCATAGACCAGATGCTCATACATGTCGTCGGTCAGCACCCACACATGGGGATGCTTCATCAGGACATCGGTCAGGCCCTTGAGCTGTTCCTTGGTGTAGCAGGCGCCGGTGGGATTGGAGGGCTGGTTGAAGATCAGCCACTTGGTCTTGGGCGTGATGGCCTTTTCCAGCGCTTGCGGCGTCAGGCGGAAGCCCTGTTCCAGCGAGCATTCCACGATGACCGGCTTGCCGCCGCCCAGCATCACGATGTCGGGATAGGACACCCAGTAGGGCGCGGGCACGATCACTTCGTCGCCCGGATTCATCGTCGCCATCAGGGCGTTGAACAGGATGGTCTTGCCGCCCGGCGAGACGAAGGTCTGCGACGGCTTGTAGTCGATATTGTTCTCGCGCTTGAACTTGGCGGCGATTGCCGCGCGCAGTTCGGGAATGCCTTCCACCGCGGTGTACTTGGTCTGGCCGTCATTGATGGCCTTGATCGCGGCCTTCTTGATGTTGTCGGGGGTGTCGAAGTCCGGCTCGCCCGCGCCCAGGCCAATCACGTCCATGCCGGCGGCTTTCAGCTCGCGCGCCTTGGTGGTCACCGCGATGGTGGGCGAAGGCTGGATGCGGCCAAGCGACTCGGCCAGAAAACCCTTGGGCAACGGCATGGCAAAAACCCTTCAAAAAGCGGGGTTCACCTAGCAACCGCACCCCTGCCGGGCAAGGGGATTTCCTGCAGGCCGGGTCGCGGGCTGGTGCATAACCGCCTAGGATTGCGTCCCGTTGGCCCTTGAGTCGGAGAATCCATGCGATTTGCCGCCGCGCTTGCCGCCTGCCTGGTTTTCCTGGCCGCCTGTTCCAAGCCCGCCCCGCCGGTGGGCAAGTGGGAAGGCGGCTATGAAAGCGGCGGCACCATCGTGGCGGCGCGGGTGGAGATATTGCCCAGCGGCCAGGTGAAAGTCAGCGCGCCCGATGTCACCTATGTGACGGGCAACCGCGTCCAGATCGACGAATTGCGTGCGCGCCTGTCGGCCGGGCTGGTGAATGGCTGGAGCGAAGTGAAGCCGCGCACCTTCGACTTCGACGGCAAGACCTTCCGCAAGCCGGGCGGCATCGCGCCCCAGATGGTGTGGGACAAGGACAGCAACGCGTTGACCCTGGAGCTGTTCATCGGCACCAGGCCCGCGCTGCCGATCCCGCTGCGTCCGGTGGCGGACTTTCACGACAATCCGTTTGCGACGGGGTGAGGAGCGGCGCGGCAAAGCCGCGTGAGCATGTCCAGTGGACATGCGAGAGCGACGAACGCGCCGAGAACGAGCGAGGCGCCGGGTAACGGCAGCCGTTGACAATTTGTCCGCCACACCCGAGCCTCCTGACCACAAGCCGCCCTCAGCGCGGCACTTCTTTTACGCCACCCCTTTGGGGTGGCTTGGGCTGGAAAACGGGTGTCCTCATGAAAATGCGCAATTCCTTTATCGCCATCTCCATGGCTTCGCTGCTGTGCAGCAGCGCCACCTTCGCCCAGGCGCCCGCGGGGCTGACGGAAGGCACCCCGGCGATGAGCCAGAATTTGCGCAACACCCTGGCGCCGCCGCCGGCTCTGCCGCAGCTGGTGATCCCGCCCGCCAGCAATGAATGGCTGACCTGGGGCTATGACCAGGAGCGCACCGGCTGGAACCGCGCCGAGACCACCCTGTCGGCCAAGAATGTCGGCAAGCTGAAGCCGCTCTGGTCCACCCAGCTGTCGATCAAGTTCGACAAGTATGTCCTGTCCACCGGCACCTCGCCCATCGTGGTGTCTGGTGTGGCCACGCCGGCCGGTCCCGCCGACATGGTCTTCATCCTGGGCGCCGACGACACGCTGTTTGCGCTGGATGCGAGCAGCGGCAAGCAGATATGGAGCAAGAGCTTCCCCAATCCGCACAAGTCCACCGCGCCCGTCCGCGACTGGCTGTGCCCCAAGACCGTCAACAGCACGCCCACCATCGACAAGGCGCGCGGCATCGTCTTCTTCCTGACCGGCGACGGCATGCTGCGCGGGTTGAACCTGGCCGACGGCGCCGAGCGCCTGACACCTGCGCCCATGACCGCGCCCTTTGCGCGCGCCTGGAGCCTGAACCTGATCGACAATGTGCTGTATTCGCCGTCGGGCCGCGCCTGCGGCGAGATCACCGACAAGTCGAGCATTGAATATTCCGCCGCCATGTCGGGCCTGCGCCGCGCCGGCACAGGTCCGTTGCTGGACGCCAGCGCGCTCAATGCCGCCGATGTCAGCGACCTGTCCCGTCCGTTGGTCACCCACTTCTTCACCAGCGGCGCGCGTCCGGCGGCGCCCTGGGGCCGGGGCGGCGTGGCCCGCGCGCCCGGCGGCGTGATCCTGGAAACCAGCGACGGCCGTTATGATCCGGCCGCCGGCGATTTCAGCGAAAGCATCCTGAAGCTGGCGCCCCGCGCCGCGCGGCTGATGGACAGCTTCACCCCGTCCAACTGGATGGACAATCTGATGCACGACCTGTCGGGCTCGGCCTCGCCGGTGGTGTTCAACTTCGCCGGCAAGACCATCGCGGCGGTGTCGCAGAAGGAAGCGGTGCTGCGCCTGTTGGACACCAACAATCTGGGCGGCGCCAATCACATGACGCCCCTGTTCCAGTCGCCCAAGCTGGGCAATGACGAAAAGACCGGCACCGATCCGGGGCGCGGCGTGTGGGGCGCGATCTCCACCGCCGAAGTGAACGGCAAGCGCTATCTGTATTTCCCGATGCAGGGCCATCCGTCCAAGGACGCGCCCATCTTCCCCAAGACCAACGGTCCCATTCCCAACGGCACCATCATGGCGTTCGAAGTGGTGAATGACGCGGGCAAGATTTCCGCCGTGCCGGCCTGGACCGGCAATGACATGATCATGCCCGATCCGCCGGTGGTGGCGAACGGCGTGGTGTATGCACTGTCTACCGGGGGCCAGGCGTTGCAGAACGGCGCCAAGCCGGGCGATCCGCGCATGCCCTATGATGTCAGCGCCGTGCTGCGTTCCACACCGGTCAGCAACATGACGCTCTATGCGTACGATGCGCAGAGCGGCAAGCAGCTGTGGAACAGCGGCAAGACGCTGACCGACTGGGTGCACTTCAGCGAACCGGTTGTGGCGCTTGGTAAAATTTTTGTTGTTTCACACGACGGCCATGTCACCGCGTTTGGGCTCAAGAAATAAGCACGCACAGCGAATAGGCAAATAAATTAATCTTTTCAAGGACTTGCGCGGAGACCTGCGCAGGACTAACTCTTCTGCACGTCTTGCACGAACAAAGACGACCACAGGAGAAGAACGCCATGAAAAAGTTGATCCTCGCCGCGAGCATCGTCCTGTTCGCCGCTCCCGCCTTCGCCGCCGACACCAGCGCGCCCCAGCAGACCGCGATGGACACGACCGCGCAGCAGAAGCACACCTACAGCGTCATGAGCCAGGAAGGCCGTGAAGGCGCCATCGCCACGCGCAACGCGCGCATGCAGCGCGTCGAAATGGACCGCAGCGACAACGCCAAGAAGGCGTGGGCCGGTTCGGCGCATTACTACTAAGATCGTTTGATCACCGACAAAGGCCCGCGAGGCGACTCGCGGGCCTTTTCTTTGCGCCGCTTTTCTGCCCGTGACAGCGGCGTAATACGCGTCACGCCTCTTCCGACAAGCTGTCATAAAGATTTGTTCGATGGACCTTGGCAGGGCGGCCGTCAGCGACATTCCGTTACAAATTAGAATGCCTCCAACTCTTCACCTCTCGGCCCTGCGGGAGGAAGCTTGTCTCGGCCGCGTGTCCGTCCGGCGCTCCACCTTAAGGATACAAGCCATTACGGGCGGCCGGACCGGCTCAGGTGCCCCCCACGTTGAGCCATCAGTCCGGCCGCCCATTTGTTCCCCAATCCGCGCCGTCATTTCAGTCCCGCGCGCCAGGGAACTCTGGATTACGAACAAGTATCTTGCATGGCAAGATAGCGTGCGCTACACCATGGCGGCCGGCGGCCATATGCCTGCGACATCACCAGCCTACACATGGGCCCGTAAAAAGGGTGCAGTGCGACAAAGCTTTACAGCTTGGGCCTTGCCTAGCGGCCCCCGACCGCCATATTTGCGGGAGCGGGGCCGGTATCGGGGCCTTAAGAGATAGAATTTATAGTCCGCGGCGGGGCCGCCCCATTTTGGCAAAGAGAGTTCGATGAAGTCCTTGTTTCGTGGCGCCTTTCTCCGTGGCGTAAGCGCCAGCGTTCTTGCCGTCAGCCTGGCCGCCTGCACCGCCAATCCCACGCCGCTGGATCGTCCCGGCGACGTGCCGTCCGGCTTTACCGCGCCCATGGTGAGCAGCGCGCCTGTCTGGCCCCAGAATGACTGGTGGTCCAAGTACGGCGCCGAAGAACTGGTGCCGCTGCAAGAGACGGCGCAGAAGGAAAATCTGGATATCGCCGTGGCCGCAGCACGCGTGCTGCAGGCCGAAGCCAATGACGGCATCGCCCTGTCGGCGCTGTTTCCCAGCCTGGGCGGGTCGATCGGCGTCACCCGCAATGGCGGCAACTCCTCGATCCCGCGCGCCCGCAATGCCTTCACCGCCGGCCTGACCGCGCAGTATCAGCAAGGCTTCTTCGGCACCCAGTATCTGGACCTGAGGGCCGCGCGCGAAGATCTGCGCGCCCAGCGCTATGCCGCTGCCGTGGTCGGCATTTCCACCGCTTCGCAGGTGGCGGACGAGTATTTCAGCGTGCTGGCCTTCCGCGAACGCATCGCCATCGCCAACGCCAACATCGCTGCCGCCAAGCGCATCCTGGCCATCACCCAGGCCAAGGTGAACAGCGGCGTGTCCTCCAACCTGGACCTGGCCGAACAGCAGGCCCTGCTGGCGCAGCAGGAATCCACCCTGCCCGGCCTGATCGAAAGCGAAAAGGAACGCCGCTACGCGCTGGCGATCCTGCTGGGCCGCGCGCCCGAAGGCTATGACATCAAGGCGCAGAACCTGGATGGCATCACCCCGCCCTTGGTGCAGCCCGGCATGCCGTCGGAACTGCTGCTGCGCAATCCCTCCATCGCCCAGGCCGAAGCCAACCTGTATTCGGCCCATGCCAGCGTGGATGCGGCGCGCACCTTGTACTTCCCCTCGCTCAGCCTGACCGGCGGCGCCGGCTATGGCCCGGTGTCGCAGCTGTCCAACCTGTTCAACCCGGCGGGCTTTGCGTTCAGCATCGGCGCCTCGATCCTGCAGACCATCTTCGACGGCGGCGCCATCCATGCCCGCAATGATTTCGAGCAGGCGCGCCAGCAGGAACTGATCGCCACCTATCGCAAGACCGTATTCCAGGCGTTCAGCGACGTGGAAAGCGCGCTGGGCACGGTGAAGAGCACCGCCGACCAGCTTGCGCTGGTGGAAATTCAGGTCAAGGCGGATGCCGAAGCCTTCCGCATCTCCGAACTGCAGTATCGCGAAGGCACCATCGACATCGTTTCGCTGCTGAACAACCAGCAGCTGCTGTTCAATGCCCAGCAGTCGCTGGTGCAGACCAAGCTGTCGCGCCTGGAAGCCACCTTGGCACTGTACAATGCGCTGGGCGGCGGCTGGGAGCAGAAGGCTTCGGACGAAGCCTACAAGAACCAGTTGGATTGGTGGCCGCTGTAAGACGGCCATCACCGGAATAAAAAAGGGCGCCGTTGCGGCGCCCTTTTTGTTTCAGCGGAGATTGCCTGCCACCGACTTGGCCTTGTAAGGCGCGTCCAGATACGCGACCTCGTCGTCCGTCAGCTTGATCTGCGCCGCCGCAATGGCGTCTTCGAGATGGCTCATCTTGGAGGCGCCGATGATGGGCGCGGTGATGCCCTTGGCCAGCAGCCAGGCGGTGGCGATCTGGGCGTTGTTCTTGCCGTGCTTTTTCGCCGTCTCCTAGACCCGGCGCAGCGTCTCCATGTCGTTGTCGTCGAACGGCATGTCCAGGATGTTGTCGCTCTTGGCGCGGGTGCTTTGCTTGTCCAGCGCACCCGCATGGCTGCGGCCCAGAAAGCCGCGCGCCAGCGGGCTCCACGGAATCACGCCCACGCCCTGGTCACGGCACAGGGGCAGCATCTCCCGCTCTTCCTCGCGGTACACCAGGTTGTAGAAATTCTGCATGGAGACGAATTTCGTCATGCCCATCCTGTCGGCGGTGGCCAGGTATTTGGCGAACTGCCAGGCATGCATCGAAGACGCACCGATGTAGCGCGCCTTGCCGGCTTTCACCACGTCATGCAGCGCCTCGACAGTTTCCTCCACCGGGGTGTGATGGTCGAAGCGGTGGATTTGGTAGAGATCGATGTAATCCATGCCCAGCCGCTTCAACGAGTCGTCGATGGCATGCATGATGTGCTTGCGCGACAGGCCGCCATGGCGGCCATCCACCGGGAAAAACACCTTGGTGGCCAGCACGTAATCCTCGCGCTTGGCGGCGTAATCCTTCAGAGCGCGGCCCACCACTTCTTCCGACGCGCCATTGGAGTAGATATCGGCGGTGTCGAAGAAGGTGATGCCCGCTTCCAGGGCGTGCTTGATAAAGGGGCGGCTGGCCTGTTCGTCCAGCACCCAGTCACGCCATTTGGGGCTGCCATAGGTCATGGTCCCCAGGCAGATGCGCGAGACTTTCAGGCCGGTATTGCCGAGGCGGACTTGTTCCACGCGCGTCTCCCAGAAAATGGAAGATACGTTTTAGAAGCCGAAGGGAGGAGCTGCAATCCTTTGCAGCAGGCTTTCGAACTTCAGCGGCCCGGTGGTCACCGCCAGGTTGATGCAATCCTCGCCGGGATCGGCAACCACATTGTGGGACATGCCGTCTTCCATCATCTGCAGGTCGCCGGGACCGTAACTGCCGGTCACATCGGTGTAACCGCCCTGGAGGACCACCGTAAATTCGCTGCCGTGATGGCTGTGCGCGCCGCTGTCGGCGCCGGGCACGCCCTTGAGCAGGCGGGCGGTGACGTTGCCGCGCTTGAACAGCGGCGCATAGGCCAGGCGCGGGCCCATCTTGCGCCAGCGCACGGCGGACAGATCGCCGCCGATATAGGCGCGCAGCGGCGCCGGCGTGCCGTCGCGGCTGGCGACGCGCCTGGGGCGTTCGTAAGGTGTCGCCGAATCCAGCCGCGCCAGCACATTGTCCAGCGCGCCGGCATCCAGGGCTGCGGGCGGCAATTCCTGCAGCAGCGCGCCGCCGAGGCTGTCCAGTTTCTTGCCGCGCAACCGGCAGATGGCGCAGTAGGTCATGTGGGTGGCGACGATCAGGCTGAGCGCCTCATCGGCGGCGCCGGCGGCATAGGCCAGCAGCAGGTCTTCGCTGGGATGGTGATGGATCATTCCGCGTCTCCCAGGGCGCGCTTGAGACGCGACATGGCCAGGCGCAGCCGCGACTTCACGGTGCCCAGCGGAATGCCCAGTTCGGTGGCGATCTGGCTGTGCGGCTTGTCGGCAAAAAAGGACAATTCCACCACCTGGATCTGGTCGGCCGGCAGGTCTTTCAGCGCCAGCCGCAGGCGGGCTTCATCGTCCGCCTGGACCAGACCTTCATCGGCGGCGGGGCCGCTGTCCGGCATGAAATCTTCCGGGTCCAGCTCGGGCCGCTTTTCGCGGCGGATGGCGTCGATCCGCAGGTTGCGGGCGATGGTGAACAGCCAGGTCCCCACCGACGCCTTGGCCGGATCGAACAGGTGCGCCTTGCGCCACAGGTTCAGCAGGGCTTCCTGGGCCAGATCCTCGGCCACCGAAGCGGGGGCGCCCTGGCGCAGCAGATAGGCCTTTACCCTGGGGGCGAAATGGGAAAACAGGGCGGCAAAGGCCGTCCGGTCACGTTCCGCCGCCACCCGGCCCAAAAGGGCGTTCATTTCCAGCACTTCAGGCTTCATGGGCAGGCGCAACAGCACGGCCGGCCGGCGGAAGGCCGGGCGAAGGACCGGGAAAGAGGGGCGCAGAGCATGGGCCAACATAGCGGATTTACGGGGCCGGGGGCGAGTTGGATCAATGGCTTGATCTGTCCCGGGCGGAAGAGCGTAAATGCAGTATGAATTCCCCCCCGCCCCCGGCCACCGGCTCAGCCCTGTATGAAGGCTGGGTGATGCACCGGCGGATCACGCCCAGGCATCACCGCTTCAAGTACCGCGTGTTCGCGATGCTGCTGGACCTGGACGAGCTGCCCGATCTGGACCGCCGTTTGTCCTTGTTCGGCTACAACCGGGGCGGGCTGTTCAGCTTTCAGGACCGCGATCACGGTGATGGCCGTCCCGTGAAAGTCTGGCTGGACGATCTGCTGGCCAAGGCCGGTATCAGCGCCACGGGCCGGCGCCGCGTGCTCTGCTATCCGCGCATCCTGGGCTATGTCTTCAATCCCCTCAGTGTCTGGTTCTGCCACGACGAACAGGGCGCGCTGAAAGCGATCATCTACGAAGTACACAACACCTATGACGAACGGCACGCCTATGTGTTGCCGGTGGGCAGCGACGAAAAACTGGTGCGCCATGGCTGCCCTAAGCAGTTCTATGTCTCGCCCTTCCTGTCGCGCGATTGCCGCTACCAGTTCCGCATCCGCCCGCCGGGCGAGGATATCGCGGTCACCATCCTGGAAGAGGAAGCCGGCCGCCCCATCCTGAACGCCAGCTTTGCCGGGGCCCGCAAGGACCTGACCGACGGGGCCCTGGTCCGCATGCTGCTGCGCTACCCCCTGATGACCCTGAAGGTGATGCTGGCCATCCATTACGAGGCGGTGCGGCTGATGCTGAAGGGGGTCCGCCGCCATCCCCACGCGCCCAAGACGATTTATAACCCCGCAGAGTAACCATCCGGCTGGAACTCATGGAACTTTTCGCCATATCGGCGCATTGTTCCAAGTTACCGCAGGGGTCCATGACAAGCATCGAAAGTGTTTCCGACGAGCCGGAAGCCTGGTTCAAGTTGGACCGGGAAGGGGGCACGCTATCCCTGGGCGGCGCCTGGACCATTGCCGAAAGCGCCCGGCTTGACCGGGAGCTGGGCAGCCTGGACCTGGGCGGCCCCGGCGCCGAAGGCGCCAATAAAATAAAGGGCGATGTCAGCATCGATGCCAGCAAGATTTCCCGGCTGGACAGTGCCGGGGCCTGGCTGGTGCTGCGCACGCGCCGGGCGCTGGAAGCGGCGGGAAGCAAAGTCGGTACCTTCGCGGTCCCCGACCTCTACAAGCCCTTGTTCGAGACCCTGGACCAGGAGCGCCCGAGCGAGCCGCACAAATTGCGCATCCCCACGGGCCTGCGCGGGCGGCTCTACAAGATCGGCCGCGCCACCATGCATGCCTATCACCAGACCATCTCCATGCTGGGATATCTGGGCCGGGTGACCGTGGAGACGGGCGAGGCCATCGCCAGTCCCGGGCACAAGATGCGCGTCGCCGCCATGTTCCACCAGGTGGAAGAGACCGGCATCAACGCCCTGCCCATCGTGGGCCTGCTCGCCTTCCTGATCGGCGTCGTGCTGGCCTATCAGGGCGCCGACCAGCTCAAGCGTTTCGGCGCCGAAGTCTTCACCATCAATCTTCTGGGCGTGGGCGTGCTGCGCGAGATCGGCGGGCTGATCACCGCCATCATCGTGGCGGGCCGCAGCGGCAGCGCCTTTACCGCCCAGATCGGCAGCATGCGCGTCAATGAAGAGATCGACGCGATGCAGACCATGGGCCTGAACACCATCGACACGCTGGTGCTGCCGCGCATCATCGGGCTGGTGATCGCCCTGCCCCTGCTCACTTTCTATTCCGACATCATGGGTCTGATCGGCGGCGCGGTGATGTGCTACTTCCAGCTGGGCATCACCATCCCGGTCTTCATGCGCCAGCTTGCCGAAGCGGTGACCGTCAACACCATGCTGGTGGGCCTGATCAAGGCGCCGGTCTTTGCCCTGGTGATCGCGCTGGTCGGTTGCTACGAAGGCTTCCAGGTCGAGCGCAACGCCGCCAGCGTCGGCATGCTCACCACCCGCTCGGTGGTGGAAGGCATCTTCCTGGTGATCGTCATGGATGCGGCTTTCTCCATCATGTTTTCGGTGCTGGGGATCTGATGGCCGAAAACAAGACAGAGAAAAAAGAAAAAGACGTCGTCATCAAGGTGCGCGGCCTGGTCAACGGCTTCGGCAACAAGATCCTGCACGACCATATCGACCTGGATGTCTATCGCGGCGAAGTGCTGGGCGTGGTAGGCGGCTCGGGCACCGGCAAGTCGGTGCTGCTGCGCTCCATCATCGGCCTGATCCGGCCGCTGGAAGGCGAGATCGAGGCGCTGGGCCATTCCACCCTGGGCGATATTGAAAGCCCCGAAATGCGAAAGCTGCAGATGCGCTGGGGCGTTCTGTTCCAGGAAGGAGCACTGTTCTCGTCCCAGACGGTGGCGGAGAATATCCAGGTGCCCTTGCGCGAATATACCAGCATGAGCCAGACCCTGATGGACGAGATCGCCGAGATGAAGCTGACCATGGTGGGCCTGCCCCCCGATGCCGGTGACAAGTTTCCGTCCGAACTGTCCGGCGGCATGAAAAAGCGCGCCGGCCTGGCCCGCGCCTTGTCGCTGGACCCCGAACTGCTGTTCCTGGACGAGCCCACCGCGGGGCTGGACCCGATCTCTGCCAACCAGTTCGACGAGCTGATCAAGCAGCTGCAAAAATCGCTGGGCCTCACGGTTTTCCTGGTGACCCATGACATCGATACCTTGCGCGCCATCACCGACCGCATCGTCGTCTTGGTCAACAAGAAGCTGGTGATCGGGACCATCTCCGAACTGCGCAAGAGCGACGATCCCTGGATCAAGGACTATTTTTCAGGCGTACGCGGACGCGCGGCGCTGGCGTCTGAGGAGGCGTAACGATGGAAACCAAAGCCAATTATGTGGCGGTCGGCGCCTTTGTGCTGGCCTGCGCGGTGGGACTGGTGGTGACGATCCTGTGGCTGGCCGGGGTGCAGTACAGCCAGGAATACGCCTACTACCAGGCCAACTTCAAAGGCCCGGTCACGGGCCTGGGGAAAGGTACCCTCACCCGCTACAACGGCATCGAGGTTGGACGCATCACCGACCTGTCCTTCGATCCGGCGGATCCGTCGCGCGTTGTCGTCACCGTGCAGGTGCAGCCCAATCTCAACATCCGCGAGGACAGCGTCGCCTCGATCGACAGCCAGGGCCTGACCGGCGGCGCCTTCGTCGAGATCAGCGGCGGTTCCGCCAATTCCCCGCTGCTGGTGGCGCGCGAAGGCCAGCGCTATCCGGTCCTGCGCACCAAGCAGTCGACCTTCGCCCAGCTCCAGCAATCGGCGCCCGAAGTGGTCGCCAAGCTGAATGTCGCGGCCTCGCGGCTCAACGACCTGCTCAGCGATGACAACCGCCGCGCCATCTCCCATGTGCTGGCCAACCTGGACGAAACCACCCAGGCCGTCGCGCGCCGCAGCGCCGACATCGACGCCACCATTGCCAACGCCAACAAGGCGATGGCCAATCTCAGCGATGCGTCCAACAATCTGCGGCCCACGCTCAGCCATGTGGACCTGACCATCCAGAAATACGGCAAGGTGGCCGACGATGCAGTCGCCTTCATCAATGGCGACGGGCTGGCGCAACTGTCCGATCTGATCGGCGAGATGCGGCGGCTGGTGGCCAACCTCACCCAATTCTCCGACCAGCTCAACCGCACGCCGACCAAGCTTTTGTTCGGCGACCGGCGCAAGGGCTATGAACCCAAAGGGGACAGCAAATGATCCAGCGGCGCCAACTTCTCAATAATATGTTCCTGGCAGGCGCTTCGGCGTTCGTGCTGACCGGCTGCGGCAAGGACCTGATCGGCCCGCCCGAGGCCAGCCCCATCTATGTCGTCAAGCCAACCTTTCCGGCCGTCGCGAGCGGCAGCGCCAAGGTGCCATGGGCGCTGAGCATCCAGCATCCGGATGTTTCCAGTGCACTGGACAGCGAACGCGTCGCCCTGTTCCAGCCGGACGGCACCATGGATTTCTATGCCAAGGCGACCTATCCCGACCGCCTGTCACCCATCGTGCAGCACGCCATCCTGGACGGCTTTGAAGCGTCAGGCCGGATCGACGCGGTGGCGACCGAGGAAGCGGCGCTGCATGCCGACTACGACCTGGCCATCGAGGTCAAGGATTTCGCCGCCCATTACAGCACGCCGGACGGTGTTCCGGGCGTGACGGTGAGCATGACCTGCAAGCTGACCACGTCTCGTGGCCGCGTCATTGTCGGCAGCTTCTCCACCACCCAGACCGGTTCGGCCTCGGTCAACAGCGTCGGTGCAGCAGTGCAGGCGTTGCAACAGGCGCTGGGCGCCGCGGTGAA
This sequence comes from Micropepsales bacterium, assembly GCA_038317805.1. GTDB lineage: Bacteria > Pseudomonadota > Alphaproteobacteria > Micropepsales > Micropepsaceae > Rhizomicrobium. The sequence goes on from JBBQBL010000005.1 coordinate 16,068, forward strand.
AGCCATCGTGGACTGGACGCTGACGTTCCCCATGCCCGTTGCCCAGAATGCGCCCAGCACGACGTCTCCGGGCAAGCCGGCGGAGCAATTGCTGCACGACGCCACCCGCGGCTCGCAGCGGCTGCGAGCTTTGCCGCCGGCGCAATAGTTCCAGCATCGCGGCGAAATAGTTGCGGGAACTTAGGCAACCGTTTTCGAGTTTCCTGTCGGTAGGATTTCGAAATACGGAGTTTGCCGTGCTGAAATGGGCATTGATATTCCTGGTGATCGGGCTAATTGCGGGCCTGCTTGGCTTTACCGGCATCGCCGGTACGTCCATCGCCATCGCCAAGACGCTGTTCTTCATCTTCCTGATCATCTTCCTGGTGCTGCTGGTCGCGGGTCTCATTGTGGCAAGGCGCGCCTGACAGAAGAAAGCAGGGACGATGCGCCGGTGCGCACCGCCACTGCGGCGATGCCCTAAGAGATCTTGCGGGGAAATCGAACCTGTTTTTATGCTGGCGGGCCTTCGAGAGGCACGCCGTCCGCGCAAAGGGCTTAGCCCGCTCGCACCGTCCTTTGGTCTCACCTGACTTCCTGCCCCGGGCAAGCGGACACCGGCGCAAAGGAAGGACGGCATCCGATGACCAAACAGCAACTCCCGCAACATCCCCACATCGAACATTTGCGCAAGGAAGCCAAACAGCGTTTTGCGCTGCTGCGGGCGCGCGCCAGCGGTACGCGGCTGGCCGATGCGCAGTATTGGCTGGCGCAGGACTATGGCTTCGTGAATTGGCGAGCCCTGAAAGAAGAAGTGCTGCGCCGCATGGGCGTGGTGCGCATGACGCCGCCGCCCGCCCACGCCCCAGCGCGGTTCCGGCGCGATCCTTCCAGCGTGGATGAAGACCTGGAAGCCGATGGCTTTTTCCAGCGCGGGGCGGCGGTGTCGGGAATCGGCTTGATCGCTGCCTTGGCTGTCGCGGCGATGACCCTGCTGATGGCGGGCCGTGCTTTTGGGCAGACGCCAGAGACCCATACCGCCATCGCCATGACGCCGCAGCAGTTCGACAAGTATGCCGGTTTCTATCAGTTCGGCCCCAAGGCGGTCTTTACGGTCACCCGCGATGGCGAGCATTTCTTCGCCCGCGCTGGCACCCAGCCGGCGGCGGAAATCTTTCCCGAAAGCGAAAGCGACTTTTTCCTGAAAGTGGTGCCGGCCCAGATCAGCTTCACTCTGGACGCTGACGGCAAGGTCACCGGCGCGGTGCTGCACCAGGGCGGGCGCACCATGCCCATGCCCAGGATCGACGAAGCCCAGGCCAAGGCCATCGCGGCGCTGCCCAAGGGCCATCCCATGCCGCGCACATGGCCGGTCATGGCCACCACCGCACCGCGATTTCTCACCAATTCCGGCGATGGCACGGTGGATTACTGGCCGTGCTTCTCGCCGGATGGCAAGACCGTGCTATTCAGCCGTTCGGTGGACAAGGGCCGAAGCTTGTCGCTGTGGAAGATCGCGGCGTCCGGCGGCGCGGCGGAAGCGTTTGCCGCCTTGCCCGTCACCGCCACCCGCGCCGCCTGGTCGGCGAAGAACAACCTGATTGCCTTCACCGGCACCGGGACAGACCGCAAGAACAATCTTTAGATCGTCAAGGGCGATGGCAGCGGAGCCCATGTTATCGAAGGCAGCAAAGATCTGCTCTATCCTTCCTGGTATCCGGACGGGAAGACGCTGGCGGCCATGGACGGCAACACGCTGGTGACCCGCAAATTATCCCTGGATGGCGGTGCGGTCACCGCCCTGACCAACCGCGCGGAGGTCATGACCGGCATGCCCAGCGTTTCACCAGACGGCAAGTGGGTCGCCTTCGCTGGCCAAGCGAACAAAGGCCAGTCGTATGATCAGGAAGAAAATGTGATCTGGCTGGTGGGCACGGACGGCGAGCTGAACACGCTGGAGGCGGTGCCGCTACAAGGGCGCGCGCCGGTCTGGTCGCCGGACGGCAAGCGGCTGGCCTTTGAATCGGATCGCGGCAATCCCGACGGCCATTACGCGGTGTTCCTGATCAACCGCGACGGCAGCGGACTGACGCAAGTCACCGACTTCGCGCTGGATGCCACCCATCCGGTGTTTTCGAGCGATGGCCGGCGGCTGGTCTTTGCCTATGGCACGCCCGCCAGCAAGAGCAGCGGCATCGCCATTCTGGATCTGCCCTAGCCCAGCGCTTTGACAGCCTTGGCCAGATCGCGCCAGGGCTTGATGTCCCAGTGATTGGCGGCCAGCGGCGATGGGGATGGCAGGATGAACACCCGCGTTTCACCGATCAGATGCGGCTGTTCACCCGCCACGGCCTTGGGTCCCATCACCTTCCTTCCGCCATTCAGGCTGGTGAAGGCAAGAACGCGCGGCCTGGCTTTCAGGATGCGAGCCTTCAGGGCCGCTACCGCCTCAGGCCCCAGTGCATCCTTGGGAAGCTGGTGATCCATCCCATAAACATGTTTCGCGATGTCGGTGAGACCGATGCCCAGTTCCCACAGACCTTCATAATCCTGGGGAGCGAACAGGCGCGGTGTCAGACCGATCTTGTGCAGGGTGGTCCAGAACTTGTTCTGGCCATGGGCATAATAGGCCTGTTGAAGCGCTGACTGGCGTCCCGCCGCGGTGCCGCAGAATACCAGCTTCAATCCCGGCTTCAGCCGGTCGGGCAGGATATGGGCGGCTTTGGCCATCAGTGCGAACGGATGAAGTCGATCATGTCCTGGCGCAGGCTCGTCATTTTGCGAAAGCCCGGCACCAGGGACAGGATGACGCCGACATGCCCGGTGCCCTTGTACTTGATCACCTTCACCTCGCTGCCGAAGGACCGCAGCTTGTCCGCCATGCGGTCAGTATTGCCCTGGTCCACCGTGGTATCGGCGGTGCCGGTGGCCAGCAGCATGGGCTGGCGCACCCCGTTCACGTGGTTGGTCGGCATGGAGTCCAGATTGTTGGTGCCATGGAACATGTCGACATAGACCGGATCGCTCATCGGCAGGAAGTCGTAAGGCCCCGACAACCCGATCACGCCCCGGATCCATCCCAGCCGCCCGCCTCTGGCCTCGATGAATTTGGGCTCCGATGCCAGCATCACCGCGTTGTAGGCGCCGGCCGAATGGCCGCTGACAAAGATGCGATTGGGGTCGCCGCCATAGTCCGCGGCATGGTTGTGCAGGAAGGCCAGCGCGCCGGCCGCATCCTCGACAAAGCCGGGATATTTCACCTGGGGATAGAGCCGGTAGTCGGCCACCGCCACCACCATCCCGGCGCTGGTGAAGGCCTGGCCGAAGGCGCGATAGTCGGTGCGGCTTCCCGCCTGCCAGCCGCCGCCATATAGGAACAGAAGTACCGGCATCGGCCCCTTCACGCCGGCCGGCACATAGATGTCCAGCTTCTGGCGCGGGTCGCTGCCGAAGGCCAGGGCCCGGTGCACATCATAGCCCGCCTTGGGCACCAGGAGGTTGACCGCGGCGAAGGGCGAGCAGGCCGATGCCAGCGCCGCGGCGCCCGCCGCCATCAGGGCTTTGATCCTGGACATGGGTCTTTTCTGGGGAAGTTTTCTGCCCCTGTCTACGTCCAAAAGCCGCTTTTGGTTCAGTGCAACATGGTTTTGAGAGAGACAGGCGCGGGGCCGCCATGCCAGTCTTGCCGCAACCAAAAAAGACCGGAGGGATCCATGACGTTCACGCGCCGCCACTTCCTGCAGACATCCGCCGCGCTGGCAGGCACCGCCGCGCTGGCGAACCCGGTCCAGGCTGCCACAGCGTCCGGCAAGCTGCCATTCCGTTATGCCTTCAGCCCGATTTCCTGGCAGACCGATATCGAGGGCGCCATCAAGGTCGGCTCCAAGTTGGGCTTCCCCGGCGTTGAGCCGTTCCGCCACAACATCATCAACTATCTCGACAAGCCGCTCGCCCTGAAGAAGATCATGGATGAGCACCACATCCAGATGGCGACCTGCTCCAATGGCGGCGGCGGCAACTTCACCACCAATTTCTACGACCCCGACCTGATCGACAAATCGGTCAATGACCACATTGCCTTCGCCCGCACATTCATCAAGCCGTTCGGCTACTGCAAGCACTTCAAGATGAACATGGGTCCGCGCCCCAAGGGCTATGATACCAATGACGAGCAGATCAAGCGCTGCGCCGCCGCGATGAACCGCATCGGCAAGGAAACCATCAAGGACGGTCTGAAGCTGGCGCCGCATCCGCATGTCGGTTCGCTGGTCCAGAACCAGCATGAGATCGACCTGCTGATGAAGGAGACCGATCCCAACTATGTCTGGATGACGGCCGACCTAGCGCATCTGGTGCTGGGCGGCAATGTGATCGACGAAGTATTCGCCAAATACTGGCCGCGCATCGCGGCGATTCACTACAAGGGCGCGCCGACCAGGCTGAAGGGCAGCCGTGTCGTGGCGGTGCCGCGCAGCGGCGAGGAAGCCGGCGGCCATGGCTGGTTCCGCGCCATGAGCGATGCCGATTCCGGCGGCGTGGATTTCCCCGCCGTGCAGAAATTCCTGATCCAGAAGAATTATACCGGCTGGGTGACTCTGGATTATGACGCGTCCATGATTCACAAGGGCAGCACCATGGAAGCGCTGCTCGCGTCCGAGAAAAAGTACATGGGCGACGTGCTCAAGGTAGACCTCAAGGCCAATATGAGCGGGTCCTGACGGGGAACAGAATCCGCGATAGCTGGTTGATCTGTTGCATGCAGTTTCCAAGGTGCTTCAGTCTCGCCGTCTTGATCCTGACACTGCTGGCGGCGCCCGCCTTCAGTGCTACCCTTACGGTATTGACGCCCGCCTCGGCGGCGCCGGGCGTTGCCGCACTGGCCAAGCAATTCACCCAACAGACCGGCATCCCCGTGACGGTGGCGGGCGGCTCGCGTGGCAAGATTTTTGCCGCGCTCAAAGCGGGCGGCCCCGCCGATGTGGTGATCCTGCCCACGGGCGATCTTGCGCAACTTCCCACGGTCACCGGCATGACGCCGCTGGGTCATATCGCGGTCGGTGTCGGCGTGAAGGCGGGCGCATCGGTGCCCGATGTTTCCACGCCGGAGAAATTCCGCGCCGCCTTGCTCGCGGCCAGGGGTGTCGCCTATGCCGATCCCAGCGCCGGTACCTCGGCGGGACCGGTGATCGATCGCATGTTGTCCGGCCCCGACTTCAAGGGCGTCAAGCGTGTGCCGGTTCAGGGCCTGGCGGTGACGGCGCTGACTTCGGGGCGTGCGGACATCGCCCTGCAAATGGTGCCCGAGCTGATGGCGAACAAGGATGTGGCGCTGGCCGGCCCGGTGCCTGATCTGTATGGCGCCAGCGTGGACTTTGCCGGCGGTATCGCCACCGCCAGCCTTGACGCGGTGAATGCCCAGGCCTTTTTGAGCTTCATCACCGCGCCCGCAGCGGTGCCGGTGTGGAAGGCCCAGGGCGTCACGCTCATGGGCGCTATCCCCTAGCCCCCCTGTTGCGGCGCATATTTTTTCGGCGGCCTGCCCCAGAATCATGCGCCAAGCCCCATGTTTATTGGCTCTTTCCAACGCCCCGATTTGGTGCCTTAATGATGCGACGCAGCATGGGAGTCCGCAATGGGCCAGGAGCCGACGAGCACCTTCTTCAGCCATGTCAAACCCGGCGATACCGAATTCAAGCGCGGCGGCTTGCGCGATTTCTTTCTGTACCGCGATCTGGGCATCGCCGGCGCCACCAAAGGCAAGGTGATCGCCCATCTGGTGAAGGCCAACAAGCCGCCGCTGGAAGGCACCGGCTGGCACTATCACGTCTGCGAATTCCAGATCGTGGTAATGATGAAGGGCTGGGCCAAGTTCATGTATGAGGACAAGGTCACCCTGGTGGAAGAAGGCGATGTGGTGCACCAGCGCCCCGGCATGGTGCATTACCTGTTCGATTACTCCCCAGACATGGAATATCTGGAAATCGTCTCGCCGGCTGACTTCGGCTCGGAGCATGCCGAGGCGCCCACCGACTTCATCCCGGAGCTCACACCATGGAAGTGATCTATTCGGCCGGCACGATGCTCTTGGGCGCCGCGCTCAGCCTTTTTATGATGGCGATTTCCCGCGCCCGGTACGCGGTGCCATCGGCGCGGAAGATATCGTGGAACCACAGGGTCGGCGGCCGCAGGGTATAAGGCCGCTGCCAGCTGTCCCAGGGCATGTCGGTCTGGGTCTTGCCGTTGACGAAGCCCCAATTGATCATGCCGACATTACGCTTCTTGCCGATGGGCAGGATGGTGTCGAAGGTCGAGCCTGCGCCCCGCGCCATATATTCGGTGCAGATGATGGGGCGGCCATAGGTCTCCAGTGACTTCGCCCGCGCCTCGAAGATTTCCGGCCAGCTGTAATCGTGGAAGCTGATCACATCGGATTGGGTGAGCTGGGTTTTCTCGACGCTGTTCAGGCTGGCGAGATTCTCCCAATGATCGTGATGCCAGATGCCGCTGGTCAGCGGCTGTGACGGATCGGCGCTGCGCGCCCATTCAAAAACCTTCGGCAACAAGAACGCGACCTGGTCGTAACGCGCCTGGGTCGTGTCCTGGTAGGAGCTGCCATTGGTATTGTCGGGCTCGTTCCACAGGTCCCAGCCCAGGATGCGGTCGTCATGCGCGAAGGCGCCGACCACGCCCTTCACAAAGGCTTCCAGCCGTCCATATTGCGCGGGATCGGCCATCGCCTTGGCGCCGGGCGACTGCACCCAGCCCGAATTGTGCACGCCGGGGATCGGTGGATGCTGCGGTCCAAGCTTGTAGTTGGGGTCCCAGCAACTGTCGAACAGCACGAACAGCGTCTTGATGCCGTGACGGGCACTGATGCTCAGGAAAGCGTCCATGCGCTTCTTGAAACCGGCTTCGTCCTGCTGCCAGAGCGCGTCATGCAGGAACACCCGCATGGTGGTCATGCCGGTGCCTTGCGCCCAGCCCAGCTCCTTGTCGATCTGGGCCGGATTGAAGCTGTCGGCCTGCCACATCTCCAGCTGGTTGATGGCGTCGGCAGGGATATAGTTGCTGCCCACCAGCCACTTCTGCTTGCCGTACCAGGCGTTCGCCTGATCCTTGCTCCAGACCTCGCGCGCATTCGCAGGCGCTGCCAGCGCCAGCAGCGCCAGGCACAAAAGAAATTTCCTCATCAGTTCCCCCAATAATTTTCTTATGGAATACGCGGGTCTTCGCCCGTGTGCGCCCGGCGGATGGCTTCCTTCAGCTTGGGATCAAGCTTGCTGGAATCCAGGATCACCTTCTCGGCCTCGGCATCCTTGATGGCGCTGAAGGGGATTTCGAAATCCCCGGCATTCTCGACATAGACCACCAGCTCGTTCTTGCGGACCTGGCGCACGGCGCCGAAGCTCTTTTCCCCGTCATGCAGAAATACGTCAAAGCCTTCGCGGATTTTCTCGTGCATGGCGTCCTCAATTAGGTGTGGGGCTAATAGTAACGCGGAATGGGGCCGATCTGTGCCGTAACATTCTTGCCCAGGTCGAACATCACTTCCTCCACATAGCACCAGCCCCAGCCTTCGGGGGGATCATAGCCCTCGATGATGGGGTGTTTGGTGCGATGGAAATGCTTGGTGGCATGCTTGCCGCGGGACTGGTCACAGCAGCCGACATGGCCGCAAGTCCGGCATACCCGCAGGTGAAACCGCTCCCAGCCCAGGCCTAAGCATTCCTCGCAGCCCTTGCTGCCCGGCGTGACTGTTTGGATCGTGTCCAGATGGGCGCAGAAGTCGCCGCTCACTGCGCCGCCTCCGCCATCGCGCTGCGTTGGCGCGCCAGATAGGCGTGAATGGCCGACACCACCGTCGAGCCCTCGCCCACCGCCGCCGCCACCCGCTTGACCGAACCGCAGCGCACATCGCCCACCGCAAAGATGCCCTCGCGATTGGTCGCCAGGAAGTGATCGTTGTCCGCGCCGGTGACGACAAAGCCGTTATCGTCCAGCGCGATGCCCGAACCGGCCAGCCAGTCGGTGTTGGGTTCGGCGCCGATGAAGGAAAACACATGCGCGATATCGCAGCTTTCCTCTTCGCCGCTGTCGCGGTTGCGGAAGCGCACTTTCTTCAGCGCGCCCTCTTCGCCTTCAAAGCCGCAAATTTCGGTGCGGGTCACCACTTCGACATTGGGCAGGGCGCGGATCCGGTCCACCAGATACTGGGACATGGTGCTTTCCAGGTCCTTGCCGCGCACCACCATCCAGAGTTTTTTCACCTTGCCCGCCAGGAACACCACGGCCTGACCGGCCGAATTGCCGGCGCCCGCCAGCGCCACTTCCTGCCCGGCGCACAGCCGTGTCTCCACGGCGCTGGCCCAGTAATGCACGCAGGAGCCTTCGAACTCCGACAGGTTGGGAATATCCAGGCGGCGATAGCGCGCGCCGCTGGCCAGCACCAGGCTGCGCGCCTGCACCGTCTCGCCATTGCCCAGCGTTAGCTGGAAAGGCGAGCCGCCCTGCGCCAACGTCCTGCTTTCATCGGGAATGGCGATCTCGGCGCCGAACTTCTGCGCCTGGTTGTAGGCGCGCGCCATCAGCACCAGGCCGGAAATGCCGGTCGGAAAGCCCAGGTAATTTTCGATGCGCGACGATGCGCCCGCCTGGCCGCCAAAGCTGCGGCAGTCCAGCACCAATGTCGAAAGCCCTTCGGAGGCGGCATAGACCGCCGCCGCCAGCCCCGCGGGCCCTGCGCCGACAATGGCGGCGTCATAGATGGTGTCGGGATCGATGGGGCGTAGCAGGCCGATGCAGCGCGCCAACTCGCTTTCGCTGGGATTGCGCAGGATACGGCCATCGGGACATAGCACGATAGGCAGATGCTCCGTCTGGATGGCGAACCTGGCCTGCAGGGTCTGGGCGCAGCCGTCATTGACCGAATCCAGCGCACGGTGCGGATGGCCGTTGCGGGTGAGGAAATTTTCCAGCCGCAGCATGTCGCTGGTGCCGAACGGTCCGATCAGGATGGGCCCGGTCTGGCCCGCCTGCAAAAGGCCGACGCGGCGCAGGATCAGGGCGCGCATGATGCGCTCGCCCAGTTCGGCTTCCTGCACCAGCACGTCGCGCAACCGCTGCCCCGGCACGATGATGGCTTCGACTTCGCCTTCGGCATTGGCATCCACCAGCGCGGGGCGGTCGGACAGTTGCGCCAGTTCGCCCAGGAAGCTGCCGGGACCGTGCGTGACGATGGGCTCGCGCTGCGACACCGCTCCGCCCTGGCGCACGGCGATCTTGCCTTTGAGAACAAAGGCCAGGCCGTCGGCCACTTCGCCCGCCTTCATGATCGGTGCGCCGTCTGCAAAACTGCGGACCTGGCCGAAGCGGCGCAGGCGGGAAAAGTCGTGATCGTCCAGATGCGGAAACATCTGGTGGCGGCGGGTTTCGATGACGGAGGCGGGTTCGGACATGGGCCCAGCGTACCGCAGCCTTTCGGCGGAAGGCTAGCTGCGCCTTTGCCTTGAACTTAGGCGGAACTGGCGCGTTACCCCCAAATAATAAAGGGAGAATCCCATGCTGCGCCTGATATTGCTGATTGTGCTGATCCTTGCGGTCCTGGGATCGGTGCCCATGTGGGGCTATTCCACCGGCTGGGGCTATGGCCCGTCCGGCGGGTTGGGCCTTGTCCTGTTGATCGTGCTGATCCTGATCCTGCTGGGACGAATCTAGCGCAACAGGCCCGCCGCCTTCAGCGCGCGGCGGATCAGTCCTTCCACCACTTGCGCCTGCGGGGGCTGGGGCGATTGCGGCGCCAGCACCTGTTCGATATGCGGCAGCACCGGCTGCGGCGATGGCGGTATGCGCGCCGGCGCCAGCCGAGGTTCGGATTTGGGCGCGGGCTTTGACACCGCGGCCGGCATCAATCCCCAGAACTCGGCAATGCGGCGGGTGGAGGAAATGCCGGCATCAATGATGAAGGGCCCAGGCTGGCCCACATCGGCAGGGTCGATCGGCGTGCCATGGCCGAGGGTCGGCAGGGTATAGACCTCCAGCCGGCTGTCCCAGCGCTGGCGAACGGCGCCGTCCACCATGTCCTGCTTGGCGGCGGCAAGCGAAAGCTCGTGCAGGTCCGCCCATTGCGCCACGCTGGCCTGGGCGTTGCTGATGTTCACGACCATGTCGGCGGCGCCATGCCAGATGGAGATGCGGGGCCAGTGGCCGCGATAGTCCGATGCGGCGCGTACCGCATCGCCCCACTGGTTCGGAGTCTTCAAAGGAGCGCTGCGCATGCTTTCCAGCGCGTCGCGCACATTGACTGCCGCGCCAAAGGGAAGCCCGGCAATGATCGCGCCGCCGGCGAAACGCTCGGGATAGTTGGCCAGCATGACCGAGGCCATCGCACCGCCCGCCGACAGCCCGGTGATGAAGACGCGGCCCGCATCGAGCCGGTGCGTTTCGATCACGGTCTGGATCATGGCGGCGATGGAGGCCGCCTCGCCCTGGCCGCGTGTAATGTCTTCCGGATTGAACCAGTTGAAGCAGGTATTGGAGTTGTTGACCGCCTTCTGCTCGGGCGCCAGCACGGCGAAGCCAAGTGTGTCGGCCAACTGGCACCAGCCCGCCCCCAGGTCATAACCAGCGGCGGTCTGGCCGCAGCCATGCAGCACCACCACCAGCGGCGCACCCGCCTTCAGGCCGCGCGGCAGGTAGCGGAACATGCGCAGGTTGCCAGGGTTGGGCGCGAAGGGCGCTTCGGCCAGCGGTGTTGCCCGCGGGGCGGTGCGGGCCTTGAGGGGGTTCGTCTTTACCCCGGGGCCAAATCCATCAAACCGCATCAGCGTCACCAGTTTCCGCCACATATCGGCCACCCAGATATTATGCTGCAGTGCAGCAATTACAAGGCCCGCCAAGCGGCATCGGTGCTTTTGAAGGCTTCATTTCACGCAACCTTTACCAAAAACCGCGCTTTGCTGCTGCCTCTGCCTGGGCAAAACGTTATTTGTCCCATGGGATTTGCGGCGCATGCACGGGACTTGCGAAACCTGTTGTCGGTGGCGGCAAAGCTGCGCGCGCTGGCGGCGGAGACGCGCGCCAAGGGCGACCAGCTGCTCTATCTGATGACGGCCGAGGCGCTGGAAAAACGCGCCGACAGGCTTGCCGCCACCCTGCAGGACGAGCATCACGACCAGGATGTGGAGAACATCGCGCCCTGGCGGCACCGGCCGGTGGACCTGATCATCTGAAACGCGCCTTGCGGGCGCCATCGCCGCATTGGAAGATGCGTCCGATGGAGCAATATCTGTATTTCGGCAGCCTGGGCCTGCATGAGCGCCAGTACCAGATTCCCAACTTCATCGGCCTGGCGCTGGAGCCGGCCCATGACCGGGAGATCAAGCACGACCTGACGGCAGCCCTGCCCTTTGGCGACAACAGCATCGCCAAGGTCCAGGCCCAGGACGTGCTGGAGCATCTACCTTTCGACAAGGTGCCTTTCGTACTGGACGAGATCTACCGGGTGCTGAAGCCCGGCGGCACCTTCCGCCTCAGCGTGCCCGATTACCGCAGCCCACCGCTCAAGCGCCGCTCGCTTTTCGACGCGCGCGGACGGGTGATCGGGGATCTGTTGATGGGCGCCACCAGTTATCTGGATGAAAATACGGGCGATGCGCGGATACGCTTCAGCGAAGATGGCGATGCCCATCTGTGGTTTCCGCGTTATGAGCTGATCACGCACCTGGTTCTGAAGTCAGAACTGCGCAAGGCGAAAATCCATTTTTACCAGGCGTTCCTGGACGACCATACCTATCTTTGCGAACCGGTCCCCGAAGACGAGATGTTCGTGCAGCGGGCTGCGCCGCACGACCGGCGGGCCGGCGGCGCGCCTGTTTCCATTGTCGCGGATTTCGTCAAGTAGTCAGGCGGCCTTCAACTTCTTCTTGGCCGCTAGGAACGCGCGGTTCATCTCTTCGCGCTGCTCGTCGGAGAAATTCTCCTTCACCTGCGCCCAAATGTTGCGCTCCTCTTCCTCGACATGGTGGCTGATCAGTTCCTTCAGCACCTTGGCGGCAGCCTTGAACTCCGGCGTGTTGGCGGTGAGCTTGTCCAGCTTCTTGAGGGTGGCGTCCGCCAGGCCATGCTCGATATAGCCTTCATTGCCGTCGATCTTGGCGTCCTTGCCGCGCAGCGCCAGCACCGCGTCATAGACCACTTTTTCCTCGGCCTTGGTGTGGGGCACCTGGGCATTCTTGATCCTGGCCACCAGCTGGTTCTGTTCACGGGCGCTGTCGCTGTCCACCAGCTTGCCCAGCAATTCCTGCACTTCGTCATGCTCGGCCTGCAGCGTGTCCAGGATATCGGGCTGGCTTTCGCCGGGGGTCAGCGCGCCCATGACGGATTTGGCGGCCTGTTCGAGCGTGGTCCTGACGGTCATGGCAATGGTTCCTTGTGAAATCCTGTCATGCAACGTGCATGCGGGAACCCGGTTTCACGCTGTTTCCGAAATTATGGTGCGATAGCGCGCATGGGATCGGCGCCTGAGAAATTTGCAAGTTCCGGCAACAAGATGCGGGAAGCACGCGTTACCACCGAACACCAACACAATGAGGAACCCATGACGACCACCACCGGTCACACCAGCGCCATTCTGGCATCCAAGGTCAAAGGCACTCCGGTCTATAGCGACACTGGCGACAAGATCGGCACCGTCGAAGATGTCGTGCTGGACAAGCGGTCCAACCAGATCATGTTCGCCGCCTTGGGCTTTGGCGGCCTTCTGGGCATCGGCGAGAAATACTATCCCGTGCCGTGGGCTTTGCTGGACTTCGATGAAGACAAGGGCGGCTATGTCGTGCCCCTGGACAAGGACCGGCTGGAGAATGCGCCGGCCTATGATCTCAAGGACCTGACCAAGCATGACGGCACCATCGGCTCGTCCATCCGGGACGAGAGCTATTCCTTCTACAAGGTCGATCGCGACTGGAATTGATTTGGCAGGCCCGTCGCCGGATCTCCGGCGGCGGGCCCCTTTTCGGGAGACATCTTATGGGCCAATCCATCGGCAGCATCGGCAACAGCCACAAGCAAAAGGGCTCGGGCGACCAGCAGAAGAACCAGCCCAGCACCCATCCGGGCCAGAAAATGGCGGACCAGTCGCCGGCGCCACACCAGAGCAAGCCGGATGGCGGCGCCGATCATGGCGCACGCTCCACCCGCTAGACTTGCCTGGCAAGGCCAGGATGCTAGCCTCGCGGTATGCGCATCCTGATCGCCGGCTTTCAGCACGAAACCAACACCTTCGCGCCGACCCCCACCCGCTTTGACGATTTTGTGCGGGGCGGGGCGTTTCCCGCCATGGCGCACGGCGCCGACGTTCTGGCGATGCGCGATGTCAATATTCCCATCGGCGGCTTTATCCGCGCCATGCGTGGCCATGACCTGATCCCCGTTTTATGGGCGGGCGCCACGCCGGCGGCCCATGTCGAAGAGGACGCCTTCGAGCGCATCGCGGGCGAGATCGTCGCCGCCGCGCGCAACGGGACCTTCGACGCCATCTATCTGGACCTGCACGGCGCCATGGTGTGCCGCCACGATGATGACGGTGAAGGCCGTCTGCTGGCGGCGTTACGCGCCGTTGTGGGGCCGCGCATCCCCATCGTCGCCAGCCTGGACCTGCACGCCAACGTCACCGCGAAAATGTTGCAGGCCGCTGATGCGCTGGTGGCCTATCGCACCTATCCGCATGAAGACATGGCCGAAGCAGGCGAGCGCGCCGCGGGCCTGCTGAACATCCTGATGCAGCGCGGGGAGAAACTGGCCCAGGCCGCCCGGCGCCTGCCCTTCCTGATTCCCATCAACGGCATGTGCACCTTGGTCGAGCCGGCGCGCGGTGTTTATCACGCGCTGGCGGGCACCGAGCAGAGGGACAATCTGCACATGTCCTTCGCGCCCGGCTTCCCTGCGGCGGATTTTCCCGAATGCGGCGGCGTGGTCTGGGGCTATGGCACGGACGCCGCCAGGATCGCGGCCGCGATAGACACGCTGGCCGGCGGCATCGTGGCGCGCGAAGGCGATTGGGTGGTGCCGCTGCTGGCGCCCCATGACGCGGTACGCCAGGCCATGCGCATTGCCGCCACCGCGTCGCGCCCGGTGGTGATCGCCGATACCCAGGACAATCCGGGCGGCGGCGGGGATTCCAACACCACCGGCATGCTGCGGGCGCTGGTCGAATGCGCGGCACAGGGCGCCGCGCTGGGCCTGATGGTGGATCCGGACGCCGCCGCTGCCGCGCACCAAGCAGGGGCAGGCCGCGATATCACTATCGCGCTGGGCGGACAATCGGGCGGTGATGCGCCGCTGTCCGCCACCTTCCGCGTCGAACAGCTCAGCGATGGGCGCTGCATCTATGGCGGCCCCATGATGCACGGCAAGCAGACCGACGTGGGACCGACGGCGCGTCTGTCGCTGGGCGGGGTGCAGGTGGTGGTCAGCAGCCACAAGGACCAGATGCTGGACCGCAATCTTTATCGCATGGCCGGGGTTGAGCCGGAGCGAATGAAAATCCTGGTCAACAAAAGCTCGGTGCATTTCCGCGCCGACTTCCAGCCCATTGCCGAGGCGGTTCTGGTGGCCAAGGCCCAAGGCCCGATGCTGGCCGATCCCGCTGACTTTCCCTGGCGGCATCTGGCCAAAGGCATGCGGCTGCGCCCCCTGGGGCCAGCCTTTGGCGGTCAGCCGCCGAACTCCACCACATAGCCGGCGACATGCTCATCGCTGTTGCCGTCGCCCAGCGAGGCTGAGAATTGCGGCACGCCATAGGAAAAGATCGAGACGCAGCACACTTTGCTGACGTCCCACTTGCCGCCATGCTGGAAGGCGGTGGACATCCAATTGGCGTAATGCCCGCCCTGCACCGCGCCCTGTTCGTCGCCGCGCCAGAACAAGGTGCCCTTGCCGCCATCCGCCGCGCCGCGCGGACCGGTGACCCAGCGCCATTCCCCCGGTGCGGTCTGGCGCCCGCCCAGATAGGTCACATCGGGATAAGCATGCGGGAAGAGGCGGTCCAAGATGAACTGGTATTCGCCGGCATCATCGATGGTGGCCAGATATCCGGCATGGCCTTGCCAGGATCGTGCGGCCGCGTCCGCGCGCGCCTGTTCCCAAGTAAGATTGGGTGCGGCGATAAACTGATAGGCATGGCCGGGCGAGGCGGCGATGATCGCCGTGCTTTTGGTCACGGGTGGTGACAACAAGAAGTACCAGGAAGCCCCGGCGGCGCAAATCACCGCCAGGACGGCCGCCGCAATCACGATCTTGGGGTTTTTCATTGTTGTTATTGGCCCCGACAGGGCGCCTCTCCGGTGCCGGGACCTTAAGGTGATTTGCCCCCTTGCTCAACGCACCTGTTGGACAAGCCTGGCGCGAATGGCCTTGAGCTGCCGCCGCCGCGCCGCGCTGGTCGGGGGATAGGACATCTTCAAGCCTTCCAGAGTCTTGACGATGATCTGGGAGACGATCAGGCGGGCATTTTCCTTATCGTCGGCGGGCACGACATACCAGGGGCAGTGCTTGTTGCTGGTGGCGGACAGGGCCTGTTCATAGGCGTGCATATAGTCTTTCCAGAACTTGCGCTCCTCGACATCGCCTTCGTTGAATTTCCAGTTCTTCTCCGGCGCGTCGATCCGCGCCAGGAAACGCTGGCGCTGCTCTTCCTTGGACATGTGCAGGAAGACCTTGATTACCCGCGTGCCATTGGCATGCAGGTGGCGCTCCAGGCCGTTGATGGACCGGAAACGCTCCTCCCACACATCCGCACCCGTATCCGGCAGGTTTTCCGCCTTGAGGATTTGCGGATGGACACGGGCGATCAGCACTTCCTCGTAATAGGACCGGTTGAAGATGCCGATCCTGCCCCGCTCGGGCAGATCGCGGGTGGTGCGCCACAAATAATCATGCGCCAGCTCGCCTTCGCTGGGATGCTTGAAGCTGAAGACCTGGCAGCCCTGGGGATTGATGCCGGACATGACATGGCGGATCACCCCGTCCTTGCCGGCTGCGTCCATCGCCTGGAAGATCACCAGCAGGGCATATTTGTTGCTGGCGTAAAGAAGCTGCTGCAGTTCATCCAGCCGGGCGATCTGCGCGGCCAACTTCTCCTGATAGTCCTCCTTGGACTTGTAGAGCGGCTTGATCCGGGTCGGCGTTTTGCCCAGATGGACTTTTTTGCCGGCGCGAAAATCGTCGGGGTGGATTTTCATAAAGTTCCTTTGGCGCATGGCAGCTTCGCGTTCCGGACAGTAAGGCGCACGGCCGCTTTGGGTCTACACTGGTGGCAAGCAGGGAGGCAGACATGACCGACACCATGGCCAAACGCGCGACATTCCGGGCGCTGCATGCCCAGGGCTGCTTTGTCCTGCCCAACCCCTGGGACATCGGCAGCGCCCGGCTGTTCCAGCATATGGGATTTTCGGCCCTGGCCTCGACCAGCTCCGGCCATGCCTGGACCACCGGCCGGCCCGATTATGGCGTGACGCGCGATGCGGTGCTGGCGCACCTGACATCGCTGTGCACCGCGGTGGATTTGCCGGTCAATGCCGATTTCGAAAATGGCTTCGCGGTCGAACCCGAAGATGTCGCCGCCAATGTGCGGCTGGCGATCCAGACCGGCGTGGCCGGCCTTTCCATCGAGGACAGCAAGCCCGGCGGCGTGGGACTGCACGATCTGCCGCTGTCGGTGGCGCGCATCCGCGCCGCCCGGGCCGCGATCGATGCTTGCGGCCAGGACGTGATCCTGGTGGCCCGCACCGAGGGATTGCTGGGCGACGGCACGCTCCTCGCGGCAATCGACAAGTTGGTGGCTTTCGCCGAAGCGGGCGCCGATTGTCTCTACGCGCCCGGCGTTACGAAGAAAGACGACATCGCCGTGATGGTGCGCGCGGTGGCGCCCAAACCGCTCAACGTCCTGATGACGGGGCCGGGTCCTTCGGTGGCCGAACTGGCGGATCTGGGCGTGCGGCGCATCAGCGTCGGCGGGGCGCTGGCGCGTATCGCCTGGGGCGCGGTTCAGGCGGCGGCGCAACAGATCAAGGACGGCTCCTTTGCCGGATTGGCGAACGCCGCCTCCGGCAAAACCCTCAACGGTATTTTCGAAGGCTTTCGCAAGCCTTAGGCGTGCGGCAGGCGGAACGCCAAAAGCTCGGCGCTGTAACTGCCGCCGCCGATGGCGACCACGATATACTGCCGGCCATCCAGCAGGTAGGTCATGGGCGAGCCGGTCTGCGGCGCGGGCATGTACACCGCGCCCTTTTCTTCGCCCGTCTTCTTGTCATAGGCCCGCAGCATCGCGCCGCGCGCCCCGTTGGGCGTGGTGAAGAAGCCGCTTTCGCCGCAGATCACCAGCGACTTGGTGACGGTTGGTCCGAGAATGCCGGGCCGCCCGGTGCGCGGAATGGTCAGGCCCTTGAGCGCGGGATGCCGCTTGATGTTGTCCGGGGTTTCGCCGTGCGCGACCTGCCAGGTGATATCGCCCTTGGAAAGATCGATGGCGGTGATGCGGCCATAAGGCGGCTTGAGCAGCGGTAGGCCTTGCACCGTCAGCGCGGCGGAGCGGAGCGGCTTGGCGGGAACAGGCTGCGGCGGCGCGCTCTTTGCCAGCGCCGCTTCCCGCTCCAGCGATCCCGATGGCGGGGTCTGGCGCGGAATGGTGCCCACCGTGCCGCGCAGGTAATCGAAATCGGAATCGGTAAGCTTCTGTCCCGGATTGGCGATCATGCCGATGAAGCCGATCCCGGTCTGGGAATAGACATAGAGGAGATGGCTTTCCGGATCGTAGCAGCCGCCGGGCCAGTCA
>JBBQBL010000006.1:0-31639 GCA_038317805.1 Micropepsales bacterium
GCCAGTTGGGCGCAAAGGCGGTGGTGGATCTGGCCGAACCCAGTTTCAGCGGTGCGATGCCCGATCTTGTCGCGCCGCCCAAACCTGCGCCCAAGCCGGTGGATGTCGCCTCGCTCCCAGAAGTGAAACTGCGCACCGGCGCCTACGAAAAGTTCACCCGGCTGGTGTTCGATTTTCCCAAGGATGTGTCCTACCAGGTGTATCCCGGCGCCGGAAAAATGACGGTGAAGTTCGCCGTACCGGTACGGGCCGATGTCTCGGCCATCGCGCGCTTTGCGCCGCCATGGGTGAAGAACGCCGCCTGGCGCATCGACGGCCAGTCCACCATTTTCGAATTCGATACCGACTCCGATTCCGGCTATCACGATTTCAAGGACGGCACGCATGTCGTGCTGGATATCCTGGCGCCCAAGACCGACGGCACCGCCTATGTTCCGCCCGGTTCCGCCAAGCCCACTGTCACGGCGATGAAGATCGCGTCCGCTGCAACGGCACCGACGATCAAATCCGGCGCCAGCAGCAAGCAGGCCGAGGCTATCACGCAAGCCGCGCAGCAGCTGGCCGACAAGAACAAGCCCACCGCCAAACCGGTTGAAGCAAAGGCCGAGGCGAAGGCGGACCCCAAGGCCGCCAAGCCCGAAGAAAAAGCCGCGGAGGCAAAGCTCGCCGAGCAAGTTGCAGCCACACCGGCTGCCGATGCCATCCCGGTGGCCGATGCCAAGCGCACCCGCGACGGCGCTATAATTACCTTCAAGGGCGCGGGCCCGCTGCCCGCCGCCGTGTTCGTGCGCGGGCTCACCGCCTGGATCATCCTGGAAAACGCACCCAACTTTGATTCCCACAACCTGAAGTCCGCGCTGGGCGATTTCGCCGCCGGCATGGAAGCGGTGTCCAGCAACGGGCTGGGCATCTTGCGCATCACGCTGAAAAAGCCGGCCGAGATCGCGGCGCGCGCCAACGGAAACAGTCTGGACGTGGAGATCGCGCCGTCGGTCGCGCCGCCCGCTATCGCCATTGGCTTTGCCCGCAACCAGTCTGATCCCAAGCGCGCCTCGCTCTCCACCCTGCTGCCCTCCGCCGATCACGCTTTCAAGGTCCTGGACCCAGCCGGCGGTGATCTTCTGACCATCATTCCTTGCCAGCCGGGACGCGGCGTTCCGACCGTGCGCAACTTCGCCGACTTCGCCGTGCTGGCCAGCGCCAGCGGGCTTGTGATCACGCCCTATTCCGACGATCTGCAGGTAACGGTGGATGCCTCGCGTGTCTCGATCGGGCGCCCCAGCGGCCTTGCCCTGACCCCGCCCCAGATGCCGGTGGCGCAAAGCCCTTCGGCGCTGGCCCATTATGGCGATGGCCCGTCCTACCTGAATTTCGCGGCCTGGGGCGCGGCCAGCGGCGGCAGCTTTTTGGCCACTGAGCGCAAGCTGACTCAGATCGTGGCGCATGCGCCGCAGACCCTTTCCAACCTGCCGCGCCTGAACCTGGCGCGCTTCTACCTGGCCAACGGCTTTGCCTCCGAAGCGCTGGGCCTGCTCAACCTGTTGCAGCAACATGATCCGGCGCTGGCGGGCGATACCCAGCTGGTCACCATGAAGGCCGCGGCCGATTACATGATGGGCCGTTATCGCGACGCCCATAACGATCTGGCTGGTCCCACCTTCGATGCCGACCGTCATGCCGCCTTCTGGCGCGGGTTGATCGAAGCGCAGATGGAAGACTGGAAGAACGCCCATGCCCATCTGGAACAGGCCGGGCCGGTGATGAACCGCTATTCGCCCACCTGGCAGGCCACCGCATACCTGGCCGATGCCGATGCGGCGCTGGGGCTGGGCCGGCTGGATCTGGCCGACGCGGCGCTGCAGCGGTTGCCCAAGGAACTGGACCAGAAACACGCCCTGGCGGCGGAACTGGCACAGGCCCGCCTGATGGCCGCGCAAACCCGCTATGAGGGAGCGGCCAGGCACTTCATCGCCGTGGAAAAAGGCGGCGACGAGAAACTGGCGGCGCAGGCGATCTTCTATCACACCGACGCTGCGCTGAAGGCCACCGCCATCACGGCGCCCCAGGCTATCGAGCAGCTGGAGCGCCTGCGCTTCCGCTGGCGCGGTGACGCGCTGGAATTGAAAACCCTGCGTAAGCTGGCCTCACTCTATACCGGGCGCGGCAAATGGCATGAAGGTCTGAAGACCTTGCGGGTTGCCACCCAGAATTTCGGTGGCCAGGACGCGGCGCGCATCGCGCAGGATGATATGCGCGGCGCCTTCGTGAACCTGTTCCTGAAGGGCGGCGCCGACAAGATGAAGCCGGTGGATGCGCTGGCGCTGTTCTATGACAATCTGGACCTCACCCCGATCGGGCCCGACGGCGACGAAATGATCCGCCGCATGTCCGACCGGCTGGTGGCGGTGGACCTGCTGGGACCGGCCGCGAACCTGCTGGCCTATCAGGTGGACAAGCGCCTGGACGGCATCGCCAAGGCGCAGGTCGCCACGCGCCTGGCCGCCGTCTATCTGATGGACCACAAGGCCGACAAGGCGGTGGCCGCGATCCGCGATTCCCAGATCACCGGATTGCCGGACGAGGAAATGCATCACCGCATGCTGCTGGAAGCGCGCGCCTTTGCCGCCCTCAAGCAATGGGACAACGCCCTGGACCTGATCGCGGTGGACCAGGCCGAGGACACCAAGCGCCTGCGCGCCGACATTTATTGGGAAAGCGGCAACTGGGCCGTTGCCGGTCAGAAGGCCGAAGAGATGCTGGATGCGCGCTGGAGCGACACGGTCCCGCTGAGCGACACCGACCGCGCCCAGGTGATGCGGGCGGCCGTGGCCTACAGCCTGGCCAATGACGAAGCCAGTCTCGCGCGAGTGCGCGCCCATTTCGCGCCCAAGATGAAGGGCACGCCGGATGCCAATCTGTTCGCGGTGCTGTCATCCGATATCGACCAGCACGGCCTGGCCTTCCGCGAGGCCGCGGCCAAGATCGCCTCGGTCGATACCTTGCAGACGTTCATGAAGGACTTTGCCAAGCGCAAGTCCGGCGCCAAGAGCTAGAGCTTTTGCACTTTCAGCCAGGCCAGCGCACGCTGAACCAGCCTTTCCCAGCCCGGTTCACCGATAAGCCAGTGACCCATGCCGTCCAGCACTTCGGCAGTGGCGCGGCCGCCATATAATTTGGCGATGTTTTCCACAGTAGAAGGCGGATTGATCTTGTCCTCGCTGCCCGTGAGGAACAGCATCGGCGCGGTCACGGCATTGGCGTCCACCGCGCTGGCCCGATTGAAATCCATCGCCCAGTTCATCACCTCGAACATGGCGCGGCCCGACTCGGCCACGAAGCGGCCATAGACGTCGTCGCGCATGTCGCGCGGCAGCCGGTCCAACGAATGGGCCAGCGCCACATCGCGGTTGGGCTCCAGCACCTGGTTCCAGTGACCGGGCTGAAGATGCATCGCGTGGGCGGCGCCGATTTCAAACAGCGTGGTTGGCGTCACGCCCCAAGGCGGCGAAGGCGCCAACAAAATAAGTGCGGCGACATCGGTTCGCGCCGCCAGCATCTGCGCCAGCAAGCCGCCCATGGAATGACCCACCAATATGGGCGGCGCTGTCAGCGCCCTGATTTCCTCTTCCAGGTCGGCGGCATAATCGGCAAGGCCGGTGGTCGCCAAAGCGGGAGACGATCGCTTTTCGTCATGAAAGCGCAGCGGCGGCGCGGTGACGGCATAACCGGCGGCCTCGAATTTTTCCTTCAGCCCATCCAACGACCAGGGTCCGCAGAAGGCCCCGTGGATCATCACAACAGGAGATTTGCTCATGCCAGGTTTTTGAAGGCGGCGATCACCGCTTTGTAAGTTTCGCGCTTGAAGGGCACAATCAGGCTGGGCAATTCGGCAAGACTGACCCATTGGAAGTCCGAGAATTCC
This sequence comes from Micropepsales bacterium, assembly GCA_038317805.1. GTDB lineage: Bacteria > Pseudomonadota > Alphaproteobacteria > Micropepsales > Micropepsaceae > Rhizomicrobium. The sequence goes on from JBBQBL010000006.1 coordinate 3,923, forward strand.
GGCTCATGGGCCGTCAGGTCGATATCGGCATCCTTGCCGGTGAAGCGCATGGCGAACCATTTTTGGCGCTGCCCCTTGTACTTGCCATGGAACGCCACGCCGATCAGGTGTTCGGGCAGATCGTATGTCACCCAGTCGTCCATCTCGGCCATGATCTGGGCCTTGTCGGTGCCGACTTCTTCCTGCAGTTCGCGCCTGGCCGCCTCTTTGGGCGTCTCACCCTTGTCGATGCCGCCTTGCGGCATTTGCCAGCCTTCCACGCTCTGGTCGATGCGCTTGCCGACAAACACCTTGCCGTCCTTGTTGAACAGCATGATGCCGACGCAGGGCCGGTAGGGCAGATCGGATGACATGGGAGGACAGTCGCGGGTTATTTTGTGGTTGGTTGCGCGACTATGGCGGAAACCGGGACCAGAACAAAGCCTCGCGCTTCCAGCCCTTTCGCCCAGGCGGCAATGCGCGCCAGGCTGACGGGATAAAGAAAGGCCGAACCCACCGCGCTGCCATTGGCCCGGGCCTGGGTTTCCAGTTCCGACAGGCGGCGATCGATTTCCAGCGCCGTCTGAATACTGTCCAGCGCCGCCCCGCTCTGCACCGCCGGGATGCCGACCTGGCCGGCCACGGTGGGGACCACCGACTGGCTGGCCGCGCCATTGTCGAAGAAATACAGCCCGCGGCGATTGAGATAGGTCAGGGTCGGCGACAGCGCCGCGCTGTCCGACAGGAAACGCTGGCCCAGAAGATTGGTCACGCCGGCATAACCGGTGAAGCGGCTCAACGCCCAGGTCAGGCGCTGGATGTTGGCGTCTTCATCCTGCCCGGCGCGCAAGGTGTGCGGGCCCGGATCGCTGTCGGGGAAATCGTACGGCTCCATCGGAATTTCCAGCAGGATCTCATGGCCATGCTGGCGGGCTTCGGCCGCCCACTGGCCGACATCGCCGGCATAAGGCGCAAAGGCCAAGGTCACTGCCGCGGGCAGGCTATCCAACGCAGCCTTGCTGGCGGTCGAGGAAAGTCCCAGCCCGCTGACCACAATCGCGATCTTGAACTTGGTGGAAGCAGGTGCCGGGGCGGCATAAGCCGTCATGGGTTTGCGCCCGTCATCGGCGATACGGGGCAATGGGCCTTGCGGTGTGTTCTCCACCAAAGCGGGGTCGGCCAGCAACGCCTTGCCCGCATAGATTGGCTTGGTCACCGGGCCGACCACGGCACCGTCATCGGAAATGGAATAAGCGGTGGTGGTGGGCGGCTTGGGCGTATTCTCGGCCGTTTCGGCCAAGTCCAGCACGATGGTGGGACCGTGGGCGTGGCCCAAAAGGGTAATGGCCAGCATGCCCGCCGCCAGCAGGCAGACCGTGAAGGACGCGGCAAAGGCCAGCGCGCGCCCGGCTTTGGACGCGAGCAAGCCTTCTGCGGAATGGGCAGCAGCAGCCATGGGGCCATTAGGCCCTGTGATGGTTAAGACTTGTTAAAAGAATTAACCCCCGCCCTGAGCCTCAAACAAAAAGGCCCGCCGGGAGGCGGGCCTTCGTTGTTGAGTGCCGGGCTGGCCTACTGCTTCTTGTCGGGGGCCGGCACGGCGGCCGAGGCGACCGTCATCTTCCCGTGCAGCAGGTCCAGGGCATAGGAAAGCTGGAAGTCGTCATACTTCTGGCCCGCAGCCGGCTTGATCACCGGCGCATTCACCCGCTTGGGCGGAACCGGCTCACCGGTGAGATGGCCGCGCAGATCCGCTTCGGACGGGCGCGCCAGCTTGGGAACATTGGCTTCATCGCCCTGCGCCACCTGGATATCCGGGATGATGCCCTGCGCCTGGATGGAATGACCGGAAGGCGTGTAGTAGCGCGCCGTGGTCAGGCGCAGCGCGCCGCGATTTTCACCCAGGGGAATGATGGTCTGGACCGAACCCTTGCCGAAGCTGGTCAGGCCGATGACGGTGGCGCGCTTGTGATCCTGCAGCGCGCCGGAGACGATTTCCGAAGCGGACGCGGTGCCGCCATTGATCAGCACCACCACCGGCTTGCCGTCAGTGATGTCGCCGCCCTTTGCGTCATAGCGCTGGGTGTCTTCGGGATGACGGCCGCGGGTGGACACGATTTCACCGGCGCCCAGGAAATCATCCGACACCTGGATCGCCTGGTCGAGCAAGCCGCCCGGATTGTTGCGCAGGTCCAGCACATAGCCCTTGATGCCGGGGCCGATCTGCCTCTTGAGATCGCGCACGGCCCTTTCCAGGCCATCGGCGGTCTGTTCATTGAAGCCGGGCATGCGGATATAGCCGATATCGCCTTCGCGGCGATATGAGGCCGCATCCACCGACACAATAGCGCGCACCAACGTCACGTCGAACGGCTTCTTTTCGCCTTCGCGCAGGATGGTCAGGGTGATCTTGCTGCCAGACGGGCCGCGCATCTTGTCGATGGCTTCGTTCAATTGCAGTCCGGCGATGGAGCTGCCGTCGATGCCGGCGATGCGGTCGCCGGTCTTGATGCCCGCGCGCGACGCAGGCGTGCCGTCGATGGGCGAGATGACCTTGATCAGCCCGTCTTCCTGGGTGACTTCGATGCCGACGCCGCCGAACTGGCCCTTGGTGGTGATCTGCATGTCGCCATACATCTTGGCGTCCATGTAGCTGGAATGGGGATCGAGGTTCGACACCATGCCCTGGATGGCGGCATCGATCAGCTCGCTGTCCTTGACCGGGCGCACATAGTTGGCGCGCACGCGCTCAAAGGCGTCGCTGAACAGGTCGAGTTGGCCATAGGCGGACGCATCATTGGCGCCCTTGGCTTCGGGCAACGCGATCATCGCCGTGGCGAAGCCGCCCAGCAGACCCAGACCAACAAGCGCAAACTTCTTCATGTACCGTTCGCCTTTCCAAACGCAGGGCGCAGATTCAATTTCAACCACGGTGCCGGTGACCGGCCATGTCCGCCATGGCGCACTTCAAAATAGAGCCTGTCGTCAGAGGGGGCCATGGTTCCAACCGGCTCGCCCGCCAGCAACTGATCGTTTGGCTTTACCGTCACGCGTCCCAGTCCCGCCAGCACTACATCGTAGCCGGTGGTTATCTCCAGGATCAACACTTGTCCGGTCTTATGGTAAGGGCCGGCGTAAAGAACTTTTCCATCCGCCGGGGCAATGACCTGGGCCCCCGGGGCGGTTGCATAATAAAGCCCAGAATTGCTGGCATCCGCGCCGCCCACCACCGAACCCACCACCGGTTCCAGCAGGGAATTCTTGCCCAGCCCCCCCAGGGAACCGCTGTTTTCCGCGGTCACCACGACGACGCTTTGGTCCGGGCCGGCGCTGCCCTGGCGCAACGCCTTGACCCGCGCTAGCAGCGCCTGGAAGTCGGAAGCCTGGCGCGCCACCAGTTCCATCTGCGACTTGAGGGTTCCGTAGCTTTGGGCGGCGCCGGCGGCTTCCTGTTCCTTCCTTGCCAGAAGTTCATCCAGTTCCCCGCGCGCGATGGTCAGCCGCGCCGCTGTGTCGGCGGCCTCGGCCTGCTGCTGTTCCAGTTCCTTGCGCGTGCGCTTGAGGGAATCGATGCGTCGCGACAGGCTGGCGGCCTGGGCATAGACCGGCGGCAAGGATGCGCCGATCAGCATCGAACCCCGCGCCGCGCCCAATGCATCATCAGGGCGCATGGCCAGCGCCGGCGGCATGTCATGCTGCAGCCGTTCCAGCACGCCGATCAATTTTGTCACGGCCACCCGATCATTGGCGAAACCGGCGCTGAGACGCGCATCTTCCGCCGTCAGCTTTGCGATGCGGGCATTATTGTCCAGCTGCTGGCGTTCCAGGCTTTCGATGCGCGCGGCGGTGGCGATCAGCTTCTTGCGCAAGGCGGCGGCCTCAGCCGCCAAACTCTCGCTTTTTTCCCGGGCGCTGGCCAGTTGCGGCCGGCCCTGTTTCAACTCCGATGACAGGCTTTGCAACTGCTGGGAACTGGACGGCAATTTTGCCAGCGACTTTCCGGGCAAGGCGTGGCTGAGGTCCATCACCGGTTCGGGCGCGGCAGCAATGGGCGCGGGCCTCGGCAGCGGCCTGATGACATCGACACGCGGACTTTTTTGTGGTCGCTCGCGCGGCCGCTCCGTTGCGACAGGCTTTGCGGCCTTCGCCATCACCGGCGATGCGGCAACCAGCAGCGACAGGAACAGCGCGCGCCTCACGCGCCGCGCACCAGCAAGGAATGTCCGGTCATCAGCGCCGGCTGCGCAAGACCCATCATGTCCAGCACCGTGGGCGCGACATCGGCCAGACGGCCATTCTCAAGCCTGCTGCCCGGCGGCGCACCCAACACCAATATCGGCACATCCAAGGTGGTGTGCGCCGTATAAGGCTCATGGGTGTGCGGGTCTTCCATCATCTCGATATTGCCGTGGTCGGCGGTCAGCAGCATCCGGCCGCCGACCTTCTCCAGCGCAATGCGCAGGCGCCCCAGACATTCGTCGATCGTGTCCACCGCCTTGATGGCCGCGCTCATGATGCCGGTATGGCCCACCATGTCGGGATTGGCATAGTTGCAGACGATCAGGTCGTACCCGCCCGATACAATCGCCTCTTCCAGCTTGTCCGTTACCTGATAGGCGCTCATTTCCGGCTTGTGGTCGTAAGTGGCCACCTTGGGGCTGGGCACCAGGATACGATCCTCGCCTTCGAACACATCCTCGCGCCCACCGTTCAGGAAGAAAGTGACATGGGCATATTTCTCGGTTTCAGCAATACGCAGCTGCTTCATGTGATGGGCGGCGATTACCTCGCCCAGCGTCTCGCGCACATCCTCAGGGGGGAACACCGCGCCCATCAGCGGCTTGAGGGCCTCGGAATATTCGGTGAGCCCAGCGGCGGCGGCAAAATGCGCCACGCGCGAGCGCGTGAATCCGGCGAACCCCTTGTCCAGCAAAGCGGCGGAAATTTCCCGTGCCCGGTCGGCGCGGAAATTGGCGAACAGCAAAACGTCGCCATCCTCGACCCCGGCGTAATCGCCCAGCACGCACGGGACCAAAAACTCGTCGGTGATATCGGCCTCGTAAGAGGTCTGGATTGCCGTTGCCGCATCGTCGAAACGGCGGCCCGACGCGTCCACAATCACGTCATGGCATTGCTGCACCCGGTCCCAGCGCTTGTCCCGGTCCATGGCGTAATAGCGGCCCGATAATGTGGCGAGGCGCACGCCGGCCAGTCCCTGGATGTCGCCAAGGAATTTGGCGACAAACTCCCGCGCACTTTTGGGCGGGGCATCGCGGCCATCCAGGAAGGCATGCACGAACACCGGCACGCCAGCGGCGCTGACGATCTTCACCAGCGCGGCGATATGATCCTGGTGGGAGTGCACGCCGCCAGGCGACATCAATCCCATGATGTGCACGGCGCGCTTTGCACTTTTGGCCTTGTCGATCAGCGTCAGCAGAACCGGGCGGCGCGCCAGCGATCCATCCTCGATGGCGACGTCGATGCGCGGCAGGTCCTGGGCCACCACCCGGCCGGCACCGATATTCATGTGACCCACTTCGGAATTGCCCATCTGGCCCTTGGGCAATCCCACCGCGCCGCCCGAAGTCGCCAGCAGTGCGTGCGGGCACTCCGCCAGGAGCCGCGTGTAGTTGGGCGTGACGGCCGCGGCAATGGCATTGTCGGGCGCGGGATCGGGCCGCCAGCCCCAGCCGTCCAGAATGCAAAGCAGCGTGGTGGACATGAATGATCCTGAATACGAAGCGATGAGCGAAAATAGGAAGCCGCGACTGCGATGTCTATCAGCTTAGCGGAAATCCGGGCCCGCCACCCAAGTCACCAGCGATTTGCGCACGCCCGATTCGGTCGGCGACACCCGGTGCAGCACATAAGAGGGGAAGGCGATGATAGTTCCCCGGGCGGTCTCCGCCGGATAGGCCCCGCCGCCGGCCTCGATCACCAGGCGGCCGCCTTCATAATCGGCCGGATCGGACAGCTGAAGACTGAGCGAAATCTTGCGCGGTTCCGGATTGTGGGCGCCCATGTCCACATGCCAATTGTAATGGCCGCCTTCGGCGCCTTCATAGATGGTGTATTGCAGGCCTTTCTCCAGCCCATAAAGCTCGTAGTGGAAAACTTCGTTGTTCAGGCGAAGCGCCACCTCTTCCAGCCGTGCGAAAAGCCAATCGCTATCGGCGTCGCGATTGATCCAGGCGACTCGGGTAATGCGGTGATGCTCGGCGGCGTCCTTGCCATATTCCAGCTGGGCGCGCATCGGCGACAGGCTGTCGCCAAGGGCAATGATTCGGTCCAGCTCGGCTGGCGTGAAGGCATCCTTCCACACCGCCACTTTAAATCCGCCGATAACGACGGGCGAGGTTTCGATCATGCTCATCTGAGCTTGGGCCCGGTCGTCCATGCCACCAGCGCCTTGCGTGTGCCCTTGGTGCAGGGCGTGACGCGGTGCAGGACATAGGAGGGGAATGCGACGACCGCACCCAAGGTGCGCGGCGCGGTTTCGACCTTGTTGCCGGCCTGGAATTCCAGGTTACAGCCTTCATAATCGGATGGATCGCTAAGCTGCACGGAAATGGAGAGCTTGCGCTGCACCTTCAGCGGGCCGTGATCGACGTGCCAGTCATAATGGCCGCCTTCGGTCCCGTTATAAATGGTGTATTGCAGATTCTCGGAAAAGCCGCGCAGGTCGAACTGATAGGACCGGTCGTTGAGCGCACGGGCGACGCGCTGGATGCGGTCATAGATCCACTGGCTTTGCGGCGAAGGCGCAATCCAGGCGGTCTGGGTGATGCGGATGTCCTTGCGGATGGCGTCATCGGGTTCGCCGGATTTCAAGGTCGCCGTCTCCGCCGTCAGCCCATCGCCAATGGCGTTGAGCTGAGAAAGCTCGGCCGGCGTGAAGGCATTATCCCAGACGACAAAGGTGGGAATGGGGGGAAGCGTGAGGTCGGACATGCGGCCTTGTGGTCCGGAAAAGGATCAATAACGAGCCGGAAAATAAGGCCTTACCCGCCTCAAGAGCAAGGTGGCCGTGCGCATCGCCGCATGGCGCAACGCCCAGTTTGACTTATAACAAGGGCATGCAGCGCAGCTTCCTTGGGCGGCATTACGCCCTGGCCGTGGTCGCCATCATTTTCGTGGCGCTGCTGGCGGCTGCCGGCCTGCGCTCCACTCCCGGCGTCTTGATGGTGCCCTGGGAGCAGGCCTTTGGCTGGTCGCGCCAGACCATCAGCTTTGCGGCGGCGTGCGGCATTTTCCTGTTCGGCCTGACCGGGCCTTTCGCCGCCGCCGCCATGCAGCGCTTCGGTATCCGCGCCACCGTGATCGCGGCGCTGACCCTGATGGGCCTGTCTTCCACGGCCAGCCTGTTCATGACCCAAAGCTGGCAACTGGTGCTGAGCTGGGGCGTCTTTTCAGGCATCGGTTCGGGCTGCATCACCAACGTGCTGTCGGCCACCATCGTCAATCGCTGGTTTGTCAAAAATCGCGGATTGGTGATGGGATTGTTTGCCGCTTCCACCTCCACCGGCACGCTGGTTTTCATTCCCGTCCTGTCGGCCATCGCACAAGACCATGGTTGGCAGCCGGTGGTGATCTGCGTCGCCATCGCCATGGCGCTTCTGATTCCCGTGGTGTTTTTCCTGCTGCCGGAATGGCCTGCTGATGTCGGTGAGGTGCCGTTTGGCGCCGATCCGGGTCACCCGCCCGAAATCCGGGAGCGCAAAAATCCCCTGAAAGCTGCGTTCAGCGCGCTGGGTGAAGGCGTGAAATCGAAACCCTTCTGGCTGCTGGCCATTACCTTCTTTGTCTGCGGCTTCACCACCAACGGGCTGGTGGGCACGCACATGATCGCGCTGTGCCACGATCACGGCATGGAAGCAGTCGCGGCGGGCGGGCTGCTTGCCATCATGGGCCTGTTCGATCTGGTCGGCACCACTGCGTCAGGCTGGCTGACCGACCGCATCGATCCGCGCAAACTGTTGTTCGCCTATTACGGGCTGCGCGGGCTGTCGCTGATCTATCTGCCCTTCGCCAATTTCACCTTCTATGGCCTGTCGCTGTTCGCGGTGTTTTACGGCCTGGACTGGATCGCCACCGTGCCGCCGACCCTAGCCATCGCCAACAAGGTGTTCGGCACCAGAAAGGCGCCCATCCTGTTCGGCTGGATTTCGGCCAGCCACCAGATCGGGGCCGCCAGCGCCGCCTTCTTCGCCGGCGCCTCGCGCACCGCCACCGGGTCATATCTGGACTCGTTTGTCATCGCCGGCTTCGTGGCGGTGGCGGCCGCCTTCCTGGCCTTGATGATCAGCACCAAGGGCACAGATCATGCCCCCGCGGCAGCCTAGACCCGGCAAGACTTGCCCGCCGGCGGATCGGCCATTCCGAACACTGTTCAAGCCATTGATATATAATATGTAATTTTGCCGCCCGTCCGGCACGAAACTGGCAAAGACATGCGCGTACCACAAAGGCAGAAGCCGGATATGCGCGCACCTTATACACTTCGTCTCGCCGCCCTGATCGTGGGAGCCGCCATTGCGGCCTCCCCCGCTTTTGCGTTCTCCCGGGTCAAGGACCTGGTCGAGGTGCAGGGCATCCGCGACAACATGCTGGTCGGCTATGGCCTGGTGGTCGGCCTGAACGGCACCGGCGACAGCCTGAAGAATGCACCTTTCACCCAGCAGAGCATCCAGACCATGCTGGAGCGCCTGGGCACCAACACCCGCGGCCAGGTCATGCAGACCAAGAACGTCGCCGCCGTGATGGTGACCGCCAGCCTTCCCGCTTTCGCCGCCCCCGGTTCGCGCATCGACGTGTCGGTGTCGGCGATGGGCGACGCCAAAAATTTGCAGGGCGGCACCCTGCTGGTCACCACCCTGTTCGGTGCTGACGGCCAGATCTATGCCTTGGCCCAGGGTCCCGTCGCTGTCGGCGGCTTTGCCGCCCAGGGCGCGGCCGAGAGCGTCACGCGCGGCGTGCCCACCGCAGGCCGCATCTCCAACGGCGCCATCGTGGAAAAGGACACCGGCTTCAAGCTGGCCAGCCTGTCCAGCCTGAAATTGTCGCTGCACAATCCCGATCTCACCACCGCCAGCCGCATCGCCAAGGCGGTCAACGCCTATCTGGGCGGCAGCACGGCGCGCGCCACCGATCCCTCCAATATCGAACTGGCGGTGCCGGTCAATTATCCGGGCGGCGTCATGGCGTTGCTCACCGACATCGAGCAGGTCAAGGTCGATCCCGACAATGGCGCCAAGGTCATCATCGACGAAAACAGCGGCGTGATCGTGATGGGCGCCGATGTGCGTATTTCCACCGTGGCCATCGCCCAGGGTAACCTGACCATCAAGGTCACCGAGACCCCGCAGGTCAGCCAGCCTTCGCCCTTCTCCCAGACCGGCACCACCCAGGTTGTGCCGCGCACCAACATCCAGATCGACGACAGCAAGGGCAACAAGATGACTGTGATGTCCGATGGCGTGTCGCTGCAGCATCTGGTCGATGGCTTGAATGCGCTGGGCGTGGGTCCGCGCGATATCATCTCCATCCTGCAGGCCATCAAGGCCGCCGGCGCCCTTCAGGCCGACATCCAGGTGATCGGCTAATGGACGCCGCAGCTTCCACCAGCCTGATGATGGCCCAGCCGCCCCTGGCGGCGGCACCCAGGCCCACGGCCGATGCCGCCAAGGCGGATGCCGCGTCCAAGGAATATGAGAGCATCTTCATCTCGCAGTTCCTGGGCAGCATGTTTTCCGGCATCAAGAGCGACGGCATCACCGGCGGCGGCCAGGGCGAGGAAATGTTCCGCTCTTTGATGGTCAACGAATATGGCAAGAGCCTGCAGCAGCGCGGCGGCTTCGGCCTGGCGGCGCACATGAAGGCCGAATTGCTCAAGCACCAGCAGGTGCAGGTCCCGGCTGATCAGGTGGCGGCGCAATGACCACAGAAACCCTGAACGACACCCCGCGCATCGAACGGCTGATCATGCTGGCCGAACGCCTGATCGCTGCCCTGGAAGGCGACATCGCCGTCCTGAAGGAAGGCCGCACCGGGGACCTCAGCACCAACGATCCGGAAATCCAGAAGCTGACTGCCGTCTATGGCCGCGAGGCGCAGGGCTTCGACCCGCGCATCGCCCAAAGCGCCCCGGGACCGCTGCGTCAGCGTTTTATCGCCATCACCGCCAAATTTCGCGAGGTGTTGCAGATGCACGCCCGCATGATCGCCCGGGTCAAGAATGCCAGCGAAGGCATGGTCCGCGCCATCGCCGCCGAAGTCGAGCGCGCCAATGCGCCGATGCGCACCTATGGTCCGCGGCCCGGCCAGACGCCGCAGTCGACCGGCGCGATGGTTTTCAACAAGGTCGTTTAACTCCCTGTCATTCCCGGCGAGCATTGCGGAAGCAATGCGAAGGGAAGGGGACCCAGGTGTCAAACACCCTACATGTGCCCGAAGACCCGGGTACCCTTCCCTCGCGGCTTACGCCGCTCGCCGGGGATGACAGTGGGTTTTATCCGAGCAACGCCAGCGCCAGATTGTAGTTACCGAGCTGCGTCGCCTGATACGCGCTGGCCTTGCCGGTGTTGTTGCCGACAGCGGCGGGCGGTGCCGGCGGCTTGTTGGTGGTCTGGTAGGTGCTCTGCAGGCTGGATAGGACCTGCAACAGGTTGGACCGCGCCAGGTCGGCGCCGGTCTTGGATGAGATATTCAGCGGACCGCCGACGCCGCCGGTCAGGCCCAAACCAAAGGTCGGGGTCACGCCCTTCTGCGTGGTGGTGGCGGCGGTAGCGCCCTTGGCGGGCGCGGTCAGCACGCCGGCCGGAATGCCCAGGCGCGCCAGGGCGTCGAAATCCTTCGGACCCGCCTTCAAGTTGATGGTGTTGCCGGCATTGACCTGCAGCTTCAACGTTTCGCCGCCGCCGGTATAATTCACGCTGGCTTTGCCGATGCTGCCCAGCTGGGCGTTGATCTTGGTCACCAGCGAATCGAAGGTTTCGCCCTGGTCGATGGTGATGGTGGTGGTGCGCGCCGCCGTGCCCTGGATTTCGATCTGGAACGTATCGCCCGCCCGCAAGGTCGTCTGGGTGGTCAGGTCCACCGACTGGTTCAGCGCGATGGTGCCGCGCGGCAGGCCCAATGCGTCCAGCACGCTGGAGCCCTGGGTGTCGATGGCGAGCCCTGCGCCGGTGGAGACACCGTCGGCGCCGCCGAACTGCTTGGTCCACTTGACCGTGCCGTCGCTGTTCAGCGCCGTGGCGAAAGCATTGTTGACGTTCTGCACGCTGCGCTGCGCACCGGCAAAAGTGCCGGTGGTCGAACCGGTGACATAGATGGTGCCGTCATTGGCCACCGTCACGTCGCCGGCCGAATCGGTGCCGGCGGTGCCGATATAGGTGACGGTGTTGGACGTGGCGCTGGCGCCATTGTCGGTGGCGCTAAAAACAAAGGCGTCGATGCCGCCGCTGGCCGGCGCGACAATGCCGGCGCCGCCGCCTGTCAGGTTGGCGTTGCTGGTGGCGCCGGAGACATAGACCTTGGTCCCCGAAACGGTCAGGCCGCCGATGCTGCCGCCCGCCGACAGGTCGCCCAGGTCCTGGGTCCAGGTCGGGGCGGAGGTGATGTCGCCGCTGGCGTACTTGGCCAGGATGGCATGGCCGTTCTGGGTGCTGGCAACATACAGGCTGCCATCGCTGCCGGTGGCGGTGGCTGCGACGCTGTCGCTGCCGCTGGTGCCGAACTGGGTTTCGGCCAGAAGCTTGCCCTTGGAATCGAATTTGGCGAGGAAGGCGTCGCCCTTGCCCAACGCGGTCTGGCCCGCGCCGATCACGCCGCCCGAAACGCTGCCGCCGATGATGATGTTTCCGCTGGCGTCCACGCTGACGGTGTTGGATTGGTTGGTGGCCAGCGTCTGGATCTGCCTGATCCAGGTCTGGTTGCCGTTCTTGTCATACTTGGCCACAAAGGAATCGTTGTTGCCGTCAGCGACCGAAGTGGTTGTGAGATCAGCGGTGGAACTGCCCGTCACCACCACGCCGCCGGAGGGGTCTAGTGCCAGCCCATAGCCATTGGCGGTGCCGCCGCTGCCCAGCAGATTCTGGAACACGACATTGCCGGCCGAATCATACTTGGTGAGATAGACGTCCTGCGTGGCCTGGTTCAGCTGGCTGCCGAAATTTCCGGTGGCGTTGCCGATCACATAGACGTTGCCGCTCGCATCCACCACGGTGCCCTGGGCGTTGGTGGTGCCGGTGGTGGCCTTCTGGTTGACGCTGTAGGTGTTGACCGGCGTTCCGTCGATGCCCGACAGCTTGGTCAGGCGGCCGGTCTGGTCGGCCGGCGTGGTAGTGACGGCGGACGTGATCGCGTTGGTGGTGGTCTTTGTTTCGGTCGCCAGGCCCGAACTGCCCACGAGGTACAGCGACGGCGCCGACGTGGATGCCGACAGGCTCACCTGCTCGACGCCGCCGGGCGTGATCTGCAGGCCATAGGTGGCGTTCTTGTCCGAGGTGGCGGTGCCGCCCGTCTGTGTCTTCTGGAAGCGCGTCGAAAAGCCCGCTGCCGAAAGCTGATCGTTCACGTAGCTGACGATGTTGGTGAGGTTCAGCGTGCCCGGCACCTGCGACAGATCGATGTTCACATTGGTGGTGGTGCCGCCCTTCTTGATGCCGATGGTGAAGCTGTCGGAAGCTGACAGGCCAGGCAGGGCATTGCCCAGATTGGCGTTGGTGGTGAGCTGCTTGGTGGCATAGTTGAAACTGCCGAACGAAATGGAGGCGGTGGACACCGCGGTATCCGAAGGCTTGGCCGCCTGCAGGTTGAAATTGTTGAAGCTGGTCGTGTCCAGGTATTTCTGGACCTGCGCCAGGCCGGTCTGGAACCGGTCATTGAGACCGGCGAGCTGGCCCGAGGTGGCGGTGCCCTTCTGCGCCATCTTGGCGATATAGGCGAGCGTGTTCACCGCGCTGTAGAGCGCGAACAATTTTTGGTTGTCCTGCTCCATCTTGGTGTCGGTCGTCGCGCCGGCGCTGAGCGGCACTTTCGACGTATCCAGGAAGTTGGTGGTGGAGAGGACCTTGGCGTCCTGCTTGGCGTCATTGGTATTGGGCGTGTTCCAGGGCGGATTGTCCGCGGCGGTGGCGCCCTTCTTCTGGGAGGCGGCGAACTGTTGCTGCTGCGCGCGGCTTGCTGCGATCGCAGACGGGCTGGCGCTGAGTTGCGCCTGATAGAATCCCAGCAGGACCGAGGAGTTCAAACCCGTGATCGCCATGCTGCAAAATTCGCATTTTCGGCGTTAAGACTGGCCTAACGCAGGGCCCCAAATGCCAAGGAAATACCGGGAAAAACCTGCTTAACGCGGCCTTAACGGGCCGTTCCGCAATCTGGCGTGATGAGCGCCGCTTACGCCACCGGGTTGAGGTTGTCGTCCCAGGGACGGCATGCGGACGCCATTGCCCAGTTCGAGCAGGCATTGGCCCAAGACCCCGACGACCCCAAGGTGCTTTTTGCGCTCGGCAATACCGCCAGCCAGTTGGGCTTGGCCGGGCCAGCCGAGCAATTTTTCCGCCGCGTCCTGTCGCTGGATCCCTGTCGCAAGGAAGCCATCGTCAATCTGGCCAACCTGCTCCGCGGCGCCGGTCAGTATGACGCGGCCATTGCATTGCTGATCCCGGCGGTGGCGCGCGAATCGCGCAGCCCCGAACTGCACCTGACTTTGGGGTCGGCCTGGCGGGAAAAAGGCGATTCCGAACGGGCCACCCTGCATTACCAGGCCGCCCTGGTGGCGCATCCCGGCTATGCACCCGCCCTGGCCAACCTGGCCGATATGCTGAGCGACGCAGGCGACCGCGCTGCGGCCCGAACACTGTACGATAAGGCGATCAAGGCCGATCCCGGCAATGCGCAAGCGCGACTGAACCGCGCGATTCTGCATCTTCTGAACGGTGATCTGAAAGAAGGCTGGCGTGATTATGCCGCCCGCAGCGATGTGCCGGGCAAGGTCCCGGTGATGGCCGGTGAACAGCGTTTGGCGATCTGGTCCGGCGACAGCCTGAAGAAAAAGCGCCTGCTGGTACGGTCTGAACAGGGCGTGGGTGACCAGCTTATGTTCGCCAGCCTGATTCCCGATCTTGTAACGCGGGCCAGGGCGGATAGCGGAAGCGTGGTGCTGGAATGCGAGCCCAGGCTTGTATCCCTGTTCGCCCGATCTTTTCCGGATGCAGCCGTGCGCCCCGCCGGCATCAGGACTGTCGGCGGCGTTCCCACCGCCGATTATGGCTGGCTGAAAGCTGTGGGCGGCGCCAATGCGCAAGTGCTGATGGGCAGCCTGCCCCGCATCCTGCGCGGAATGCTGGAAGCGTTCCCCAATCCGCATCGTTTCCTTGTTCCGGACACGGGCGAAGTGGCGCGCTGGAAGACTATTTTTGGCCCCAAGGCCATCGGTATTTCCTGGCGCAGCGGCAAGCGCGGTGGCGGCGACCGCGACCTGCAATATGCCCCGCTGGAGCAATGGGCCGCGTTCCTGAAGGACCACGACGCAACCTATGTTTGCGCCCAGTATGATGCGCACCCCGACGAGATCGCCGCGCTGGAGCAAATGAGCGGCCGCAAAATCATTGTGCCCGAAGGTATCGATCAGAAGAACGAACTGGACCGCGCCTGCGCCATGCTGTCGGCGCTGGAGGCCCTGATCAGTGCGCCCACCGCCGTGTCATGGCTGGGAGCAGGCGCCGGTGTGCGTACCTTCAAGCTTCTGTACGGTGACGTGTGGACGGCGATGAGCCAGCCCTTTGAGCCTTTCGCGCCGTCCTGCGAATGCATCGTCCCCGCCGCGCGCGGCGACTGGAGCGATGCTTTCCGGCAAGTGATTACAAGGCTGTCCTGAGCGGCGTGCGCGCCGAGGCCAGCGCCATGGACAGGTCGGCGGCAATGCGCGCCGCGCCCTGCCCGTCCAGCAATGACAAACCGGCATGGCGCATCTCGCGCCGCGCAGCCGGCTTGTTCAGCAGCCATTGCACCGTACGGGCGATCTCCGCTTCCGGCGCGCGATCGGCAAGGCCCAGATTGATGCCCATGCCGGCATCGGCAAAGGCGCTGGCGGAATCCACATGGTCCGGGGTCAGCCCCAGATAGAGGGCGGGAATACCGCACGCCGCCAGTTCGTAAGCGGTGACGCCGAAGGCGCACAGCGCCACGTCGGCGCTGGCATATTCGGTGGACAGGTCGTCGGCGCCTTCCACCGTTTCATAATTCTTTTTCAGCGCCACCAGTCCGCGCGCCACCGTGTCGGCATTCTTCATGCCGGTGCCGATGACAAAACGGATGCGATAAGCGGTATCGAGCACCGCCAGCGCCTTGGCCATGCGCAAAGTCAGGCCGTGCGGATCACTGCCCCCCATCGCCACCAGCACGGTGGAACGCGAGGACGCTCCGCGGCCAAGAATTCCTGATGACGCGCCGCTGGGATTAAGGCCCAGAAGCGCCCATTCCCAGCCCAGGCGCGGCAAGGTGTTCGAGCCGGCCCAGTCCAGCGCCTTGGCGGCGGGCACAGGCGGATAATAAGCATAATCGGCGGCCAGCCGGCGTTCATGGCCGTCATCGATCACTGCCGTTACCGCCACGCCGCGTTTGAGCCGTTCCAGCTCGGCCCGCGATGGGCCTTCGCGGCCATCCAGCAGCAGGATGTCGGGACTGTTGGCGTCGATCAGGGTTTCCAGGTCGCTGGCGCCATGCAGCATCACCGCTTCAAACCCGGCCCGGCGGATGGGCGTGGCAGCATCTTCGCTGCCGTTCAGCGCAAAGATGGCGCCGATGCCTTCGCGGTCGCGCAGCGCGCGTGCCAGCGCGACCATGCGCTTGACATGGCCATAGCCAAACTTGCCGCCGCCATCGCAGCGGATCATCGCCAGGCCGCCCGACATGCGCACCGGATTGCGCCGCATCGGTGCGGCCACGACGTTAAAATCCGGCTCGCGTTCCAGAAGCATCAGCAAATCGGCCAGCGAGGCTTCGCCGGCGCGCGCATCCAGGCGGGCATGCAGCGCCTCGATAAAGGCCAGGTCGTCAGGCGTGTCGATGGTCAGGCGGCGCGCCTTTTTGGCCAGCGGCGGATAGGGCCTGGCCCGCACTGTCTTCACAAATTCCGGATGCAGCCGGAAATAGCCGGTGACATGTTCACGCGCGTCAGGATCATGGGCGGCGTCCATCATCAGCCGGTCTAGGGCGCGGCGGCTGAACGGGTCCACGCCTTCATGGGCGCAAGGCGCGCCGTCTTCCAGCAACACGTAATCACCATCCTGTTCGATTAGGGTGGCGATGAGATGATCGACAAAGCCGGCATCGATGAAGGGGGCGTCCGAGGACACCCGCACGATGATGTCGGCATCCAGTTTTTCGGCGGCATGGGCATAGCGCGCCAGCACGTCATCCTCGGGGCCCCGCACCACGGTGACGCCATTGGCGTTGCACCATTCCACGATGGCCTCATCGGCGGCGTTCACGCTGGTGGCGACCGCGATCTCTTCCAGCAACCGGCACGCCTTCAGGCGATGCACGATGTGCCACAGGAGCGGCTTTCCGGCGATGGGTTTGAGCACCTTGCCCGGCAGGCGGCTCGAGCCCATGCGCGCCTGTATAACGGCGACAACGCGGATATTCTCGCGGGCGAAGCTCTGTGGCATTAACGAAATCTAAAGCGGGTATGGCTAAGAAGCGGTTAACGGGATGGAACCCAAAAATGCCGCAATTCAACGAGGGCCCGTGACCAAAACCCTGCTGATCGTTTCGGGCGGCGCGCAGGCAGCTGCCGCCGCAAGTCGCGCCCGCACACTGGGTCATACCGTGGTTGTTTCCGACGCCAATCCTGAAGCCCCCGCTTTCGCCTTTGCCGATTCCTGCCTGATCGCCGATGCCCATGGCGCGGTGGAAACCGCCGCGGCGGCCGAACGCTATAGCCGCAAGATCCGCAGGATCGATGGGGTGCTTTGCCTGGCCGACTATGCCCTGGCCGCCGCGACGGTGACCGACCGGTTGCGCCTGCCCGGCATTCCTATGCATGTCGCCGAACTGGCCAGCGACCGGCTGGCGATCAAGCGCACATTTCAATCGGCGGGTATCCCCACGCCCTGGCATGCCGAAATCTCCACGCCCCAGGACTTGCAGCGGGTAGTGATCGCGCGCGGCCGTGCCGTGGCGATCATGCCGGTGGAAAATCTGGGCAGCCATGGCCGCCAGTTGATGAGCGATGTGGAAGATCCGGCGGCGGCCTTCCAGCAGACGCGCGAAGCCTCACCCAGCCAGCGGGTGCTGGTGGAACTGGCGCCGGAAGGCGAACGCCTGATGCTGGATTGCTGGATGGAGAATGGCGCCTGTCAGGTGGTGGGCGCCACCGACAGCATGACCAAGGAAATCGCCGGCCGCGCCGTATCCGCGCTGGGCATCGGCGATGGTCCGGCGGTTTGCGAGATCGTAGCAGGCCAAGTTGTGGCAATCGCCGCGCGCGCCGGCGGCGAGCCCTTTCTCGACAAGGCGATCGCAGCCGCGCTGCGCTGAAAAGCAGAAAAGACGGACCGCCCCCCGGCCGTCCGTCTTACGGAGCGACCGCGAACCCGAGTGAAACGAGAGCCTCGCGGCGCGACCATTAAATGAACGAAGAGCAGGAGGCCCCCCGGCATCCTGCTCTTCGAGTACTTCCCACCAGAAAAACTGATCCCTACGCCCCGGGGCAGACGCCGTATTCTTACGGTCTTCCGCTTCGGTTGGCGGCGGGCGGCACTTTCGTACCGCCCGTGCCTTGGCTTAGCGGAACAGCGAGAGAATGGTCTGCGGCGCCTGATTGGCGATGGACAGAGCCTGGATGCCCAGCTGCTGCTTGACCTGCAGCGACTGGAGCTTGGCGCTTTCCTGAGCCATGTTGGCGTCGACCAGGTTGCCGATACCCGAAGTCAGGGTGTCGGACAGCTTCTGGGCGAAGGTCGCCTGGATCGAGAACTTCGCGGCGCCCGACGACAACTTGGCAAGAGCCGAGTTGACGTTGGTCAGCGAGGCCTGGATCGTGGCCACCAGGGTGGAGGCCTTGGCCTGGGTCGAGATCGTGGCCGTGGACTTCAGGGTCACGATGGTGCCCGACAGGCTCAGCTTCTGGGCCGCAGTCGTGACGCGACGCGTACCGTCAGCCGACGCCAAGGCCGTGATCTGGTTGGTCGAACCGTCCACCAGGTTGAAGCCGTTGAACACCGCGTTCTTCACGATCGTGGTGATCTGATCGCGCAGGGCGGTGAAGTTGGCGTTCAGCGCCTGACGGCTCGCGGTATCCAGCGAGGAGTCAGCAGCCGACAGGGCCTTCTGCTTCAGCTGGATCAGCAGGTCCGAGATGGACTGGCCGGCAGACAAAGCAACGTCGATGGCCGAGGTGCCATTGTTGATCGAGTTGATGACGGACGAATAGCCAGCCACATTGCCGCGCTGGTTCTGGGCGATCGCATAGACCGCGCCATCGTCACGCGCATTGGCCACTTTCAGGCCGCTGTTGATGCGAGACTGGGTCTGGTCGAGCTGACCCTGGGTGGCGGTCAGGTACTGCAGCGCGACAGCGGCGCCGGTATTGGTGTTGACGCTAAAGGACATGTTGGTCTCTCCGTTCTGGTATCGAGTACGGTCTCTTCAAGGACCGCACACTTGGGCGTTTTGCCCGCGTGACCCATTTCAAGGGCCGTGCCGGAACGAAGTAAGTTCTGGTTAAACATCGATTTTGTGCGCGGCAGGAAAATGGGTCCTGGCGCGAATTTTCCCAGCGGCTGGGCGACCCGGCAAAAATTGCCCGGAGCGGAAAAATTTGCCGGGTTGGGTCGGCAAATAGCTCCACTTTTCAGAAAAAGCCGTGGCGAAAATCGCGGGAAACCGCGGAAAATATTGGCTCACGCCGGCACAGCCGAAAGTAAACAAGTGTTACCGCGCAGGTATGCGCGAACTACGAAAACGCCGGCGTTCAGAACGAAGTCACGATGCTTTCGCACCGCCGAGCGCGTAGGCGAGAGCCGGAGCGCCATCAAAGAACAAAGGGCGGCGCTTGCGCGCCGCCCTTTGCGGTAAGCCCCCCTCGATAAGGGTTTAGCGGAACAGCGACAGGATGGTCTGCGGCGCCTGGTTGGCGATCGACAGAGCCTGCACGCCCAGCTGCTGCTTGACCTGCAGCGACTGCAACCTGGCGCTTTCCTGCGCCATGTTGGCATCCACCAGATTGCCGATGCCCGAGGTCAGGGTGTCGGACAGCTTCTGGGTGAAGGTCGCCTGGATCGAGAACTTCGCGGCGCCCGACGACAGCTTGGCCAGGGCCGAGTTGACGTTGGTGAGCGAAGTCTGGATCGTGGTGATCAAAGCAGAGGCTTTGGCCTGGGTGGAGATCGTGGACGTGGTCTTGATCGTCACGATCGAGCCCGACAGCTTCATGTTCTGGGCCTGGGCCGTGATACGGCGGGTGCCGTCCGAGGATGCCAGGGCCTGAACCTGAGTGGTCGAACCATCAACCAGGTTGAAATTGTTGAAGACGGCGTTCTTGACGATCGTGGAAATCTGATCGCGCAGGGCCGTGAAGTTCGCGTTCAGCGCCTGACGGCTCGCGGTATCCAGCGAGGGGTCAGCAGCGGACAGCGCCTTCTGCTTCAACTGGATCAACAGGTCCGAAATCGACTGGCCGGCCGAAAGGGCGACGTCGATGGCGGACGAACCGTTATTGAGGCTGTTGATCACCGAGGAATATCCGGCCACAGCGCCGCGCTGGTTTTGGGCAATAGCGTAAATCGCGCCATCATCCTTCGCCGTTGCGACCTTGAGACCGCTATTGATGCGAGCCTGGGTCTGATCAAGCTGACCCTGAGTGGCATTCAGGTACTGCAGCGCAACTTGCGCGCCGGTGTTGGTGTTGACGCTAAAAGAGGACATACGAATTCTCCGTTTTACTGGTGGTGGACCACGCGTTCTGCGGGTCCTTGGGACAGATGACCCGCAGGAACTTTTGCAACGCCCATGCCACCCCGTTAACCGCGCAAACCATTGATATTGCGCGGTTAATTTCCTTAATAAGTGGGTTACCATTAGGCATCCCTTGCCGGTTGCGGCAGTTCTTGCCGCCCCTGGTGGGCAGACCACGCTCGAGCCCGGCATTCCGCCGGGCGACCGCCAGCATCCGACAGCTTCCTTCCGTGAGCCCGCGGCGCACGAAGTGCGCGAGCAGGTCCGGTGGACCTGCGAGAGCGGCGAACGCCGCGAGCTTGGGCGAGCGGCCGCGGCCGGTGACGGATGGGGGAAAACAAAAAAGCCGGCGCTAGGCACCGGCTTTTCAATTCAGACTGTCTGTGGCCTTAGCTGGCCTGCAAACCCTGCATGATGGTGCGGTTGATCTCGATCAGCGGATCCAGCGGCGCTTTTTCGCGCGTGACGCTGCGCGAATACTTGGCCACCCACAGCGACAAAGAGATGATCTTGGCGCGCACATCCTGGGTCAGGGTGTTGCGGTCGTCCATGCAGTCGGCGGCGAGCGTGCGCCACAGCTTGCGATTCCAGTCCACCGCTTCGACCAGCGGGGCGCCGGCGGCGTTGGATTCCTTGGCGGTCAGCAGCGCGCCCGTCACCTGGCCAAACAGCCGATATTCGGTCACGCGCGGATCTTCGGTGGCGGCCTGGGTGGCCTTATAGGCGTTAAGGCTCATAGCTGAGACGCTCCTGTTCCAAGTCGAAAAGCTTCCGGCAGGCAATCAGCGCCTTGTAATAGGCGCCCTGGGCGACATCGCGGCTGATGTCCACGCAGGTGCCCAGAATGGCGGGCGTGTTGATGGCGCCCATGAACTCAGTCATGCGCAAGGCAAATTCGTTATAGGGCTCCTCGCTGGCTTCGCCGTCCAGATACATCATCATGATGGCCAGATAGATGCGCCGCGCCGGTGTGTTGGCGCCTTCCGGCTGCATGATATCCTTTTCACGCAGCACGCACGCCTTGTTCTGAATGACCAGACTGGTGCGTTTGTCGCCATTGGCCAGAACCGCGCCATTCAGCACGAATTTCTCGCCAGGCTTTAAGGACAATTTCAGCGGCATAATGCGCTTCCCCTTCAATCGAAGGCGACTGTACGCACGCGCCGGTTAACAAAAGCCTGTCACTTTGCAGGCAGTTATTTACGAATGGTTAAACATGCGAATCGCGGAAGCCCGGCAAATCGGCTTCTTCCAGGATCAGCTCGAACGGGCGGCCGCGCCCGTCGGGACTCCAGCCCGCCTCGATGGCCAGGCGCACGCCGGCGGTCAGCATGTCGGCGGTGACCTTGGGCTTTTCGGGGAAGCGCGAAGGATGGCGCTGCTTCTCAAAGGGAAATTGCAGGACCAGCTCGCGCCAGACCTTGCGCACGCCATGGCGGGTGAGCGCTTCGTCGTATTTCATGACGCTGAGGCGCAACCCGATATCGCCATGGGTGGTTCCCCAGGCCGGCTCGCTCTTGACGTGCCAGATCAGCCCGATGCCGTCCACCGTCAGCTGGCCGCCCAATTTCCTGTTCGTGCGCTTGGTCATGGCTGTTCATACCACAGGCGCGCGCGCGTGGCGCTAGCGCCCCTCGCCCGGTTTGAAGCGACTATTGTTGCTGTTGTTGTTGCTGGTGGTATAGCCGTTCCGGCATCGAGGCGGTCGGCGTCGGCGACACCATGGGGCGCGCCACTTTCAGGAAATCCTCGTGACGCGCCGGCGCCTGGGTCTGTTCCAGCGACACGGCGATGGAAAGCTCGCTGTCGGCGTCACCCTTGTAGGTGCCGCGGGTAGGCGGCACATCGGCGTAATCGCGGCCGACGGCGGCGCGGATATGGCGCTCGCCCGCCATGATGTTGTTGGTGGGATCAAAACCCACCCAGCCCAGCGACGGCAGATAGGCTTCCACCCAGGCATGGGTGGCATTGGCGGCGGAACGGTCGCGGGCGCCCTTGTGATAGAGATAGCCCGAGACATAGCGGCAAGGGATGCCCCAGCTGCGCGCGATCGCCGTCATGATATGGGCGAAATCCTGGCAGACGCCGCGGCGCTGCTCCAGCGCCACTTCGATGGGCGAATTCACTTCGGTGACGCCGGGCTCATATTCAAAGGAATCGTAGATGCTGCGCTGCAGGGTCTTGAGCGCACTGATCGGATCGCCCACCGGCTTTTCCAGATCGGCGATTTTCATGAAGCTTTCCAGCTCCGGCGACTGGCGCGCGAAGCGGGATGGTTCCAGCATGTCGAAATGATCGTCGCTGAGATTGAAGTCGTTGTAGCGGCTCCATTCCAGCGCATCGAGCGCGTCCGGCCAGGCCGGCATCTGGCCGATCTCGACGGTGGCCTGGGCCTCGATGCGCAGCTCTTCATGCTCGCGCAGCAGGTTGAAGTGATAGACCGCGTTGCCCAGGTGATCGGTATAGGCATAGAGCTGCGCGCGCGGATTGGTGGAAATCTGGAAAGAGCGCAGGGTCTGCGGGCCTTCGGAGCGCGGCTGCATGCGCAGCTCCATCACCGACTCGCGGACCGGCCCGGAATAGCGAAAGCGCGTCACATGGCGGATGGAGTAGAACATTACAGAACTGTCTCCGCGCCGTAGGTGATGTAGGACGAATACAGCGCCTTGTGGATCTGCTCGCATTGCTTGGTGATGTCGGCGATGAAAGCGGCAACGCCGCCGCTCATCAGTTCATCCACCTGCCCGAAATCCACCGCGGCTTTCAGCCGGCCGGCTAGGCGTTCCACCGCGGCACGGCGGGCCGGCGGCGCACCCGGCGCCACGCGCGCCAGCGCCTCGGTCAGGCGATCTACCGAAAAACAAATGGAATGGGGAAACTCGGAATCGAACAGCAGGAATTCGGCGATCTTCTGCGGCCGGATCGAAGCGGTGTACTGCTTGGTATAAGGCTCGAAGGCAGTGCAGAATTTCAGCAGCACCAGCCAATCGAAATATTTGGGCCCATTGCCGGTCTGGGCCGCGGTGAAGTGAACATCCAGCAGCCGGCCCAGCTGTTGCACCCGCTCGATATGACGGCCCAGCTCCAGAAAGTACCAGCCTTCGCCGTGGCTGAGGGTGGAATAGGTCACCCCTTCCAGGGCGTGCATTTCTTCCAGCGACTCGCGGAACAGCCTTGCAGGTGTATGCACCCAGATGGAATCCATCGTCACCGGCGCCAGGCGCAAATACAGCCGGTTGAGATTTTCCCACACCTCGTTGGACAGCGCCTCGCGCACCTGGCGGGCATTGTCGCGCGCCAGAGACAGCGAGGTGATCAGCGAATTGTCATTGTCGCGGTCAAAGGCCAGGTGCCGGGTGATGGCAAAGGCGTCCAGGTGCAGCGGCGCGGTCTTGATGCCGGTCAGCGACTGGGTGACGCGCGCCCAGCTGGCGGCGGCATCTTCCGGCGTCTGCTCCACCATGGATTCCAGCTTGACGGCAATCAGGCGAGCGGTGTGTTCGGCCCGCTCGATATAGCGGCTCATCCAGTACAGGGAATCTGCGACGCGGCTCAGCATTACTGGCTCAAAACCCAGGTGTCTTTGGACCCGCCGCCCTGCGATGAATTCACCACCAGGCTGCCGCGCTTGAGCGCGACGCGCGTCAGGGCGCCCGGCACCAGCTTGGTTTCGGCGCCATGCAGGATGAAGGGACGCAGGTCCACATGCCGCGCCTCGATGCCGTTGCCGACAAAGGTGGGGGCGGTGGAAAGCTGGATAGTAGGCTGGGCGATATAATTTTCCGGATCGGCACGGATCTTTTCGGCAAAATCCTCGCGCTCCTTGGTGGAGGCATGTGGGCCGATCAGCATGCCATAGCCGCCGGATTCGCCCACCGCCTTGACCACTAGCTTGTCCAGATTACCCAGCACATGCTGCAGCGATTTTTCCTCTCGGCACAGGAACGTCTCGACATTGTCCAGGATCGGTTCTTCGGCCAGGTAATAGCGGATCAGGCGCGGCACATAGGCATAGACTGCCTTGTCGTCAGCCACGCCGGTGCCCAGCGCATTGGCGATCATCACATTGCCGGCGCGATAGGCGTTGAACAGGCCGGGCACGCCCAGCGCGGAGTCTTCGCGGAAAATCAGGGGGTCGATGAAATCATCATCGATGCGGCGATAGATGACGTCAATGCGCTTCAGGCCCGAGGTGGTGCGGGTATAGACGACATTGTCGTTGACCAGCAGATCGCGGCCTTCCACCAGCTCCACGCCCATCTGGCGCGCCAGAAAGGCGTGCTCGAAATAGGCGGAGTTGAAAACGCCCGGTGTCAGGATGGCGATGGAGACATCTTCGTGGAATGGCGTCAGCGAGCGCAAGGTCGCCAGCAGCTCCAGCGGATAATGCTCGATGGGCCGCACGCCCATCGAGCGGAACACCGCCGGGAAAGCGCGCCGCGCCACATCGCGATTGGCCAGCATGTAGCTGACGCCGGAGGGCACGCGCAGATTGTCTTCCAGCACGACGAAATCGCCGGCTTCGTTGCGGATCAAATCGCTGCCGCAGATATTCACATAGGCGCCGTGCGGTACCGGGATGCCGCGCATCTCGCGGCGGTAATGCTTGGAGCCGTATATCATGGAGCGCGGGATCACACCGTCCTTCAGCACCCGGCCGTCGGTATAGATGTCGCGCAGGAATAGGTTCAGGGCATGGATGCGCTGGGTCAGTCCGCGCTCGATGCGGTCCCATTCGCGGGCAGTGACGATGCGCGGCAACAGGTCGGTGGGAATGATCCGCTCTGTGGCCTGGTTGTCGTTATAGACGGTGAAGGTGATGCCCTGGTGCAGGAAGCTCTGTTCCACCGCCTGCTGGCGGCGGTTCAGCTCTTCCAGCGGCAGACTGGAAACGCGGGAGTCGATGGCGGCATAGGTCGCGCGGGCCTGGCCATCGCGCGAGAACATTTCGTCAAAGGGCTTGCCCAGCTCGTAATTGGCGTAAGGCGCATCGACCCCGGGCTGCGAGATGCGTCCCGTGCCGGCCACGATATCGGGGCCGCCAAAATCTTCGGTGTTCGCGAAAACTTCATGCTGCATGAGCGAAGTCTGCACAGAGGGCGGGGCGTCTCGCAAGCGTTGAAAGCATTTTGGGATAACGCAGATGCCGCAGCATCAGGCGCGGCCGCACGCGGCAAATCACATTGCGTCGTGCCCGGAGGCTCGTGCGAATACGGACGATCTGTAACCTATTGAATTAAATTGGTTTTCACAGCTGATCGGCCAAGGCCAGCATGGCCGCCTGGTTGGGGCGCGCCGCCACCGCCACCTGCGCGAACGACATCTGGGTCAGCGCCTGGGCCGTGGCGGGACTGATGCACATGGCGGTGAGGTTTTCGGTCGGCAAGCCATCGGCCAGCACGCCGAAGATGCGCGCGCTGCGGGGCGAGAAGAACATCGCCGCATCCAGCGCCTTTTCCTGCAGGGCTTTTCGCGCCTCGTCCGGCAGGCGCGTGGCCGGTTCGATGCCGTACAGGGCGCAGCGGCTCACCTTGAAACCGCGCAAACTGAGATTTTCCGCCAAGGTCCCCGGCGCGTCATGGCCGCAGACATGCAGCAAAACGCCCTTGTGCGCGGCCCAGTGGGTGGCCGCTTCCGCCAGCGCCTTGGCGTCGCCATCGGCGTTGCGGACTTCGGTGAATCCGCTTTTCTGTGCTTCCTCGGTGGTCTGTGGTCCCACCGCAAAGATGGAAAGATCGCGCCGGCTGGTGCGGCGAACCAGGGCGCGGATGCCATTGGCGCTGGTGGCCAGCACCGCCTCGACACCGTCCAGATCCAGTTCGGGCCCGTCCTCGAAACGGGGCGTCAGCAAGGGCGCCAGCAGCGCGGCATGGCCGTGTTCGGCCAGGCGGGCGGCGATTTCCCGGCCGTCTTCCAGGGGCCTGGTGACGAGGATTCTCATATTGGCGCTTTCAATTTGGCGCTTTGGCGATTTTCGGCGTAAAGCACCCCGCCATGACGGGCAAGCCTCTCACAATTCTGGGCATCGAGACCAGCTGCGACGAAACCGCGGCGGCGGTGGTGCGCGGGTCCGCGCCCGGGCCGGGCGAAATCCTGTCCAATGTGGTGTTCAGCCAGATCGAGGCGCATGCCCCCTATGGCGGGGTGGTGCCAGAAATCGCCAGCCGCGCGCATCTGGAAATACTGGACGATATCGTCGAACGCGCCCTGGCCGACGCCAAAATCAGCCTTTCCGAACTGGACGGCATTGCTGCGACCGCCGGGCCTGGGCTGATCGGCGGGGTGATGGTGGGACTGACCACCGCCAAGGCGCTGGCGCTGGGTACGGGCAAGCCGCTGGTCGCGGTCAATCACCTGATGGGTCATGCGCTGACAGCGCGGCTGACCCATGGCGTGGAATTTCCCTTCCTGCTTTTGCTGGTGTCGGGCGGCCATTGCCAATTGGTCGGCGTGGGCGGAATTCACGATTTTCGACTGTATGGATCGACCATCGACGACGCGGTGGGCGAGGCTTTTGACAAGACGGCGAAGATCCTGGGACTGCCCTATCCCGGCGGTCCTGCGGTGGAGGCGGCGGCGAAAAGCGGTAATCCGCGCGCCTATGAATTGCCGCGTCCGATGAAGGGACGTGCAGGCGCGGATTTTTCCTTTTCAGGTTTGAAAACCGCGCTGCGCCAATTGGCGGAAACGAACATCAGTGTGGAAGACGCCAGCGCCAGTTTTCAGGCCGCGGTGATCGACATCCTGCGCGATCGCACCCGCACCGCGATGCAGATGTTCCGGCGCGATTTTCCTGATGGCAAAGCGCTGGTGGTTGCCGGCGGCGTCGCCGCCAATCAGGCGATCGGCGCCGGTCTGAACCGTCTTTGCGCGGAAGAGAATTTCACCGCCCTCATTCCACCCCCCAGGCTCTGCACCGACAATGCGGCGATGATTGCCTGGGCGGGGGTGGAACGTTTGTCAGCCGGCGGCGCGGGCGATGCGCTGTCGACTTCTCCCCGCGCGCGGTGGCCTTTGGCCACCGGCGCGATTTAATAAAGGGCGGCTTCGCCGCCGGGGCTAGATGGCCGCTGGCCGACTTGGTCTAATTGGGGCTGTCGCCCCGGGGCAGCTTAGATCGAGGCCGCGATGGTGAGCAGGCCCAGCACGCCCACCAGGGTGACGGTGGCGGCCTGGAAGACTTCGGCGACAAGATTATTGATGCGCTCGCCCGGCAGGGGAGCCTGGGTACGGATAACGGGATTATTCATGGTCTAGTCCTTCGAAATATGTCCCCAAACAGATGCCGGGGGTGTTTGTTGCAGTGCGATATAGGCGGTTGATCATTGCAATACAATTACAACCAGCTATGCGTTTATACGTAGTCTGATGCCTTATTTTGGATACAAGCCATTGAAATTATTGAACTAGCAATAAAATTGCGTTTGACGACACTTGATGTGCAGTTGCAGCATAGAAGGGATGCAAAATTGAAAATCGCCACCTGGAACATCAATTCGGTGCGCCACCGCATCCATCTGGTGACCCGCTTCCTGCGCGACGAGCAGCCGGATGTTTTGTGCCTGCAGGAGACCAAGGTGCTGAACGAGCTGTTCCCGGCGGAGGCTTTTCGCAAGCTGGGGTATGTCCACCAGGCGATCCACGGCCAGAAGGCCTATCACGGGGTGGCGATACTGGCGAAAAAGCCGTTCCGCGAAACTGGCGTGCAGGATTTCTGCCGCGAAGGCCATGCCCGGCACATGGGCGTGACGTTTGAAAATGGCGTGGAGCTGC
>JBBQBL010000007.1:0-29278 GCA_038317805.1 Micropepsales bacterium
CGGTCACTGTCTCGCGCGTCAGGTTGCGATGCCCAGGGGCCTTAATTGTACTCATCGGGAGTTGTCCCTGCCTGGGATCGTGGTCCCGGGCACACGACGCCCACCTGCACTTGCAGGCCCATGAGATCCGATACCAACGGCAAGTACGGTACCGTCCGCTTTGTTTTCCGGTAAACCAGATCTGAGACGGGCGGCCCGGGCGCGGCGCAAGGCGCTGGCGCGCGAGGATTTCGCGCTGGCCATCACCCCCTATGCTGAAGACCTGGCGCTAAAGCCCGGCACCATCGTGGGCGGCTATCATGCCCATCATGACGAAGCCGACCCGGCGCTATTGCTCGCGCGGCTGGTGGAGATGGGCTGCGCCATCGCCTTTCCCCGCGTCATCAAGGACCAGCCGCTGGAATTTCATCATGTGCCCGACGGGGAAGTGTTGGAGCCCGGCAGTTTTGGCATTCCCGAGCCGCTGTCCCATTGGCCGCGTGCGGTGCCCGATGTGCTGCTGGTGCCGCTGCTGGCCTTTGATGCCCAAGGCCACCGGCTGGGTTATGGCGGCGGCTTTTACGACCGCACCCTGGCGGCCTTGAAGGTGCCCGCCATCGGCATCGCCTATGCCGGGCAGGAGGCGGATTCGATTCCGCATGAGACGCATGATAGGACCCTCGACATGGTCCTTACCGAGCAGGGCATCAGGCGTTTTCGATGAACATTCTTTTTCTAGGCGACATTATCGGCAAGCCGGGGCGCGACGCGCTGTATGCGCAGCTGCCGCGCCTGCGCCAATCCCTGAAGCTCGATCTGGTCATCGCCAATGGCGAGAATGCCGCCGGCGGCTTCGGCATCACCCGCGCCATCGCCGAGGAATTCTTCGGCATCGGGGTGGACGTTATCTCCACCGGCAATCACTGGGCCGACCAGAGAGAGATATTCACCTATATCGATAGCGAGGATCGCATCCTGCGGCCCGCCAATTACCCTGCGGGCACGCCGGGTCGCGGCGCCAACCTGTATCAGACGCCGGCCGGCAGCGTGCTGGTGATCAATGCCATGGGCCGGGTGTTCATGGACGCGCTGGACGATCCCTTTGCCGCGGTTGACCGCGAACTCAACGCCTGCCCCCTGGGCGAAGGCGCCGACGCCATCGTGGTGGACATGCATTGCGAGGCGACATCCGAGAAGATGGCGATGGGCCATTTCTGCGACGGCCGCGCCAGTTTTGTTGTCGGTACGCATCAGCATGTCCCCACCGCCGATGCGCAGATCCTGCCTGGCGGTACCGCTTATCAGACCGATGCCGGCGCCTGCGCCGATTACGATTCGGTGATCGGCATGGACAAGGCCGAGCCGCTGCAGCGCTTCACCCGCAAGATTTCCTCCCAGCGTTTCACCCCTGCCACCGGTCCCGCCACCCTGTGCGGCGTGTTCGTGACGACGGGCCCCAAGGGACTTGCGACGCGCATCGAGCCTGTGCGCGTGGGCGGACGGTTGAAACAGACGCTGCCGGAGCTTTAGACGCGGTTGAAAAACCGCACCCGGGTGCCGATGTCCCGGTTGCAGCTTTTGCGGTGCCCTGATGTTGCCAGCTTTATTTGTCTCGCATGGGGCGCCCACCCTGCCATTTGACGACGTGCCGGCGCGCGATTTTTTGCGCGGGTTGGGACAGACGCTTGGTAAGCCGCGCGCCATTGTGATCGCTTCGGCACACTGGGATACCGATATGCCACAGGCCACTGCCGTCCCCATCAACGACACGATCCATGACTTTGGCGGCTTCCCGCAGGCGCTCTACGACATCCGCTATCCGGCGCCCGGGGACGCGCTGCTGGCGCGCGAGATCACCGCCCTGACCGGCGGCAAGGTGGATACCGTACGGGGACTGGATCACGGCGCCTGGGTGCCGCTGATGCTGATGTATCCGCAGGCCGATGTGCCGGTGGTGCAGCTTTCGGTGCAAAGCCACAAAGGTGCCGGCCATCACATCGCGCTGGGTCGCAGCCTCGCGAAATTGCGCGACGACGATGTTCTGGTGATGGGATCGGGTGGCTTCGTTCACAATCTGCGCCGCATTGCACCGCCGGGCGCGCCCGAACCGGATTGGTCGCGGCAATTCTCGGAGTGGATGCACGAAAAGCTGATGGCGGGCGATGCGGCGGCACTGGCCAACTATCGCACCCAGGCGCCGCACGCGGTTCAGGCCCAGCCCACCGAGGACCATTTCATGCCGCTGTTCGTCGCGCTGGGCGCCGGCGGCAAGGCCGAGCGGATGCACAACAGCGCCACCTTCGGATCGTTGCGCATGGATGCCTATAGCTTCGCCTAGTTTCGCCGCACGTCGATATTGGGCACGGGACGCTTGGGTTCCTGAAGCCTTGCCGCTTTTTGCTCTTCGATCTTTTGCCAGGCATCGGCGCGCCGATGGTTCTCGGCCTTTGCCTGTTCCAACACGCAACGTGCCACGGCACCCGGTCCGTCGCCGAGCGGGCAGACGGCGGGTGCATAGTGACTCTCGGCATACTGCTCCTGCCAAAGCGCTTCGTCCTTGGCGTGGCTGCGCGGCGGGGTTGCTAAATCACGGTCGTCTCTTTTCGCCATGCCTTCGCCGGGTTTGGGACAATGGGCGCGTTCGTCCGGCGTCAGCTCGGCATAATGCTCCGGCGCGCAGCCGAACAGCGAGCGGCCAAAGCCGGCGATGCCGCCGGGCGGCGCCAGCGGCGCGATCATGACGGGTGGAGACGAGGGCGGCGACGGCACGATGGGTGGCGCGGTGCTGAATGGCGCTGGCGCGCTTGCATCAATGGTGGTCGGCTTGGGCGGCGCAATCGGTGGCAATAGCAGGAGCGTTTCACGCTCGATCGCCGGCCGAACCATCCGCGACGGTGTCAGCAACACCAGCAGCAAGAATGCGGCTTGCACCAGCAGCGCCAGCACCGCACCACTCGCGCGGCGGCGCCAGGTTGCGCGTGGCATTGGACGTTGCGTCTGCCTGTCCAGCAAAGCCAAAGCTCGCGCTTACCGCGCGGTCAGACTATAGCGGCCGCGCGCGTTAGGAAGCGCCTTTATCGCGGAACATAGGCCGCCCCGCCGGCCTGCTGGCGGGCCAGGTCCTTTTTGAAGGCCGCTTCCGCCTTCTGCACCATGTCCGGCAATTCCTTGGCGTCGATGAAGGGATTGGGCGCGCCGGGGTTCACCCTGGCCAGCTTCTCTTCCATGTGGAACTGCCCGCCATGCGGCGCCAGGAAGATATCGGCGTCCATCTTCTTCAGCCGCGCGAAGCTGGCGCGATAGTCGGACACGATGGTGGGATAGGCCAGCTTGCCGGCGATGGGGTTGCCCGCCACGCTGATGGAGCAGAAGAACATCACCTTGTGGGTCACGCCCGCCTCCACCAGCGGCATGGTCCAGGTGGTGCAGCCTTTGGTGTGGCCGGGCATGACATTGGCCGTCAGGGTGACGCCGCCCAGGCTGATGGTATCGCCATCCTTCACCTTGCGGTCGACCTTGACCGGCGTGGTGTCGATCAGCGAGGAGGGGCCGTACGGGATATGGCCGCTTTCCAGGAAGGGCGCATCGCCAGTGCTGGCGACGAATTTCGCGCCCGTGTCGGCTTTCAGTTTCGCCAGCCCGCCGGAATGATCGAAATGGGCGTGGCTGTTGAGCAGGTATTTCACGTCCGACAGCTTGAAGCCCAGCGCCTGGATGTTCTTCTCGATGAAGGGAGCGCTTTCCGGCAAGCCGCCATCGGTCAGGATGTTGCCCTTGGGCGTCACGATCAGGAACGCGCTGACCCCCGCCATGCCGACATAATAGATGTTGCCGATCACATGGAACGGCTTTTGCGGCACGCTCCATTCGGCGCGCTCCTTGACGAAAGGCAGTTCGGCATATGCCGGGGTTGCCAGGATCAGGGCGGCGGCAGCTGCGATAAATGACTTCATGAATTCACGGGTCCTGCTTTGACAGCTTTCCATCCTGCCACGACAAAGGCGATCAGCACCACGCCTTGCACCGCGCCGAACACCGGGCCTGCGGGCGGGATGCTGGGCGCCAGGGCATGCAGCGCCGGGATCTTGATGAAGGACTGGATCACCAGCACGAAGACATTGAGATACAGCGCCAGGGTGGCGGTGATCACATAGACAGGGCGCCAGCGCCCGGCCAGGTGGCGTCCATAGATGGCGAACAGCGCCACGGCCAGGATGATCAGCGAGATGGCGCCGATCACCATGGCAGGGGTGATGCTGGCATTCTTGAACAGAAAGCCGGTGACGCTGACCAGCACCGTCAGGCCCAGGAAAATGCCGGTCAGGGTAACGGGGGTGCGGCCCTTCACCATGGCGGCCAGTACCGGCAGGCCGGTGGCGATGGCGGCCAGGCAAATGGCCAGATGGACAAGGGTAAGCGGATCCGTGGCGAGCTGGGTCATGGCGGCTCCTTGGAAATGGGACGGTTTAAAATGGCGGCTATCCTGCCCGGGGGCCGGCGGGCTTGAAAAGAGGCCCCGGACGCGAGTATCTCACCGGCCAACAGGGAAAAGACCAGATGGCCGGCCATAGTCAGTTCAAGAACATCATGTTCCGCAAGGGCAAGCAGGACAAGGAGCGCTCCAAGCTCTTTGCCAAGCTCTCCCGCGAAATCACCGTGGCGGCCAAGTCGGGCTTGCCCGACCCGGCGCACAATCCGCGCCTGCGCACCGCCATCATCGCCGCCAAACAGGAATCTGTCCCCAAGGACAATATCGCCCGCGCCATTGCCAAGGCGACCGGCGGCGATGCCGAGAATTACGACGAGATCCGTTATGAGGGCCGCGGCCCGGGCGGCACCGCCATTATCGTCGAGACCATGACCGACAATCGCAACCGCACCAGCGCCGACGTGCGCGCCGCTTTCTCCAAGTATGGCGGGTCGATGGGCGAGACCGGCTCGGTCAGTTTCATGTTCGACCATGTCGGCGTCGTCTCCTATCCCGCCGACAAGGGCAGCGAAGACGCGATGCTGGAAGCTGCCCTGGAATGCGGCGCCAACGAATGCGTCTCCACCGCCGAAGGCCATGAATTCCTCACCGGGATGGAAGACTTCGCCACCGTGCGCGATGCGCTGGAAGCCAGGCTGGGTGCGCCCGCCAGCGCCGCCATCATCTGGCGGCCCCAGAACACCGTGGCGGTGCCCGATGACGCTGGCGAGACCCTGATGAAGCTGATCGAGGTCCTGGACGACCACGACGATGTGCAGAACGTCTATGGAAACTACGAATTCAGCGACGCCCTCATGGCGAAGCTTTCCGGTTAAGGGGCGCGGTCCTTTTGGGCCGTGAGTTCGTCGCGCGTGCTCACGGGCGTTAAGCCCGCTCCGCGCGACGCTCCTGCTCACGTCCCAAAATCCCTCGCGCCGTGGCGCACGGCTGGGTGATTGCGCGTCATTTCTTGACGTTGCGTAACAATCGCGCTCACACTGCGTCCGGGGAAATCATCCGGGGCCTGTCATGAAAATCACCTTTGCGATCGCATCTGCTGTTTTGATCCTGTCCGCGGGTGCGGCGTCCGCCCAGCGCGGCGGCGACACCATTCCCATGCGGGATGGCAGCACCATCGTCACGGTCGGCGGCGGCTGTGTGGTGCAGTATGGCGCGCGCGGCCAGCGCATCAACAATGCCAATCGCTGCAATGACGACGATATGCGCCGTGCCGACCAGATCATGTCCGGCGGCGGCGGCGGCTATGGCGGGGGGCAGGGCTTTGGCGGCGGTGCGCCGGGCGGTTCCTGGGCGCAGTCCTGCCGCGGCGGCGGCATGCGCGGAGATGTTTTCCATGCCGAATGCCGCACGGCCGACGGGCGCATGAATTCCACCGTCCTGGACATGCGCAATTGCCCGTCCAACCAGGCGGAAAACCGCAACGGCTCGCTGGTCTGCCGCTAGGGCGGATATTGCCATTCCATGGCCATGCTGCCGCCCTATAGTGGCAGCATGGAACACATGTCTCCCCTGATCGGCGTCCTGGTCATCGGCATCGGGCTGGCCTTTCTGCTGGGCACCCTGGTGCAGCGTTTCGGCCTGCCGCCGCTGGTGGGTTACCTGCTGGCCGGCGTGGTGCTGGGGCCGTTCAGTCCGGGCCTGGTGATCGACCAGAAGCTGACCCTGGAAATGGCCGATATCGGCGTGGTCCTGCTGATGTTCGGCGTCGGCCTGCATTTCAAGCCGCACGACCTGATGGCGGTCAAAGGCACCGCTGCTCCCGGCGCGATATTGCAGATGGTCGCCGTTACGGGGCTGGGGCTCTGTGCCGGTCTCGCCTTCGGCTGGAGCTGGGGGCAGGGGCTGGTGTTCGGCATTTCGCTGTCGGTCGCCTCCACCGTCGTGGTGATGCGCGCCTTGCAGGACCGGCGGCTGGTGGAAAGCGACCGCGGCCGCATCGCCATCGGCTGGCTGGTGGTGCAGGACCTGCTCACCGTGCTGGTGCTGGTGGTGCTGCCGCCGCTGGCCAACCTGCTCAAGGGCGGCGCGGTCGATCCGCAGATCCTGGTGCGCGAACTGGCCTGGACTTTCGGCAAGCTGGGACTGTTCGCCGCGCTGATGCTGGTGGTCGGCCGGCGCGTGATACCGGCGATCCTGCACTATATCGCCCATACCGGCTCCCGGGAGCTGTTCCGCCTGGCGGTGCTGTCGGTGGCGCTGGGCGTGGCGTTCAGCGCCGCCTTCCTGTTCGGCGTCTCCATCGCGCTGGGCGCCTTCTTCGGCGGCATGATCCTGGCGGGCTCGCCCCTGTCGCAGCGCGCCGCCGAGGAATCCCTGCCGCTGCGCGATGCTTTTGCGGTCCTGTTCTTTGTGTCGGTCGGCATGCTGTTCAACCCCCGCGTGGTGATCGAACAGCCTCTGGCGCTGGGCGCGACTTTTGCCATCGTGCTGGCAGGCGGCGTTCTTTGTTATCTGCTGCTGCGTCTGTTCGGCGTGGCGCGCAGCGGCGCGCTCACCATCGCCGTCTCCCTGGCGCAGATCGGCGAATTCTCCTTCATCCTGGCCGATCTGGGCGTGCGATTGGGCCTGATGACGGAAGACGCGCGCGCCCTGGTGCTGGGCGCTTCCATCCTGTCCATCTTCCTGAACCCGCTACTGTTCGGCTGGGCGGTTCGCCACGAAGTGAAGGCCGCACCTGCGCCCGAGCATGCGCCGCGGCCGGCGCCGCTGCTCACGACCCTGAAGGATCACGCGGTGGTGGTGGGCTTTGGCCGGGTGGGCCATGTCATCGCCGCGGGCCTGAAGGACCGCATGCCGCTGCTGGTGGTGGAGGAAGGCGTGGTGGGCGATCCGGATGTCGAGCATATCCGGGGCAATGGCGCGCGCGCCGATGTGCTGGGGGCGACCAATCTGGCGGCGGCGCGGCTGCTGTTCGTCGCCATCCCCCAGGCCTTCGAGGCCGGCCAGATCGTGCAGCAGGCCCGCCGGATCAACCCGAACCTGACCATCATCGCCCGGGGGCACTACGACGCCGAGGTCGATCACCTGCTGACCCTGGGCGCCAGCCAGGTGGTGATGGGCGAGCGGGAAATCGCCCTGGCCATGCTGGATTTCGCCAAGCTCCAGTAGGCGGCGGCCGAACATAAAGGGTACAAACGGCCCATGACCCTGTCGATTCGCATCCTTGGCCTGGACCCGGGCCTGGCCCAGATGGGCTGGGGCGTGATCGATGTATCGGGTTCGCGCCTTTCCCATATCGCCCATGGCGTGATCGCCACCAAGCCGGCCGCCGGGCTGGGGGTGCGGCTGATGACCCTGCACCGCGAATTGGCGGCGATCATCGCCCAGCATTTGCCGGCGGCTATCGCCGTCGAACAGGCCTTTGTCGCCCGCGACCCCCAGGCCGCGCTGAAGCTGGGCCATGCCCGCGCCGTGGCGCTGCTGGCGGCGGCGCAAGCCGGGCTTGAGATCGCCGAATATGCCCCCAACCACATCAAGAAGAGCGTGGTGGGCGCCGGGCATGCCGGCAAGGAACAGGTGCAGTTCATGGTCAAGCGGTTGCTGCCGGCCTGCGGCGTGACCCAAGCCGATGCCGCCGATGCCCTGGCCTGCGCCATCGCCCACGCCCATCTGTCGACGACGCGCGCGCGTATCGTGGTGGCATCGTGATCGGGAAACTGACCGGCATCGTGGATTCCATCACCGACGATACGGTGATCCTGGACGTGAACGGTGTCGGCTATCTGGTGCAGTGCCCGGCTTCGACTTTGTCGCGATTGTCGGTGGGCGCGCCCGCCAGCCTGATGATCGAGATGAAAGTCAGCGACGATGCCATCAAGCTGTACGGCTTTGGTAGCGCCGAGGAACGCGAATGGTTTCGCCTGTTGCAGACGGTGCAGAATGTCGGCGGCAAGGTGGCGCTGGCGGTGCTGTCCACGCTGTCGCCGCGCGATTTGCAGCGCGCGTTGGCGCTGGGTGACAAGGCGATGATCGGCCGCGCCCCTGGCGTGGGCCCCAAGCTGGCGCTGCGCATCGCCACCGAACTGAAAGACAAGGCGCCTTCCATGATGCTGGGCGCGGAAGACGGCGGTGCTGTTGCTTTGGCACGCGCGCCGCGCGGCCCTGAAAGTGAAGCGGTGTCGGCGCTGGTACATCTGGGCTACAGCGATGTGCGAGCTGCCGAAGCGGTGGCGCGTGCGGTGCAGGCGCTGGGCGAGGAAACCGAAACCGGCGCCCTGATCCGTGAAGCGTTGAAGGGCATGGCACGATGAGTGAAAAACGCATCGTCGCGCCCGAGCGCAGTGAAGACGACACGCTGGAAGCCTCCCTGCGTCCCAAGCGGCTGGCCGATTTCGTCGGCCAGCAACAGGCGCGGGAAAATCTTTCCATCTTCATCGATGCCGCCAAGGCGCGCGCCGAAGCGCTGGATCATGTGCTGTTTCACGGCCCGCCCGGTCTGGGCAAGACGACGTTGGCGCAGATCGTGGCGCGCGAGCTGGGCGTGAATTTCCGCTCCACATCCGGGCCGGTGCTGGCCAAGGCCGGCGATCTTGCCGCCATTCTGACGAACCTGGAACCGCGCGACGTTCTGTTCATCGATGAAATCCATCGCCTCAATCCGGCGGTGGAGGAAATCCTATATCCCGCGATGGAAGATTACGAACTCGATCTGGTGATCGGCGAGGGGCCTTCGGCGCGCTCGGTGAAAATCCAGCTGGCGCCTTTCACGCTGGTTGGCGCCACCACCCGTTCCGGCCTGATCACCACGCCGCTGCGCGATCGTTTCGGCATTCCGGTGCGGCTGAATTTCTATACCCCCGATGAACTGCTTTCGATCGTCGAGCGCGGCGCCAAGGTGCTGGGCTTCAACCTGACCCGCGATGGGGCGCGCGAGATCGCGGCCCGTTCGCGCGGCACGCCGCGCATCGCCGGGCGCCTGCTCAAGCGGGTGCGCGACTTCGCCGCCGTCGCCAAGCATACCAGCGTGGACGCCAAGACCGCCGATGCCGCACTGACAAGGCTGGAAGTGGATGCCAAGGGGCTCGATGCCTTCGACCGCCACTATCTGACCCTGATTGCCGAGAATTTCAGCGGCGGCCCAGTGGGCATCGAAACCATCGCCGCCGCGCTGGGCGAGGCGCGCGACGCCATCGAGGATATTGTCGAGCCTTACCTGATGCAGCAGGGGCTGGTGCAGCGGACCCCTCGCGGCCGCATGCTGACCAAAGCCGCGTTTGATCATCTGGGGTTAACTTTGCCCGCCCAATCTGCCGCCCAGACCAGCCTTTTCACGGGCGACGAGGATGACTGATTTGAAAGGCCCCTCTGTAAAGGGTTTGGGGACGTTCGACGGCAAGACGCACATCCTGCCAATCGCCGTCTATTACGAGGATACCGACCTGTCGGGCGTGGTCTATCACGCCAATTACCTGCGCTACATGGAGCGTGGCCGCACCGAATTCTTCCGCCTGGCCGGTATTTCCCGCGCCAACCTGGATGACGAAGAGCCTTCAGCCTGGGCCCTGCGCCGCATTGCCGTGGAATATCACCGTCCCGCCAGGCTGGACGACCAGATCGCGGTCCATTCGGTGCTGACCGGCATGTCCGGGGCGCGGATCAACGTGGTGCAAAGGATCTTCTGTGGCGAAATGCTGCTGGTCGAAGGACGGATCGAAGCCTGCATGATCACGTTAACGGGGAAGTTATGCCGGTTGCCCAAAAACGTGCTCGAGACTCTTGCACCGTACGTAACCGCAGAAGAAACTTGAGAATAATCGTCATATTCCGGCCACCATCCCGGGCCATGAACCTGTCATAGTCCGTTGGCGCCAAAAGGTTTTTCCATGATCAAGCAGATCGTCGCCGCTTTCCTGATTCTGGTTGCCGCCCCAACCATGGCGCTGGCACAGGGCGTCCAGAGCGCCCCAATCGCGGCCCCGGTCGGCGCTGCGGCCGAGTCCCAGTCCCTTGCGCCGCCGCCCGGCGTCGCTGCCAGCAACGGATCGGCGACGGACGTGCTGGGCAGCTTCTCCATCGTTTCCATGTTCATCCGCGCCGACATCATCGTGAAGGCGGTGATGGTCCTTTTGCTGGTGGCCTCGCTATGGTCCTGGACCATCATCTTCAACAAGCTGGTCACGCTCTCAAACCTCAAGCGCAAGGCGCGGCGGTTCGAGAAGCTGTTCTGGTCCGGTCAGTCGCTGGACGAACTGTACCAGCAGTACGCCGCCCGCAACGATCATCCCCTGGCCGCCATGTTCATCGCAGGCCTGCGCGAATGGCGCCGCGCCTTTGAAGGCGCCAACCCCTTGCGCGAATCCATGATCGGCGGCGTGAAGGAGCGCATCGACAAGGCGATGAGCGTCACCATCCTGCGCGAGGTGGACGGCATCGAAAAGAATCTGGGCATGCTGGCCACCATCGGCTCGGTCTCGCCTTTCGTCGGCCTGTTCGGCACGGTGTGGGGCATCATGAACAGCTTCTCGGCCATCGCCGCGCGCCATGACACGACATTGGCCGTGGTGGCGCCGGGCATCGCCGAAGCCCTGTTTGCCACCGCCATGGGCCTGCTCGCCGCCATTCCCGCGGTCATCTTTTACAACCGCTTCGTGGCCGAGATCGGCCGGTATGTGAATCAGCTCGACGCCTTCGCGGACGAGTTCTCCGCCATCCTGTCGCGCCAGCTCGACGAAAAGGTCCGCTGATGGCGGGTGGTATCCAGCATACCTCTTCGCGCGGACGCGGCCGGATGCGCCGGCGCGTCATGGCGGAAATCAATGTCACGCCCTTTGTGGACGTGATGTTGGTGCTGCTGATCGTGTTCATGGTCACCGCGCCCCTGCTCACGGTGGGCGTGCCGGTGGACCTGCCCAAGACCAAAGCGCCGGCGCTGGGCCAGGACCGCGAGCCCTTGTCCATCACGGTGCGGCGCGATGGCGCCATCTTCCTGCAGAAGGAGCAGGTGCCCGAAGCCGCCCTGGTCGACAAGCTCACCGCCATCGCCTCCAACGGCTACAACCAGCGCATCTTCGTGCGCGGCGATACCCAGGCCAATTACGGCAAGGTGATGGAAGTGATGGGCATCCTCGCCGCCAGCGGTTTCACCCATATCGGACTGGTTACCGATGTCGCAAAGCCCAAGCCCGACGCGCCGTAAGGTGGCGGCGCAAGTCCCCATGCGGCGTTTGCGCCCCACCACGGCGCGCGGACCCAGCTACAGCATCGTGGGTTCGCTGCTGTTCCATGGCCTGATCCTGGCCACCGCCCTGATCACCTTTCACCGCAGCTTCGACACGCCCGAAGACAGCCATGTCGTGCCGGTGGACCTGGTGACCATCGCCGATACGACCAATGTTGCCGCCCAGGCCCCGCCCACGCCCGAGCCGGAAAAGATGGACATGCCCCCGCCGCCGGCGATGGAAGCGCCCCCCGAGCCCACCATGCAGGAAGTCGAGCCCGCGCCGGAGCCGCCGGTGCCCGATTTCAAGATCGCCAAGGAAAAGCCGGTGCCGGTGGAAAAGCCCCAGCCCACCAAGAAGCAGATGGCGCAGGACTTTAATGCCTTGCTCAACAAGCTGACCGCGCCGGAAAAGCCGGTGAAGACCGCCAAGGCCGGCCCGCGTGTGATCCAGGGCATCGGCGCGGGCAATCAGATGACGGCCGACATCGCGGATGCGCTCAAGAGTCAGATCTATCGCTGCTGGTCGCCGCCCACCGGCGCGCCCGATGCGCGTGACCTGATTGTGGACTACGACCTGTCTCTGAACCCCGACGGCTCGGTGGGACGCTTGCAGATGACGCCAGGTACGGCGGCGCAGGCCGCCGGCAACGGCTATACCCGCGCCGCCGCGGAAGCGGCCAGCCGCGCCATCTATCAGTGCCAGCCTTACCGGCTGCCGCCGGACCGCTATGCTTTGTGGCGGGAAATCAATCCCTTGCGCTTTGATCCGCGCCAGATGATGGGCCAATAGGGTAGAAAGTTATCGTGGAACCATCAGGGCCTTGCCATGTTGGAGCCATGTTACTGACGTTCAATATTCGCTGGAGAACAGCATGAAGAAATTTCTGGTTCTGTTTGCCGCGTTGGCGGCCCTTTGGACGGCCCCCGCATACGCCGCGTTGCAGGTCGACGTGACCCAGGGCAACGCCCAGCCCTTGCCCATCGCCATTCCCGATTTCCTGGGCGACCCCCAGGTGGGCGCCAATGTCGCCGGCGTGGTACGCGCCGACCTGGAACGCTCCGGCCTGTTCCGTCCTCTGGACCCGCGCGGCTTTGCCGAGCACGTCACCAACATCAATGCCGTGCCCAACTTCGCCAGCTGGCGCGCCATCACCGCTCAAGGGCTGGTGACGGGCCAGGTGACCCAGCAGCCCGACGGAAGGTTGCGCGTGGATTTCCGCCTGTGGGACGTTTTCGGTCAAAGCCAGATGCTGGGGCTGCAATTCTTCACCACGCCCGAGAACTGGCGGCGCATCGCCCATATGGTGTCGGACGCCATTTATGAGCGCATCACAGGCGAAAAAGGCTATTTCGATACCCGCATCGTCTTCATCTCGGAGAGCGGGCCCGCCATCAAGCGGGTCAAGCGGCTGGCGATCATGGACGAGGATGGCGCCAATCCCATCTTCCTGACCCGCGGCGATTATATGGTGCTGACGCCCCGCTTCAATCCGACCGCGCAGATGATCGCCTACATGTCCTATATCGGGGGCAAGCCGCGCGTGTACCTGTTCGACATCGAAACCGGCAAGCAGGAGCGGCTGGGCGATTTCCCCAACATGACCTTCTCGCCCCGCTTTTCGCCCGATGGCAACATGGTGGCGCTGACCCTGGAGACCGGCGGCAATTCCGACGTCTATGTGATGGATCTGCGCAGCCGCGCCATGCGCCGGCTGACGACCGATCCGGGCATCGACACCGCCCCCAGCTTTTCGCCCGACGGCAAGCAGATCGTCTTTGAATCGGACCGCGGCGGCGGCCAGCAGATCTATGTGATGAATGTGGACGGTTCGGGCCAGCGCCGCATCAGCTTCGGCCAGGGCGCCAACGGCACCCCGGTCTGGTCGCCGCGCGGCGACCTGATCGCCTTTACCCGCCGCCAGGGGGTCCAGTTCAGCATCGGGGTGATGCGCGCTGACGGTTCGGGCGAACGGATTATCACCAATGGGGGTCGGGACGAGGGGCCCACCTGGGCGCCCAATGGCCGGGTCCTGATGTTCGGCCGGGAGGCTCCCGGCGGCCGCGGCTCCTCCATCTGGTCGGTCGATGTGACCGGGCGCAACGAGCGGCGGGTGCTGACCCCCGGTTCGGCCTCAGATCCGGCTTGGTCACCCTTGATCCAGTAGGGGAGTTTTCCTAGGATTGGTCTAATTTCGAACGCAATTTTTGGTTCTTTTGCCCACTTAATGCGTTTCTCGATTCAGGTGCGTCTTTGTTCTTAAAGCGTTGTCGCCGTCGCACCGCGGTCTCGCTGCCAGGAGATTCCAGTCATGACGTCATTTTCCCGTTCTCTGAAATTTGCCTGCCTGTCGGCGGCCCTCATTCTGGGCGCCTGCACGCACAAGCAGGAAGCCGTGAACACTGCTCCGCCGCCGGCCCCGCCGCCGGCCCCGATGGCCGCCCCGGTCACCTCCTCGATCCTGCCCGGCAGCGCCGAGGACTTCCGCGTCAATGTCGGCGACACCGTCCATTTCGGCTACAACGAGTACAGCATTCAGGACACCGACAAGGGCATCCTGGGCCGTCAGGCCGCCTGGCTCGCCAAGTATCCGTCGGTGCGCGTCTCTGTTGAAGGTCATGCCGACGAACGCGGCACCCGCGAATACAACCTGGCGCTGGGTGCCCGCCGCGCCAATGCGGTGAAGGAGTATCTGGTCAGCCAAGGTGTCTCCACCGGCCGCGTCGAAACCATCTCTTACGGCAAGGAACGTCCGGTCTGCACCGAGTCGAATGAGGGTTGCTGGGCGCAGAACCGCCGCGGCGTTACCGTCATTACCGGCGGTGCCAATTCGTAACTTGCGTTAGTTGCGCAAGGGGGGCGTGGGATTACTCCCGCGCCCCTTTTTGCTTTTAGAGGTCTTTTGTCATGATCCAGCGCATCGCGGTTTCGGTTCTGGCGCTTTCACTCTTCTGCGCCCCTGCCAGCGCCCAGCTGTTTGGTCCCAGCGATGAGGAAAAGGCGCGCGAAGCCTTCCAGACCAACGGGGTGCGCGAGCTGCAGGACACCGCCCAGCAGCAGGATGCCCGTATCAAGACGCTCGAGGACAAGGTCCAGGGCCTCACCCAGAGCCTTACCCAGGCCACCGGCACCAATGAAGAGCTGACTCACCAGATCCAGATCCAGAACGACAAGATCGACAAGATGCAGAAGGATTTTGCCTACCGGCTCTGCACCCTGTCGGCGCAGCAGCTGGGCGCGGGCGATTCCATAAACTGCGCCGCAGCCGGCACGCAATCGGCCGGCCAGCCCGCGATGGCGCCGCAGCCTTATTCCCAGATGCGTCCCGGTGATCCCCTGCCGCCGATCGGTGCTGGCCCGGGCACCATCGACGCCAGCGGCAATGGCGGCGGCTTCAATGCCGCGCCCGACGCCCCCCCCTCCAATTTTTCAGGTCGCGGCCGTCCGCCCGGCACCCTGGGCACCCTGCCGTCGGGTCCCGGCGATGGCGCGCCGCTGAACGGCTCGCTGGCGCCGCCGCCCAACACGGCCCAGTACGACCAGGCGATGAATTTGATGGGCCGGGCCCAGTATGACGAAGCCTCGGCGGCGTTTCGCGCCTATGCCGACGCCAATCCCGGCGATACCGACCTGTCGCCACAGGCCATCTACTGGGTGGCGAACATAAGCTTCATCCGCCAGGACTATGCCCCCGCGGCGCGCACCTTCGCCGAGG
This sequence comes from Micropepsales bacterium, assembly GCA_038317805.1. Lineage (GTDB taxonomy): Bacteria > Pseudomonadota > Alphaproteobacteria > Micropepsales > Micropepsaceae > Rhizomicrobium. The sequence goes on from JBBQBL010000007.1 coordinate 15,341, forward strand.
TGATCAAGAAATACCCCAAGTCAACGCGCGCGCCCGACGCTATGCTCAAGCTGGCACAGTCCTTCATGGGCATGGGCCAGAAATCGGAAGGCTGCACCACGCTTGGCCTCATCAAGTCGAAATATCCGAACGCCAGCCCGCAAACCCTCGCCCAGGCCGCGAACCTCCGCAAAACGGCCTGCAGCAAGTAAGTTAAGCGATGCTTTCGCTGCCGCGATGGCGGGCCATGATGGCGCCATTGCTGTTGCCGTATCGGGCGGCAGCGACTCCCTGGCCCTGATGCATCTGCTGCGCGCTTTTGCAGAGCAGCGCAAATCAACGCCGCCGGTGGTGCTGACGGTGGATCATGGTTTGCGCAAATCGTCCGCCAGGGATGCCAAGCAGGTTGCCGCCTGGGCGAAACAGGCAGGGCTGAAGGCGCAGGTTCTGAAATGGACCGGCGTCAAACCCAAAAGCGGTATCGAAGCGGCGGCGCGAGAGGCGCGCTATCGCCTGTTGGGCGAGTGGATGACCCGGCAGAAGATCACAACCCTCTTGGTGGGTCACACCAGCGACGACCAGGCCGAGACATTCCTGCTGCGCCTGGCGCGTGGCAGCGGGCTGGACGGACTGGCCGCGATGCGCGCGCGCGCGCCCTGGCCGGTGCCAGGTTTTGCGGACCTTGTGGTGGCGCGCCCGCTCCTGATGTTTCGCCGCGCCGAATTGCGCGCCGATCTGAAGGCCCGCGGGCATTCCTGGCTGGATGATCCGATGAACGAGGATATCGCCTTCGACCGGGTGAAAATCCGAAAAGCGCTTGTCGCGCTGGCCGATGCGGGGTTGACGGTGGAGCGCATTGCATCGGCCGCCGCGCATCTGGCCCGCGCCCGCGAAAGCCTGGAGATCGTCACCGAAGCGGTTCTGGTGCGCGCGGTGCGGGCAGGCGATGGCGGGGTGCTGCTCGATCCTGCCGTGCTGGCGGCGGCGCCGCGCGAAGTGGGTTTGCGCGCCCTGGCGGCGGTCCTGATGGCGGTTTCCGGCCAGGCATACAGGCCAAGATTTGAGTCGCTGGAGCGGCTTTTCGACCAGATCGGCGGCGCCGGGCTGGGCGCCGGCGCGACGCTGCACGGCTGTCACATTCGCCCGGCGGGCAGGCGCGGGAAAGATTTTGGCGGCGGCGCGCTGTGGCTCAGCCCCGAAAGTCCAAGGAAAACGGGGAGTTCCGTCCGCAAGGCCTGACGGCGAGGGTTCATGCTGTGTTGCGGGAGGCCCTCAAAACTCTTAACGTTTTGATGGCTGGCAATGCGCTAAAACCGTCCTATCTATGTAAAGGGCGGGTGCTCGGTTTATCCCGGCAAGTAGAGAAGGACGGCCTTTGAATAACCTGAGAAATCTCGCGCTGTGGATCGTCATCGCGCTACTGCTGGTTTTCCTGTTCAACCTGTTCCAGGGAACGGGGCCGCACACGGCCACCTCGCCGGTCAGCTATTCCAAGTTCACCGAGCTGGTGGTCCAGAACCAGGTCAAGAAGGTGATGTTCCAGGGCGACGCGGTGAAGGGCGAGATGACCAGCGGTCAGCCCTTCACCACCACCGTCCCCAACAATGACACCACCCTGTGGCCGACCCTGAAGGCCCATAATGTGGACACCGCCGTCACGCCTGCCGATGACGGCATCAATTTCCTCTCCATCCTGGTCAGCTGGGCGCCCATGCTGCTGATCTTCGGCGTGTGGGTGTTCTTCCTGCGCCAGATGCAGTCGGGCGGCGGCAAGGCGATGGGCTTCGGCAAATCGCGCGCCAAACTCCTGACCGAGCGCCAGGGGCGCGTCACGTTCGAAGACGTGGCCGGCGTGGACGAGGCCAAGGACGATCTGAAGGAAATCGTGGACTTCCTGCGCGATCCGCAGAAATTCCAGCGCCTGGGCGGCCGTATCCCCAAGGGCGTGCTGCTGGTCGGCCCGCCGGGCACCGGCAAGACCTTGCTGGCGCGCGCCATCGCGGGCGAAGCCAATGTGCCCTTCTTCACCATTTCGGGTTCGGACTTTGTCGAAATGTTCGTAGGCGTCGGCGCCAGCCGCGTGCGCGACATGTTCGAGCAGGCCAAGAAGAACTCGCCTTGCATCGTCTTCATCGATGAAATCGATGCGGTCGGCCGCCATCGCGGCGCCGGCCTGGGCGGCGGCAATGATGAACGCGAACAGACCCTCAACCAGCTCCTGGTCGAGATGGACGGTTTCGAAGCCAATGAAAGCGTCATCCTGATCGCCGCGACCAACCGTCCCGACGTTCTGGACCCGGCGCTGCTGCGTCCGGGCCGTTTCGACCGCCATGTGGTCGTGCCGAACCCCGACCTGGCCGGCCGCGAGAAGATCCTGCGCGTGCATCTGCGCAAGGTGCCGCTGGCGCCCGACGTGGACCCGCGCACCATCGCGCGTGGCACCCCGGGCTTCTCCGGCGCCGATCTGGCCAATCTGGTCAATGAAGGTGCGTTGCTGGCGGCCCGCCGCGGCAAGCGCGTCGTCACCATGAGCGAGCTGGAAGACGCCAAGGACAAGGTGATGATGGGCGCCGAGCGCCGCTCCATGGCCATGAGCGACGAGGAAAAGAAGCTCACCGCCTTCCATGAAGCCGGCCATGCCATCGTCGCCATCAGCGTCGAAGGCTCCGACCCGATCCACAAGGCCACCATCATCCCGCGCGGCCGCGCGCTGGGCATGGTGATGCGCCTGCCCGAACGCGACGCCCTGTCGCTGACCCGCCAGAAGATGCTGGCGGACCTGGCGGTGGCGTTCGGCGGCCGCCTGGCCGAGGAACTGGTGTTCGGCCATGAGAAGGTCACCACCGGCGCCCAGAGCGACATCGAGCAGGCCACCCGCATGGCCCGCGCCATGGTCACGCGCTTTGGCATGTCCGACAAACTGGGCCCGATCGCCTATGCCGAGAACCAGGAAGAAGTCTTCCTGGGCCACAGTGTGTCGCGCACCCAGAATATTTCGGAAGCCACGGCCCAGACCATCGATGCGGAAATCCACCGCATCATCGACGAGGCCTATAGCCGCGCCAAGGACATCCTCACCACCCGCCAGAGCGATCTGAACGTGCTGGCGCGCGGGTTGCTGGAATATGAAACCCTGACGGGCGACGAGATCAACGCCCTGCTCAAGGGTATTCCTCCGGTCCGCACCCCGTACGAGGACCCGGTGCTGCCGGCGCGCGGCGAAGGCACTTCGGTGCCGGTGGCGGGCAAGCCCCGTCCTTCCGGTCCCGGTCCGATCATCTCGCCGGAACCGCAGCCGCGATAATGGCAAATTGATACGATCTCATAAGGGCGGTCTCGATGAGGCCGCCCTTGATGTTTGTGACTCTTTGTTTGTGGTTTGGCCGCCGCTTTTCTTCTAAACGGTGCTCCATGAATCGTGCGCCTGCCATCCTCAGCGCCTCCACCAGCCTGCTCGGCATCTGTTTTGTCATCATCACCGGCCTGCGGCTGGCCAACGCCAATGTGCGCTCCTATGCCGACGAGGTGGCATGGGCCGCGGCGGCGCTGCTGTTCGTCGCGGTGGTGCATGCCTATCTCACCATCCGCGACCAGGGCGCGCGCGCCTGGCAGGAGCGGGTTGCGGACAATGCCTTTCTGGGCGGCCTGACGGCGCTGGCGGTGGCCGTCGTGATCGCGGCCGTCTCGCTGTGAAAATTCTCGGCATCCTCAACATCACCACCGACAGTTTTTCCGATGGCGGCAGGTATATGGAACCGGGCGCGGCGGTCTTCCACGCCCAGGCGCTGGCGCAATCGGGCGCTGACATCATCGATATCGGCGCGGCATCGTCCAATCCCGATGCGCAAGCGGTAACGGCCGAGATTGAGATCGCGCGCCTGGCCGCGGTGATCCCCCTGTTGCAGCAAAAGGGATTGTCGCTGTCGGTGGACAGTTTCTCGACCTCGGTGCAGCGCTGGGCGCTAGGGCAAGGCGTGGGCATGCTCAACGACATTCACGGCTTTGCCGATGCCGCGCTCTATCCGGATCTGGCCGCGTCCAGCGCAAAGCTGGTCATGATGCACATGGTGCAGGAACGCGGTGTGGCGGTACGCACCGAGGTGGCGTCATCCGAAATCTTCGATCGCGTCACCGCCTTCTTCGATGCCCGCCTCGCCGCGCTGGAAAAGGCCGGCATTGCGCGGGACCGCCTGATCTTGGATCCCGGCATGGGCCAGTTCGTGGGCAGTGACTCGGAGAATTCACTTATTTTGCTGCGCCGCCTGCCCGAACTGAAGGCGCGCTATGGCCTGCCCGTCCTGGTGTCGGTGTCCCGCAAGGGCTTCCTGCGCAAGCTGGTGAACCGCCCCGCGGGGGAAGCCGGCGCCGCCAGCCTGGCCGCGGAATTGTTCGCCGAAGCGCAAGGCGCGGACTATATCCGCACCCATGCCCCAGGACCCCTGAAAGACGGGCTTAAGGTCCTGAAATCGTTGGGTCAGGACCGTTAACCCCCGGCAATGACTTTGTGGTAAAACAGGCCATTCTTTCCGGACCTTTCCCATGACCCGCAAATATTTCGGCACCGACGGCATCCGAGGCCGCACCAACACCGCCAAGCTTACGCCCGAAGTGGCGATGAAGGCGGGCATGGCGGCCGGGCGCATCTTCACCCGCGGCGAGCATCGCCACCGGGTGGTGATCGGCAAGGACACCCGCCTGTCGGGCTACATGATTGAAAGCGCGCTGGTCTCCGGCTTCACCGCCGTGGGCATGGATGTGTTCCAGTTCGGCCCGCTGCCGACCCCCGCTGTGGCCATGCTGACGCGCAGCTTGCGCGCCGATCTGGGCGTGATGATCACCGCCTCGCACAATCCGTTTGAGGATAACGGCATCAAGTTCTTCGGACCCGACGGGCAAAAACTGTCCGATGCGGTGGAAATGGAGATCGAGGCGCTGATGGCCGCCGGCCTGGAACAGGGCCTGGCTTCGTCCGCCCGCATCGGCCGCGCCAAGCGCATCGATGACAGCCAGGCGCGTTACATCGAATTCGCCAAGCGTACCTTCCCGCGCAATCTGAAGCTGGATGGTTTGCGCATCGTGATCGATTGCGCCCATGGCGCCGCCTACAAGGTCGCGCCGGAAGTTTTGTGGGAACTGGGCGCCGATATCGTCACCATGGGCGTGACCCCGGACGGCACCAATATCAACCAGGAATGTGGTTCGACCGCGCCGGCCGCCATGTGCGCCCGGGTGCGCGAAGTGCGCGCCGATTTCGGCATCGCACTGGACGGCGACGCCGACCGGGTGGTGATGGCCGACGAACATGGCCGCATCATCGATGGCGACCAGATCCTGGCGCTGATCGCCAAGAGCTGGTCGAAGAACGAGCGGCTCAAGGGCGGCGGCGTGGTCGGCACGGTGATGTCCAATGCGGGCCTCGACCGCTATCTCAAGACGTTGAATTTGTCCCTGGCGCGCTCGGCGGTCGGCGATCGTTACGTGCTGGAGGAAATGGCCAAGGGCGGCTTCAATGTCGGCGGCGAACAGTCCGGCCATATCATTCTGTCGGACTTCTCCACCACCGGCGACGGTCTGGTGGCGGCGCTGCAGGTGCTGGCGGTGCTGGCGCAGGAAAACAAGCCGGCCAGCGAAGCGGCGCATCTGTACGAGCCGCTGCCCCAGGTGCTGGAAAATGTGCGCTTCAAGAAAGGCTCGCCGCTGGACGACGAAAAGGTCAAGTCCAGCATCGAATCCGCCAATGCCAAACTGGGTTCAACCGGGCGTATCCTGGTGCGCAAGTCGGGCACCGAGCCGTTGATCCGCGTCATGGCCGAAGGCGAGGACGAAAAACTCGTGCGCGCCGTGGTGCGCCAGATCGCTTCGGCAATCGAAGAAGTGGCGGCCTGATTTAGTTTGGCCTCACCCTTCGACAGGCTCAGGGTGAGGATTTGTGCTATTCTTCATGCTGAGCCTGTCGAAGCATGAAAGTACAAGCTGTGAAACCTGCCCGTATTCTTGTCATCGCCGGGTCGGATTCGTCCGGCGGCGCGGGCATCCAGGCCGACATCAAGACCGCCCAGGCCTTTGGCGTCTATGCCCAGACCGCGATCACCGCCGCCACGGTGCAGAACACGCTGGGTGTCACCGGCGCGCATATCGTGCCGGTGGATGTGGTGCGGGATCAGATCATCGCCTGTCTCTCCGATATCGGCGCCGATGCGATCAAGACCGGCATGCTGGGCAGCGCCGCGATGACCCAGATGGTGGCCGACACATTGGCCGAACATGCGCCCGGCATTCCCCTGGTGGTGGATCCGGTGATGGTGGCCAAGGGTGGCTCGTCCCTGCTGGACGATGACGCCATCGCGGTACTGAAGAAAAAGCTGCTGCCGATGGCGGCGCTTATCACGCCCAACCTGCCGGAGGCCGAGGCTTTGACCGGTGTCCTGCCCGTCAGCGAACACCGGCTGCGCAATTGCGCCATGGTGTTCAAGCTGCTGAGCTGCAACGCCGTTCTATTCAAGGGCGGGCACGACGAGGGTGACGTGGTTCGGGACACGCTGTGGTTCGGCGGGGATTTCACCGACTTCCAGGCGCCGCGTCAGGCCACGCCCCATACCCACGGAACCGGCTGCACCCTGGCCACCGCCATCGCCTGCGGGCTGGCGCAGGGTCGCGATATGCAGGACGCGGTTTCGCGGGCCCATGCCTATGTTCAGGCGGCGATCAAGGCCGCGCCGGGACTGGGCCAAGGCCACGGCCCGCTAGGCCACTCCTTCTAGGAAGGGCGCCCCTTTCCGGCTAGCCTTGCCCCAACGCCCGGACACGCGGGCAACGGGAGGGGTTCCATGTTCGAAAAACCATCACGCCGCAGCGCTGTGCAGCAACTGGCCGCTGGCGCCGCGCTGGCCACGACAACGGCCCATGCGCAAACCCCGCGCGCCGATTCCACGCCGGACGATTTTGCGAAGCTGCAAAAAGATCTGTCCAACTGGAACCGTTGGGGCGCCGACGACCAGATGGGCGCGGTCAACCTGATCACGCCGCAGAAACGCCTGTCGGCGTTGCGCGCGGTGCGCGAAGGCACGTCTTACTCCATGGCGCGCAATGCCGAGATCAAGGAGGCGGTGGACAATCCTGCCCCCATCGTGCGCAAGACCACGCGGGTGGGCCGCGGCCAGGTGCCCGGCAGCGCCGGCATCGGCGGCACCAGCGATACCTTCTTCATTTCGTATCACGGCTATGTCCATACCCACATGGATACGATCTGCCACTTCCTCTATGACCGCAAAATGTACAACGGTTACTCGCAGGACGAGGTGACCGAGGACGGCGCCGGCAAAAACAGCATCATCAATTTCAAGAACGGCATCATCACCCGCGGCGTGCTGATGGACATGGCCCGTCACAAGGGCGTCGAATATCTGGAGCCCGGCACGGCGATCTATCCCGAAGACCTGGACGCCTGGGAGAAGAAGGCCGGCGTGAAGGTCGAGGCCGGCGATGTGATGATCGTGCGCACCGGCCGCTGGGCGCGGCGTGATGCCAAGGGCCCCTGGCCGATCCAGGGCGAGGGGCTGGCGGGCCTGCACATGTCTTGCGCCCGCTGGCTGCATGCCCGCGACGTTTCGATTCTGGGCGGCGACGGGGCGCAGGATGTGATCCCCTCGACCGTGACAGGCGTGTCCCAGCCCATCCATGCCCTGTGCATCGTCGCCATGGGCATGCCTATTTTCGACAATCTGGACCTGGAACTGATCGGGCACGAAGCCGAAAAGCGCAAGCGCTGGGATTTCCTGGTCACCGCGTCGCCCGCCGCAGTGCCGGGCGGGACCGGATCGGTGCTCAATCCCATCGCGACATTCTAGAAAAGGAAAACTGGAAATGAGAAAAGCGATTTTGGCTGCAGCACTGTTGGCGCCGATCCTGGTTTCGGCTGCAACCGCGCAGACCTCGATGCGCAGCCGCACGCCCGAAGGCTTCAAATACATGCCGTCCAAGGAGGTCGAAGCCCTGACCAGCCAGCCCGGGCCGGGCGTGAAGACCGCCTTTCCGGTGGATCACGAGAATTACTTCCTTGAGTATGCCGAGCGCAACGACAAGGGCAATGAAGCCGAAGTCCATAGCCATTGGACGCATTACATCCATGTGCTGTCGGGCGATGCGACCTTGGTCTATGGCGGCACGATCACCAGTCCGCGCGAAACCGGTCCCGGTCAGGTGCGCGGACCCGGCATCGCCGGCGGCACCAGCATGATGATGCACACGGGCGACTTTGTGCAGATCCCAGCCGGCATGCCGCATCTGTTCAATGTCGCGGCAGGCGGGAAGTTTCGCTACATGGTGTTCAACGGCCGCGAATAAGGCCGTTTAATTACCGATCCACGAAGGGGTCTTGCACCATGATGGTGTCGTCGCGGTCGGGGCTGGTGGACAGCAGCGCTACCGGCGCGCCGATCAGCTCTTCCACCCGCTTGACGTATTTGATGGCGTTGGCGGGAAGCTGGGCCCAGCTGCGCGCGCCGGCCGTGGTATCCTTCCAGCCTTCCAGGGTCTCATAGACCGGCGTCAGCCGGGCCTGCAGGTTGGCGTCGGCCGGCAGGTAATCCAGGGTCTGTCCGTCAAGCTCATAGGCGACGCAGATCTTGATCTCGTCAAAGCCGTCCAGCACGTCCAGCTTGGTCAGGGTGATGCCGTCCACCCCGCCGGTGACGCAGGTCTGGCGCACCAGCACGGCGTCGAACCAGCCGCAGCGGCGCTTGCGCCCCGTGACAGTGCCGAATTCATGGCCGCGCTCGCCCAGCTTTTCGCCGGTGGCGTCCTTCAGTTCGGTGGGGAAGGGGCCTTCGCCAACGCGGGTTGTATAGCTCTTGACGATGCCCAGCACCGTGCCGATGGCGCGGGGGCTGACGCCGGCGCCAGCCGCTGCCTGGCCCGCCACCGTGTTGGATGAGGTGACGAAGGGATAGGTGCCGTGGTCGATGTCCAGCAGCACGGCCTGGGCGCCTTCGAACAGGATGCGCTTGCCGGCCTTGCGGGCCGCGTCCAGCTCACGCCAGGACGATCCCAGGAAGGGTGCGATCTTGGGCGCGATCTCGTTCAGCAGTTTCAGCAGCGCGCCGGCATCGACCTCGGCTGCGCCAAAGCCGCGGCGCAGCACATTGTGATGCGCCAGCAGCCGCTCGATCTTGCCGGGCAGGCTGGCGGGGTCTTTCAGGTCGATGGCGCGGATGGCGCGGCGGCCGACCTTGTCTTCATATGTCGGGCCGATGCCGCGCTTAGTCGTGCCGATCTTCTGCGAAGAGGCTTCCTCGCGCAGCGCATCCAGTTCGCGGTGCAGCGGCAAGACCAGACAGGCATTCTCGGCCAGCACCAGCAGGTCTGGTGTCACGCTCAGCCCGGCGGCGCCGACCTTGGCAATTTCCTCCAGCAGGGACCAGGGATCCACCACCACGCCATTGCCAATGATAGAGCGCTTGCCCTGCACCACGCCGGACGGCAGCAGCGACAGCTTGTAGGTCTTGTCCCCCACCACAATGGTGTGGCCGGCATTGTTGCCGCCTTGGAAGCGCACCACCATGTCGGCGCGGTTCGACAGCCAGTCGATGATCTTGCCTTTGCCTTCGTCGCCCCATTGGGCGCCGATCACCGTGACGTTGGACATGCGAAAACCCGTACCTTGCTAAAGCTCAACCCATGGGGGAGGCAACGGTGGCGGCTTATAGCAGCTAAGGGCCGGGGTGTAAGGGCAAAGGTGCCGCACGGGCGGGAAAATGCGGCACCCAGCCAAAAACCTCAGTAAAACACGTCATATTGGACGGTGATAACTTCGCCGCTGTCCCGGTCCACCAGCAGAGCGTCATTGCCCACCCGCACCCACATCGCGCCATAGGGCGGCGGCGGCAGGTCATAGGCGCCATAATCGCTCAGCCAGTAATCGCGTGCCCAGAAGGCGGATGGCAGGAATTCCCCGAAGGTCCAGCGATGGTCATACCAGCCGGACGGGCGGCGATAGTCCGGGCCGCGGAAGCGGCGCGAGGCGCGGAAGTTGCGATGATAATCGCGGAAGTTGCTGAAGTCGTGGCGCTGGCTGTTATAGCCGCGATTGCCATACCGATTGTCACCGCGATAGTTCTGGTCGTTGCCACGATAGTCGCGGTTGCCGCCGCGCCTGTAGTCGCCGCGGTCGCCATCGCCGCGGCCCTGCGGGGCCGCCGTTTGCGGCTGGGCAGGTGCGGCCACGCGATTGCCGCGATCGCTCCTGCTGCCCCTGTCGGCATTCTCGCCGGGCAGGGTTCCCTGAGGCGGCTGGTTGGTGAAGCTGGTGGGGCCGCCATTGCCGCCGCGCGGCTGACCGGGCGGCGGCTGCACGCCAAGTTGCCGCTGGGCCTGGTCCTGTACCTGCGGCGCGACGCTGGCTTTGCCGATTCGGTGCGGATTGTTGTCGGGCTGGGCCATGGCTGGGACTGCCAGGAAAGCGAGGGCGGCGGCGGAAAGCAGTAATTGGCGCATGATAATTTGTCCTGAAAATAGCTTGGGTATAACCAACAGTGACGGTTTGGGTTCCCTTGGGCGCAACCCTATGGTCTGGTTATGAGCGAATTCTCCATCCGCAGCGCCAACGCCGCCAATGCGCCCACCGTATTGGCGCTGCTGCGGGAGCTGGCAGATTATGAAAAGCTGCAAAATGACTTTCTGCTGGACGAGGCAACAGTCAAGCGCGACATGCTGGGGACGGCGTGTCACAGCGAGCTGATTTTCGTCAACGGCGCTGCGGCCGGCATCGCGGCCTGGTTCTGGATCTACAAGAGTTTTGGCGCGGCGCGGGGCGTCTATCTCGAGGATTTGTATGTGCGTCCCGAGTTTCGGGGGCAAGGGCTCGGCCGCGCCCTGCTGGCGCATCTGGCCGGCAAGGCCCACGCCGTGGATGGTTTCATGGAGTGGCAAGTGCTGGACTGGAACACACCCTCGATTGAATTCTATAAGAGTCTGGGCGCAGCACCGCGCGACAGCTGGATCAACTATCGCCTGATGGGCGAAGCACTTCGAAAGCTGGCCTCATGAGTGAGATCGTCCTTGTGGTGGCCATCGCCGACAATGGGGTCATCGGCAAGGATGGCGGCATTCCCTGGCACATCTCCGAAGACCTGAAGCGCTTCAAGGCGCTGACCCTGAACCATACCATCGTGATGGGGCGCAAAACCTGGGACTCGCTGCCGAGGAAACCGCTGCCGGGACGGGTCAATGTGGTGGTGACGCGGCAAAGGGATTGGAGCGCCGAAGGCGCCATCACCGCCTCTTCGCTGGGCCAGGCGACGGCGGGTACCTCCGGCACCGTGATGGTGATCGGCGGCGCGGAGATTTACGAGCGCGCCTTGCCGCTCGCCTCGCGAATCGAATTGACGGAAGTGCACAAGGCGTTTGACGGCGATGCACGGTTCGAACTGGACCGTAGCGGCTGGCGCGAGACGGCGCGCGAGGATCACGTCACGCCGGACGGCCTGCGCTACAGCTACGTGACTCTCACTCGATAACAATCTTGGGTGCGGCCTTGCTGGCGGTTTCCAGCGAGGCCGCCACCTTCTTCGCCAGATCCAGGAAAGCCTGTGCTTCGGGACCGTCCGGCGCCGAAACGGCGACCGGCGTGCCGGCATCCGAAGTCTCGCGGATGCGCGGCACCAGCGGAATTTCGCCCAGGAAGGGTACGCCCAGCTTTTCCGCCGTCTCGCGCGCGCCGCCATGGCCGAAGATGGCATGGGACGAGCCGCAATCGGGGCAGGTGAACATGGACATGTTCTCCACGATGCCCAGGATCGGCACCTGGGTCTTGTTGAACATGGCGATGCCCTTGCGGGCATCGATCAGCGCGATGTCCTGCGGCGTGGATACGATCACTGCACCCTTCAGCGGTACGCGCTGGGCGATGGTGAGCTGCGCATCGCCCGTGCCCGGCGGCATGTCCAGGACCAGCACATCCAGCGGCGCCCAGGCGACATCGGTCAGCATCTGCGACAGGGCGCTTTGCACCATCGGGCCGCGCCAGATCATGGCTTCGTCTTCCTTGACCAGGAAACCGATGCTCATGGTTTTCAGGCCATGTTTCTCGATGGGGATCAGCGTGTTGCCGGTGCTGCCCGGCTTTTCGGTGATCGCCAGCAGGCGCGGCAGCGAAGGACCATAGATATCGGCGTCCAGCAGGCCGACCTTCAGGCCCAGCCGCGACAGCGACAGCGCGAGGTTGACCGCGACAGTGGACTTGCCGACGCCGCCTTTGCCGCTGGCCACGGCGATGATGTTCTTGACGCCGGGCAGTCCTGCCGGCGGCGGCGGTTCTTTGCGGGGCGTTGGGGGCTTGGCGGCGGCGGGCGCATGGCTGTGCGCGTGACCGGCGTGATCGTCATGCGCGTGCCCGCCATGATCATCGTGGGCGGTCAGCACAGCGGTGACGGACTTCACGCCTTTCACCCCCAGCACCATCGCTTCGCAGATCTTGCGCAAGGGTTCGGACTGCGGCCCGCGTTCGGCGGCGACTTCCAGCACAAAGCCGACATGGCCGTCTTTCACGACCAGGCCCTGGATCATGTCCTGCTGCACCACGGTGCGTCCGCTGGCCGGGTCGATGACCTGGTCCAATGCTTTGAGGATGTCGTCGCGGGTTGCGCTCATGGCAGGGGATATAGCCCCCGTTCGCCCCAAAAACCAGTAACCCGGCGCATGCCGGCGGCCTTTCAGGTGCTAGGCGCGCGGGTTTCCGAACAAGACCTTGTGCACCACGCGGCCATTCATCACGAGCAGGATGACATCGGCCGGGCGGCGTTCCTGGGTGATGCGCTCAAGGCCTGGCACGTTGAGCGCCAGCGCGCCCATGCGCTTGGAGGAAGTGCGGCCGGGATGGAAGACATAGCCGGTGCAATAGGCCTCTGCGCGGATGCAGGCCTGCACGGCGGGATTGAGATGTTCCCGGCGCGCTCCAGCGGCGGGCCCGAAGCGGTCCGTGATGCTCAGAGAGGACAGCACATCCACATGGCCGGTGCGGGCATCGAAGCCCAGGTTGGGCAAATCCTCGGCATGGGTCATGCCCGGCACGATCTGGTCGAAGGCTTCCACTACCTGGTCATAGATTTCCAAGGGGCTGGCGCTGGCCGTTTTCTGGTCCGGCAAGAGGCCGCCACAGCCCGCCAGCACCACCAGGCTGCCGCAGGCCAGCAGCAGGAAGCAGAGCAGCGAGAGCAGTTTATGGTGGGCGTCCAGCCGTTTCATGGGCTGCTCCATTCAAGCCCCGTGCCTTGGAACCCTGGAAAGACCGGGTCGGCAGCAAAGTGAAAAAACCACGGCAAAGCCCGGTTTTTCCTGTCTGTTCCGTCTATAGCTGCCTAGACTGGCAGCCGATTCCTCCCTTTCACGTTCCCAGGAACGAACAGATGCGCCGCTTTCAAATTCTCTGTGCCATTTTGGCGCTCGCCATTGTGCCTGCGGCCGCGCGGCCGGCGCCAGATTCCTTCGCCGATCTGGCCGCCAAGCTGCTGCCGTCCGTGGTCAACATCTCCACCAGCCAGACCCTGAAGGCGCCGCCGCAAGGCGCCATGCCGCAACTGCCGCCGGGCTCGCCGCTGGAAGACCTGTTCAAAAACTTTCTGGGCCCCAAGCCCAACGCACCGCGCCACGTCACCTCGCTGGGCTCGGGCTTCATCATCGATCCGTCCGGCTATGTCGTCACCAACAACCATGTGATCGAGGACAGCGACCAGATCACCGTAGCGTTGCAGGACGGCACCCAGATGCCGGCCAAGGTGGTGGGCCGCGACGCCAAGACCGATATCGCGCTGCTGAAAGTGACGCCCAAGAAACCGTTGCCCGCGACGCATTTCGGCGACAGCGACAAGGCCCGGATCGGCGACTGGGTGATCGCCATCGGCGATCCCTTCGGCATCGGCTCCACCGTGACGGCGGGCATCGTCTCGGCGCGCAACCGCGACATCA
>JBBQBL010000008.1:0-26155 GCA_038317805.1 Micropepsales bacterium
TTTCTGTTCGATCACAACTGCAACATCCTGGACAGTCAGCAATTCGGCGACCGGGGCAACGGCCGTTTTTTCATGCGCGTGCACTGCCTCTCGGAAGGCGGCATCGGCATTGCGTGGCTGGAAAAAGAGTTCGCCTCCATCGCGCAGACGTTCGCCATGGACACGAAATTTTTCGATTCCGCGAAAAAGACCCGCGCGGTCATCATGGTGTCGCGGTTCGGTCACGGGCTGGTCGATCTGCTCTATCGCTGCCGCATCGGCTCCATTCCGCTGGAAGTGCCGCTGATCATCTCCAATCATCGCGATTTCGAGGATGTCGCGGTGACGCAGAACATTCCCTTCGTCCATCTTCCGATGACCCGTGACAATAAACCGGAAATGGAAGTCCGGCTTGCCGCCTTGCTGGACGAGCACAGGATCGACCTTGTGGTGCTGGCGCGTTACATGCAGATACTGTCAGATGATTTTTGCCGCCCGCGCCTGGGACGCATCATCAACATCCATCACAGCTTCCTGCCCAGCTTCAAGGGCGCCAATCCCTATACCCAGGCGCACGAACGCGGCGTAAAGCTGATCGGCGCCACGGCGCATTATGTGACGGGTGACCTGGACGAAGGGCCGATCATCGAGCAGTCCGTAGAGCGCGTCACCCATGCCCAAGGTCCGGAAGACTATGTCGCGGTGGGCCGGGATATCGAAAGCCGCACCCTGGCGCGCGCCGTCAAATGGCACTGCGAGCACCGCATTCTGCTCAATGGCCGCAAGACGGTGATCTTCTCCTAGTTCGGCGTCAGCTTCAGCAGCGCCTTCTGTTCCGTCAGGACATAGACGGCGCCATCAGGCCCCACCCGCACATCGCGGATGCGCTCTTTCCTGTCGGTCAGCAGCGGTTCTTCCGCCACCACCTTGCCGTTCTTGAGTTCCAAGCGATAGACGCCGAGCCCGCGCAGCGCGCCTGCCAGCAGGTTGCCGTTCCATTTGGGAAACTGTTTGCCCTTGTAAAAAGCCAGGCCCGACGGTGCGATTACCGGGTCCCAGTAATAGACCGGCTGTTCCAGGCCGTCCTTGGCGACAATGCCTTCGCCGATGGGTCCGCCCGGATAGTCCAGGCCATGGGTGATGATCGGCCAGCCGTAATTCTTGCCGCGCTGGATTTTGTTCAGCTCATCACCGCCCCGCGGACCATGCTCGGTTTCCCAAAGCGTGCCGTCCGGCGCCATCACAAAGCCTTGGGGGCTGCGGATACCGGTGGCCCAGATTTCCGGGCGCACGCCCGGCTTGTTCAGGAACGGATTGTCCGGCGCGGGCAGACCATCCGGCGTCACATGGATGATCTTGCCCACGTCATTGTCGGTCTTCTGCGCCAGCTGCAGGTCGTAATCGGCCTTGCGGTTGCCGTCGCGGTCGCCCACCGTCATGAAGATGGTGCCGTCCCTGGCGATGACGATGCGTCCCCCCTGCTTCATGGAAAAGTTCTGCATCGGCAGCTCCGGCACGCCGCGATAGATCACCGTCACGTCATGCACGGCGTTGCCGGCCTGGTCGAGCACGGCATGCGCCAGATAGGTGTTGCTGTTGCCCTTGGGCAAAGTTTCGAAGAAGGAAAAATAGATGCGATGGCTCTTTGGGAAGTCCGGCGCCAGCACGACATCCAGCAGCCCCAGGGTACGCGCCGACGCCAAGCCGGCAAGCCCGGTGAGCGGCTCGGTCATGCTGCCGTCGGCGCTGATGATGCGCAAATGGGCGGGGTATTTCTCGGTCACCAGCATCTTGCCGTCCGGCAAAAAGGCGATGGACCAGGGCATGTGCAATTTGTCGGTGACGGTGGTGACTTTGTAGTCGTGCACCTTGTGATAGGGGGCGCGGGTCTGCTGCGGGAACAGCGGCCTGTCGTCGGCCTTTTCCGGCGGCCTTGCATCCCAATACTGCCCCTCAACCATGCGCGGCGTCGGGAACTCGCGGCTGTCGCCCGGCGTGGGCGCCGGACGGGGAAACTCCTGCGCCATTCCCGCCGGCGGCATCAGCATCACCGCCGCGAACAAGATACGTTTCATGCGTTTCCTCTTATTGTTATCAGCCGCTGTTACGAAGGCCCGCCGCGACGCCGTTGATCGACATGTGAATGCCGGCATGGATGTCGGCGCTGGCGTCACCTTCGCGCCGCCGGCGCAGCAGATCCACCTGCAGATGGTTGAGCGCATCCACATAAGGCAGGCGGCTGCGGATGGACTCCGCCAGCCTGGGGCTTTGCGCCAGCAGTTCGGACTGCCCATTGATCGCCAACACCGCGGCGCGGGTGCTTTGCCACTCCGCCTCGATTCGCGCCATGACCGTTTGCGCAAAGGCGCGGTCCTCCACCAGTTCGCTGTAACGCCGGGCGATGGGCATGCTGGACTTGGCCAGCACCATTTCCATATTCGCCAGCATGGTGCGGAAGAAAGCGGACTTCTTATAAAGGGGCTTCAATTGCTCCACCCCCACGGCGTTCGCGGCCGCTCCAAAGCCAAACCAGCCGGGCAACATCACTCGTGCCTGGGACCAGGAAAACACCCAGGGTATGGCGCGCAGGTCTTCGATCTTCGGCGATTTGGTACGGGAGGCGGGGCGGCTGCCGATCTTGAGGTCGGCGATTTCCAGCAGCGGCGTGGCCTGGCGGAAATAGGTCTCGAAGTTCGGCGTGTCATAGACCAGGCCGCGATACTGCGCGAAGGCAGTCTGCGACAGTTTCGCCAGCAGCGCGCCATCTTCGCCATCGGCGGCATCGTCCTGCGGCGACAATTCGGCCAGCAGTGCGGCAGCGACGATGGTTTCCAGGCTCGCCTGGCCGATTTCCGGATCGCCATACTTCGAGGCCACCACTTCGCCCTGTTCGGTGATGCGGATGCCGGTTGCGGAAGCTTCGCCGGGCAAGGCGCGGATAGCGTCGAAGCTGGAGCCGCCGCCGCGTCCCACCGCGCCGCCCCGGCCATGGAAGAAGCGCATGCGGATGCCGCGATCCCTGCCCAGTGCCACCAGCCGGGCGATGCCCGAATAGATTTCCCAGTTGGATGTGACGTAGCCGCCATCCTTGTTGCTGTCGGAATAGCCGATCATCACTTCCTGCAAATTGCCCTGGGCGGCAATCATCGCCTTGGGCAGCGGTGCATCGAAATAAGTGCCCATCACCGCCGTGCTTTGGCGCAGATCCTCGATGGTTTCGAACAGCGGCACCACGCGCAGGCGTGCATTCGGCGTCTCGCCCGGCAGGAACAGGCCCGCTTCCTTCATCAGGAGCGCGGTTTCCAGAAGGTCGGACGGGGTTGCGGCCTTGGAAATCACATACTGTGCCACCGCGCCTTCGCCGAAATTCTTTTTCAGCACGGCGGCCTTGTCGGCGATGGCCAGCTCACGCGCCGTCTCTGCGGAATAATCCGC
Organism: Micropepsales bacterium; assembly: GCA_038317805.1. Taxonomy (GTDB): domain Bacteria; phylum Pseudomonadota; class Alphaproteobacteria; order Micropepsales; family Micropepsaceae; genus Rhizomicrobium. The sequence goes on from JBBQBL010000008.1 coordinate 3,415, forward strand.
ATAGGGCGATCGCAAGGGTCGGGCATGGGCCAGTTCGTTTAGCAGCAGCGCGGCGCGCCTGTCTTCTGTCAGCGCCAGATAATCACCTTCCGCGCCTGCGACTTTCAACAGTTCCGCCACGGCGCGTTCGTGGACATCGCTGTTTTGGCGCACATCCATGGTGGCCAGATGAAAGCCGAAGGCGCCCACCGCTTCGCGCAGGTTCAAAAGCCGCCCTTCCGCCAGATCGCCATCGCCATGCTCGGCCAGCGAGGTCGCGATCACGTTCAGGTCCGCGGCGAAGTCTTCCGGCATCGCATAGGCGTCCGCCTTGAAGCGGGCCTTGCGCACCGGCTCCGCGCCCAGCAGCGCCGTGCGGGTCGCCGCCATGCGGGCGTAGCAGGTGACCAGCGCCCGGCGATAAGGCTCATCGCCCTGGTGCACCGAGACCTGGTCGTCACGCGCCACCAGCTTTTTCAGGGCATCGCTGGTTTGCGTCAGGGAATCGGACAGCGACAGTTCGGCGCCCAACGCGTGAATTTCGCTCAGATAATGGTCCAGCACGATCTCGGCCTGGCGGCGCACGGCATAATCCAGGGTCTCGGGCGAGACATTGGGATTGCCGTCCCGGTCGCCGCCCACCCAGGAGCCGGGCTTGAGATAGGCCATCATCTCGCCGTCCAGCTTGAACAGCCGCGCCAGCCGGCGCTTCACCAGGGGCAAGCCGGGCAGGAAGCTGCGGGCGAAGACGGCGAGGTTGTTCTCGATCTCGTCCTGCACGGTGATGCGGTTGTCGCGCAGCATGCGGGTCTGCCACAAGACGCGGATGGCGCGCTTGAGCTGCACATCGATTTCGTCCTGCTCGGCGGTCTGCAGGCTGGCCGCCTCGCGCCGTTCCAAAAGCTCGCTGAGCTCATTCTCACGGTCCAGGATGGATTTTCGCCTGACCTCGGTAGGGTGGGCGGTGATCACCGGCACGAACAGCGCGTCTTTCAGGTAGGCGCGCACCCGCTTGGGGGTCAGGCCGGGATGAAGCTCCATGCGCTGGGCGGCGCCCGAGCCCAGCGTCTTGGTCTCGCGCCGGGCGACGTGATCGTCGGCGATATTGGCCAGCTGGGAAAAGATCGAAAAGGCGCGGATCAAGAGCAGGATGTCCGGCTGGCCGAGCCCGCGCAGACGGTCCATGGCGATTTCGCCGCTGCGGTGCTCGCCCACCGACTGGCGGCGGATATCCTCCACCAGCCGGAAAGCGTCCGCCCCGCGCTGCTCGCGGATCACCTCGCCCAGCAGCCGGCCCAGCAGGCGGATGAAGGCGCGGTCCTCGCGCGGAAGTTTGGGCTGTTCGGTCATGTCACTTTTGCCAGTGGCGGGTGTGGCGGGGGCCGGTTACAGTAGCCGCAAAAGGGGCGGCGTAAAAAGCGCCGGTTGGGGTTATCGTGGACGTGAATTCCACATTGGCAATGCTGCCGCTCGATTATGTCGAGTTTTTCGTGTTCCTGGCGGTGCTGTCCGTCGTGGGCTTTGTTTCCGGCCGGGGTGAGCGCGGGTCCTCCAGCGACTACTTTTTGGCCGGCCGCCGGCTGCCCTGGTACGTGGTCGGAGGCTCTTATATCGCCGCCAATGTCTCCACCGAGCATTTCATCGGCCTGATCGGCGCCAGCTACCTGCTGGGCGTGCCGCCGGCGCTGGCCCAGTGGCAGACCACTCTGGCCGAGGTCATCATCGTTTTCCTGTTCGTGCCCTTCCTGATCCGGGCGCGCATCACCACCGTGCCGGAATATCTGGCCAAGCGGTTCGGGCCCGGCGTGCGGCTGGCCTTTGCGCTGCTGACCATCTTCGCCAACATCACCATCTTCATGGCGGCGGTGATGTATGCCGGCGGACTGGCGCTGGCCGGCTTTTTCGGCTGGCCGCTGTTGTGGTGCATCATCGGCACCGGCATCTTCGCCGGCGGCTGGGCGGTCTATGGCGGCCTCAACACCGTGGCCTGGACCGGCGTTCTGACCGCCATCGTCAAGATCGGCGGCGTGACGCTTCTCACCATCCTGGCGCTGAAGGCGATGACCGCATCGGGCGGCATCATCGACGGCTTCAACTATGTGATCGACAAGAATGTCGCCGCCAGCGGCATCTGGCACAAAGCGCTGGAAGCCAGTTCACCCCATCTGACCCAGTACGGCACCTACAACCGCATGACGGTGTTCCAGCCGCCGGATCATCCGCTGGTGCCCTGGACCGGGACCTTCTTCGGCTTCCTGGCGGTGGGCGTGTGGTACGGGGTGATGAACCAGTTCATCGTCCAGCGCGTGCTGGGCGCGCGCGACATCTGGCATGCCCGGATGGGCATGGTGATGGCCGGCTACGCCAAGCTGTTCCTGCCGCTGATCATCGTATTGCCGGGTCTTATCCTGTTCGCGCGCCATCCCGAATTCATGCTGAGCGACTGGGCGACCGCCAGCCACCGCGCCGATGGCGGTTTTGTGGTGCTGGTGCGGGAGTTCTTTCCAGTCGGATTGCGCGGGCTGTTGCTCGCAGTCTTGATCTGCGCCGTGCAGGCCACCGTGAGTTCGGTCGTCAATGCGACCGGCGCAATCCTGACCTTCGACATCTATGCCGCGCTGATCAACAAGCACGCGACGGAAAAACAGAAAGTGCGCTTCGGCATCTGGGCGTCCTTCGCCTCGATCATGGCCGGCATCGCCATGGCCATTGCCATCAGCCGGATGGACGCAGGCATCTATCAGTATATGCAGACCATCAATGCGCTGGTGGCGCCGCCCTTCGCCGCCATCCTGTGGGTGGGCCTGTTGTGGAAGCGCACCAATGGGGCAGGGGCCATTGCCGCCATCGTCACCGGCTTCGGGGTGGGCATCGCATTCAAGGTCGCCGCCTTGACCTGGCCGGCGCCGTATCTGCCGGGCTGGTTCTATCCCTTCGGCAACCAGGCCCCGGTCTGCCTGGCGCTCTCCATATTGGCCTGCGTCCTGGGCACCCTGGCCCATCCGGCCCCCACCCCGGGGACCGACCCGGACCCCGTGACCTTCTGGAATTCCAGGGAAACGCTGGGCGAAGGCCTGGGGAAGGCATGGTACAGCAGCGTAGTTCTGTGGGCCGGCCTGTCATTGGTGCTGACCTTGGCCGCCATGGTGATATTCTCTCAGTTAGTCTTCCCAGGAACAGGACCATGAACAAAAGAAACATTTCGGATCTGGTCATCCGGCAGTCGGAATTCAAAGGCGAAATCGGCGTGGCCAAGGCCGATATCACCCCGCCGGTGGGCATCTATTCCCGCTCCTGGGGCAGCGCCAAGCACGACTCGGCCGAGGGCATCCATCGCCCGCTCTATGTCACCAGCATGTTCATTCGCGGCGGCGACCCCAAGATCGAACTGTATCTGGTCTGCTTCGACCTGGGCTGGTGGTACGACAACGCCCATGAGATGGAGATTCGCGAGCGCATCCTGAAGGAAACGGGGATCCGCAACGACCAGCTCATCACCCATATGGGCCATACCCATTCGGGCCCGATCACAAACCTGCAAAACCTGGAGCGCGAAGGCGGGCATCTGATTCCGCCCTATCGCGACAAGATCGTGGAAGGCGCGGTCAAGGTCATCAAGGAGTCCAAGGCCAATGTGCAGCCCGCCGTGGCCAGCTGGGCCGAGGGCCGCTGCGACATGGCGCGCAACCGCGACCTGGTTTTGGACAGCGAAACCTTCCTGTGCAGTGTCAATCCCGACGGCCCCAGCGACGATACCGTGCTGGTGGGCCGCGTCACCGATGCCGGCGGCAAGATCATTGCCACCATGGTCAACTATGCCTGCCACCCGGTGTCTCTGGGCGGCGGCAACAAGACGATCTCGCCTGACTATTATGGCGCGATGCGCGAAGTGGTGGAACGCGACACCGGCGGGGCGCCCTGTTTCTTCCTGCATGGCGCCTCTGGCGACATGACGCCGTTGCGCTCCTATGAAAGCGACACCGCGATCGCCGACCAGAATGGCCGCCAGCTTGGTTATGCGGCGCTCTCCGCCCTGACCGGCATGCTGCCGCCGGAGCAGGAAATCGCCTTCGATCGCATCGAGGATTCCGGCGCGCGGCTGGGCCGCTGGAGCCTGCGTCCCAAGCCCGCCAGCACGGCGCTGAAGATCACCCGTTCGAACACCGAGCTGCCTTACGTCAATTTGCCCACGGAAGCTGAACTGCTGGCGCAGTTGAAGGATTGCACCGACCGTCCGCTGAAGGAACGGCTGGAACGGCGGCTGATGGTGCGCAGGGACGTTGGCGAGGGAAAGTCGCGCACCGTTTCGACCACGCTTGTTCAGATGGGCGATGCGTTTCTGGTCGGCGCGCCGGCCGAGCCCTACAGCGCCTATCAGAAGGAAATCCGCGCCCGCTTCCCCGGCCATGCCGTGATGGTGCTGAACATCGTCAACGGCAATGTCGGGTATCTCGCGCCGGCAGACACGTATGAGAAGCCGGGCCTTTACCAGATCAAGATTTCCCTGTTCCAGCCCGGCTGCATGGAGCAGGTGATCGACGACACCGCCAAATCCCTCAGGAAACTAGAAGAAGCCCATGGATAAGCCCTCCGCCGAAACCGTTCTGCAGCACAACCGCCGCTACATTCCGGGCGGCATTTCCTCGGTCAATCGTGCCATCGATCCGGCCATCACCTTCACCAAGGCCGATGGCGCCTATCTGTGGGACACCGAGGGCAAGCGCTACATCGATTATCATGCGGGTTTTGCACCCTATTTCCTGGGCCACAATTTCAAGACCATCAACATGGCCGCTGCTGCCGCCCTGAACAGCGGCGACAGCCTTTTCGGCGCCGGGCCGTCCATTTCCGAGGGCCGTCTTGCCGAACTGATCTGCGAGAATGTTCCGGCCGTCGACAAGATCACCCTGATGAACACCGGCAGCGAGGCGACCTCGCTGGCTATCCGCATTTCACGCGCCGTAACGAACCGCCAGCACATTATCGTGATGCAGGGCGGCTATAACGGCAATCACGACGAGCTGGCGACCAACGTCTTCAACACGTTGGCCGAAATCGGACCGCGCGTGTCGCCGGGCGAATATCCGCTGCGTCCGCTGGGGGCAGGGACAACCCTGACCCACAACCGCTTCACCCATGCGATAAATTACAACGACCTGGAATCGGTGCGCTATGTCTGCCGCCGCTATCCGATCGCCGCCCTGATCACCGAGCCTCTGCTGCAGAATATCGGGGTGGTGAAACCCAGACCCGGTTATCTCGAAGGCCTGCGCGACCTGGCGGACGAGTTCGGCTTCCTGCTGGTGTTTGACGAAGTGAAGACCGGTTTCCGCCATGCCGTCGGCGGCTATAGCGAGATCAGCGGCGTACGGCCCGACCTGGTGGTCTATGGCAAGGCGGTCGCCAACGGTTTCCCGCTCGCGGTCGTAGGCGGCAAGGCCGAATATATGGACTCGATCATCGATCCGGATCCGGCGCGCCGCCCCTTTGTGGCGGGCACGTATAACGGCCATCCCGTCGCGGTGGCCGCAGCCATCGAGACCGTGCGTTACCTCGTCGCTACCAAGGATTCGCTCTATCCCAGGATGGAGAAAATGGGCGCGGCGATGGAGTCGGGTATCCTGGACATTTTTGCGCGCAAGGGCATCCAGGCCTGTGTGGCGCGCCAAGGTTCGGCTTTTTCGTTCTATCTGATGGAAAAGCCGCCGGCCGACCTGCACGACATCATCGAAGGCCACGACTTTGCCAAGGACGTGGCGCTGCGCCGGGCCCTGATCCAGCGCGGGGTGTTCTTTGTGCCCATTGCAACCAAGCAATGTTCGCTGTCGGCGGCGCACAGTGACGCCGATGTCCAGTTTACGCTGGAACAGTTCGAAAGCGCCGTTGCCCAAATCTGGTGACCCAAATCTGGTGACAGAGTCCGGTAAGACGTTATAGTCGCCGCAAAATAAGCCGATTTTGGGAGAGATTCATGAAGCGCATCTTGCTGGCCGCGTTGGCCTCGACCGTGATTTCGGCCGTGACGGTCGCCGCTCTGGCCCAGCCGGGCGTGCAGCAGAAAGCGACCGCGGCGCAGCCCGAGCCGTTGAACATTCCTGCCCGCAAGCTGCAGGCGCCCGTGCCGGCGCTGCTGCAGTCGCGCGCCAATGAGATCTACAACACCACCTGCGCCGCCTGTCACGGCACCAGCGCAAGTGCCGGCCCCAGCGCCCATGCCCTGTTCAGCAACGACTATCTGGGCAGCCATACCGATGCCCAGATCGTGCAGGCGCTGACCGACGGTGTGCCCGGCACATCCAATCACAAGTTCACCACCCTGTTCTTCCCGGATGAAATCGCCCAGATGCCGGCGCTGATCCGCATCCGTGCCGGCATCGTCAACCGCAAGGTCGGTCCGATCCCCGACATCACCGGCAAGGTGTTCAACAGCCAGAAGGCCAGCTTCAAGGTCGAGACCCTGGTCAAGGGCCTGAACCAGCCCTGGGGCATGGCCTTCCTGCCGGATGGCCGCATGGTCTTCACCGAACGTTCCGGCCAGCTGCGTTTCATGGACAAGAGCGGCAACGCATCGGCGCCGGTAAAGGGTACGCCCGCGGTGTTCGAACGCCAGGACGGCGGCATGCTGGACGTGGCGGTGCCGCCCGACTTCGCCAAGACGGGCTGGATCTATATCTCCTATTCCACCGTGGCGCCGGGCTATCAGATCCAGCCGGGCGATGAGCAAGCGCCCAACATGGCGCCGCCGACCATGACCTGGGTCGTGCGCGGCAAGGTCAATGCCAACAATGAGTGGGTGGACCAGCAGGTGCTGTTCAATCCGCCGGCCGATTCCTATCGCGTCACCGCCGACCATTACGGCTCGCGCTTCCTGTTTGACGGCAAGGGGCACTTCTTCTGGTCCATGGGTGAGCGCCATGACATGCAGATGTCCCAAAACCTGGCCTCGCCGCTGGGCAAGATCCATCGCCTCAACCTTGATGGCTCTGTCCCCAAGGATAATCCCTTCGTCCATACGCCGGGCGCGCTGGGCAGCATCTGGACTTTCGGCCACCGCAATCCCGAGGGCCTCTCCATCGATCCGGCCACCGGCATCTTCTGGGAAACCGAGCATGGTCCGGTGGGCGGCGATGAGGTCAACATCATCGAGCCGGGCAAGAATTACGGCTGGGGCATGGCCACCTTCGGCATCGAGCCGGGCATCGGACGGCTGCACGCCACCGGCGTCACCGATCCGATCACCTATTACAATCCCTCGATCGGCCCAAGCGGCATCACTTTCTATACGGGGAACAAATTCCCCGCCTGGAAGGGCAATCTCTTCATCACCGGCATGGTCGGCCAGAAGCTGATCCGCATGGACATCCAGGGCCGCCAGATCGCGTCCCAGGAAACGCTGATCGCCGATTATGGCCGGGTGCGCGATGTGAAGGTTGGACCCGACGGCCTGATTTATGTGCTGCTGCAAAACATGAATGGCGACGCCAAGGGCGGCTCCATCATCCGTCTGGTGCCCGCCAACTAAGGGCGTTAGGCTCTCCTTCAAACGCCCATAAGTGGCGCAAGGGGAGAACAGCATGAAACGGCGTGATTTCGTGACCGGTGCGGCGGCGGTGGCAGCCGGAGCCTTGACCTTGCCCACCTTGGGCTGGGCGCAGGAAAAGTCCAAGCTCAAGATCACCGGCATCCGGCTGGTGAAATTGACGCCGAAAAATCCGCCGCCGGTCTACACGCCCGCTGCCGGTTCTTGGTCCACCCAGGGCGTGGAAGTGTCGGCGCCGCCTAATATCTATTCGGAATTCCGCCCCACGCGCAGCCTGTTCGCGGCCAAGAACGTGCCGGGCTTCACGGTGGAGATCACCACCGACAAGGGCATCGTGGGATATGGCGAAGGCGGCGCTGGCGGCGGCGCGCTGGTCATGGGGCACTTGGCCCCGTTGATGATGGGCCGCGATCCCTTCGATATCGAACGCAATTGGGACATCAACTGGCGGGTCACCGAGTCTTACGGCCAGGGCGGCGTCACCATGAACGCCATCTCCGGCTTCGACAATGCGCTGTGGGACATTGTCGGCAAGGCGCTGGGCGAGCCGGTGTACCGGCTGCTGGGCGGCGAGGCCAAGCCGCGCATTCCGGCCTATTGCACCGGCAACGACATCGAGCAGCATGTCGCCTTCGGCTACAAGCGTCTGAAAGTGGCGATGCCGGCCGGCCCGATCCGCGGCGAGGAAGGCAAGCGCGAGAATGTCGCGCTGGTGGCGCGGGCCCGCAAGGCGGTTGGCCCCGACGGCGACGTAATGTGCGACTGCTGGATGTCGTGGGACGAGCAATACACCATCGAGATGTGCAAGCTAATGGAGCCCTATCGCGTCAAGTGGGTGGAAGAAGTGCTGCCGCCCTATGAATTTGCGGGCTTCGGACGGCTGCGCAAGAAGATCACCTCCACCAATATCGCCACCGGTGAGCATGTCTATGGCCGTTATGGCTTCCGCAAGCTGCTGGACGCCGATGGCGCGTCCATCTGGCAGCCGGACGTCACCTGGTGCGGCGGCATGAGCGAGCTGCGCAAGATAGGCGCCCTGGCCGAGGCCTATGACATCGACGTCATTCCCCATGGCGGCGGCCTCAATGGTGCGGTGCACTGGTCGATCAGTCATGTCAACGCGCCCTGGGCCGAGCTGTTCATGCCCCCGCCGGGCGGGCCCAAGAAGGCCTATGACATGTTCGAGCAGCAGTATGAGATTACACGCGGCCCCGAAGGTATCTACATGCATCCCACCCGCACGCCGGGCTGGGGTTGGGATCACAACGCGACGCCGATCTGACCATGAAAAGGCTTCTCGCCGTCCTGGCCATTGTGTTCGCCGCCGCTTCGCTCTGGCACGTCACGTCGCGTGCCCTTGCGCAGGAACCTTTCGCTGCGGTCAAGGATGATTTCGAGAAGAATTGCGCCGTCTGCCACGGTTCGGGCGGCGGGGGCGGCGACCGCGCTCCGGCGCTGGCCGACAATCCCGACCTGCGCCGGCTGGATGCGGGCGGTATCGCCGCCATCATCCGGCGGGGCATAGCCGGGGGCATGCCCTCCTTTGCCAGCCTGCCGCAGGAGCAGGTGACGCGCATCGCCGCCTGGCTGAAGTCGATGAATGACTCGGCACTGGGCAATGCGCCGCCGCAGCAGATCGCGGCCGGCGAAGCCTTTTTCTTCGGTGAGGGCGGCTGCAGCGGCTGCCACATGGTCAAGGGCCGCGGCGGCAGCAATGGGCCCGATCTTTCCGGCATCGGTGCGCGCTCGACCATCAAGGAAATCAACGCCTGGCTGGACAATCCGACCGGCCAGATGGGCAAGAAAACATTGGCCGTTTGCCCGTTCTGGGCTTTCTGCCCCGATTTTTCATGGGCCATTGCCGACGTCGCCATGAAAGATGGCAGCACGTTGCGCGGTTTCCTGCGCGGCCAGACCGAACATGAAGCCCAGATCCAGACTTTGGATGGCAAGCTGCATCTGCTGGACGCATCCAAATACAATTCGGTGACGCGCGAAAAGCAGTCGATCATGCCGGTGCTGAAGGCCACGGCCGATCAGCGCCGCGATCTGCTGGCTTACTTCTCAAGCCTTGCGGGTGTGGAAGAGGGTCCACTGACCACCGCCAGTGCGCCCGTCACCCAAGCCGATATCGACCAGATCATGAAGCCGCGGCGCGGCGACTGGGCCAGCTATAATGGCGGTTTTGACGGCAACCGTTTCTCGCCGCTGGACCAGATCACCACCGACAATGTGAAGCGGCTGCAGCCGCAATTCCTCTTCGCGCCGGGCGGCTCGGGACTGGAAGGTACCCCCATCGTCATCGGCGACATGATGTACGTGACGGGCGGCACCCGCGTTTGTGCGTTAAACGCCCGAACCGGGGCGCCCGTCTGGTGTGTGCCCCGCAACAGCGGCATTGCGTCGGCGCCCAAGGGCGCGTCCCCGCCGGTCGGTCCCAATCGCGGCGTGGCGGTGCTGGGCGACCGGGTGTTCTATATTTCCGACGATGCCTATCTGGTCTGTCTTAACCGCCTGACCGGCGCGGTGATGTGGAGCGTGTGGCTGCCGGAGAAGGGCGCCAAGGGCAAGTTCTACAGCTCCATGGCGCCGATGGTGGTGAACGACATGATCGTGGCCGGTATTGCGGGCGGCGATTCCCCGATGCGCGGCTTCCTGGCGGCGTATCGGCCGGACAGCGGCAAGCTGGCTTGGCGCTTCTACACCATCCCCAGGCCTGGCGAGATGCCGCTGTCCAAGACCTGGATCGGCCGGGCGCTGGAAACCGGCGGCGGCGCCACCTGGCACACCGGTTCCTATGATGCGGAAACCGGCACGCTCTACTGGGCGGTGGGCAATCCCTATCCCGACACCGATCCGGACGAGCGCGGCGGGCGCAATCTCTACACCAATTCGGTGATCGCGCTGGATGCGAAAACCGGCAAGTTCAAATGGTATTTCCAGTTCACGCCCTATGACACCCATGACTGGGACGCGACCCAGTCCATGGTGCTGGTGGATGCGATGTGGAAGGGCAAGCCGCGCAAGCTGCTGATGTCGGCCCAGCGCAGCGGCATCTTCTATGTGATTGACCGCACCAATGGCGCCTTTCTGCTGGCCAAGCCCTTCGTCAAGAAGATGACTTGGGCCAAGGGCTTTGAGAAAGACGGCACGCCGATCCTGACCGAGGGCAACACGCCAACGCATGACGGCACGGTGACATGCCCCGGCGTGCGCGGCGCCACCAACTGGTACGCGCCTTCCTATGATCCGCAGACCCGGCTGTTCTATGTCATGGCGGCGGAAGACTGCGGCATCTATCGCAAGAGCGGCAAGATCTTCGGGCCCAATCCCGATCCCTCCAATGTCGGCACCCGCCTGGTGCGGGCGCTGAACATCGAAACCGGCGACATGGTGTGGGAGAAGCTGCTGACCGGCCCGCAGGAGACCAACTATACCGGCGTGCTGACCACCGCCGGCGGCGTCTTGTTCCATGGCGAGACCGGCGGGGACTTCGCGGCGGTGGATGCCAAAACCGGCAAGACCCTGTGGAGCTTCCGCGCCAATGACAGCTGGCGGGCCTCGCCCATGACTTACATGATCGACGGCAAGCAGTATGTCGCGGCGATTGATTCCACCAACCTGATCAGCTTCGCGCTACCGGACTGATCAAGCCTGCGCTGCGGCGGGGGGATGCTTGCTGTTCCAGGTGCGCCATTCGTTCAGCACCAGGAGCAGAGTAACGGTGTCCAGCAGCGCCAGGCCCAGCAGCAAGTTCGACCATTTGTCGGCGAGTTCAACGCTCATATAGGCGATGAAGCCGGTCAGGATGAACGAGGCAAACGGAAACACCCACACGCCCCGGCCTCGCAAAAGCGTGACGGTGATCGCCATCTTCAAGGCGCCGTGCACCAGCAGATAGATGATCACGAATTCGCTCTGCGACTCCGCCAGCGCCGCGGCGCCCTGGCGGATGAACTCGGCGGTGGGCGAGTGGCGGCCCTGGTAAAGCTCCGGGTTGGTCCATTGCAGGGCCAGAGAATAAAGCCTCTGCGGCCCCGTAATGGCGATAATCAGCCCGGCCGCGATTTCCAGCAGGCCGAAAAAACCCTTGATCAGGATCGTTACCAGATAGGCCCCGTGGGCAAGTGTCGATTTGGACAGGGTGCAAGTCCTTGGAAAGCGGGGCCGGGGGGCCCCGGCGGCTGTATCCGGGACCTCGCATGCGACCACGGCAATTCCGTGGCAGGTCGACTGGTCCTTAGTCCAGCAATCTTTCCAGGGTGGGCAATTCGTCGGCTTCGCGCGAAGGCTTGTCCCAGCGGATGCGGTTCACCCGGGGGAAGCGCATGGCGACGCCGGACTTGTGCCGGTTGGAGCGTTGCAGGCCTTCAAAGGCGATTTCCAGCACCAGGCCAAAGTCCTTGTCGGCGCGTACCGAACGGACCGGCCCGAAACGCTCGATCGTGTTGTCGCGCACGAACTTGTCCAGCCGTTTCAGTTCTTCATCGGTGAAGCCGAAATAGGCTTTGCCTACCGGGGTCAGGGCGCGATCGCCATTGGGGTCTTCGCGCCAGACACCGAACGTGTAATCGGAATAAAAGCCGCTACGCTTGCCGTGGCCGCGCTGGGCATACATCAGCACCGCGTCAACCAGATGGGGATCGCGCTTCCATTTGAACCAGGGCCCTTGGGCCGCCCCGGTTCATAGACGCTGTCCCAGCGCTTGAGCATCAGCCCCTCTGCGATCTGCGGATCGCCTGTGGGCGGGCTGGCGCGCAAGGCCGCCAGTTCTTCCCAGCTTGCGAAAGGCTGCAAGGGCGACAGGTCGATGCGATCGCTGCCCAACATGGCAATGAAGGCTTCCAGCCGCTTGCGCCGTTCTGCGAAGGGCAGGGTGCGCAGATCTTCCGTCCCGTCCATCAGCAGGTCATAAGCCCGGATGCCGGCGGGAAGTTTCGCCATCAGCTTGGCGTCAGCGGCCTTGCGGTTCAGCCGTTGCTGCAGATCGCCGAACGGCGCGGCATGGCCCTTGTTGAAGATCAGCAATTCGCCATCGATCACCCCGTCGAAATTCAGTGCCGCCATCACATCGGGAAAGGCGGCCGCGATATCCTCGCCGGTGCGGCTGTAGAGACGCCGCTGGCCGGCTTCGCTGGCGGCCTGGACGCGGATGCCGTCCCACTTCCATTCCGCGGCATAGTCGGCGGCCTCATAACGCGCGAAGTCGATGGCTTCGTCGATCGCTTGCGCCAGCATGACGGGACGAAAACGCCCGGGCGCATCGGCCGATGGCCGTTCGCTGCGCTTTTCCAGCCAGGCGAACAGATCGCCATAAGGCGGCTCCTGGCCGTGCCAGATTTCTTCGATGTCGCCGACCGCCACGTCACCGAGCGCCGCCAGCGCCTGCTTGGCCAGCCGCGCCGATACGCCGACACGCAAGCCGCCTGTCAGCAATTTCAGCAGTGCCCAGCGGCCGCCGGCATCCAGCGCATCCAGCCAGCGTTCCAGCAGTTGCGGCACTTCGCGCCGCGAGGCGGTGCGCAGGGCTTCCACCACTTCGGGCAGCTCCGGTTCGCGGTTTGCGCCAGGCTTGGCCGGCCAGACCAGCGCAACGGTTTCCGCCAGGTCGCCAACGAAATCATAGGACAGCGCGAACAATTGCGGGTCCAGCCGCGCCTCCGCCGCCTTCCGGATAAAACCGGGCTTGGCGGCGTCGAAGCTCAGCGCTCCTGTGATCGACGCCAGCGCCCAACCGCGTTCCGGATCCGGCGCGCTCCCCAGATAATCGCGCAGCAATGTCAGCTTGGCGTTGCGCGATGGCGTGAAAGCCAGCTGATCCAGCAAGCGTGCGAAGGCCTTCATTCGCCTTCGTCCTCGTAACCGGCGATCTCCAATGCGGTTGCGGAGACATCGTTCAGCGCCGCCCAGCGCAGCAGCGCTTCTTCACTGCCATGGGTGATCCACAATTCTTCCGGCTTCAGTTCGGTGAAGGTTTCGGTCAGTTCGTCCCAATCGGCATGGTCCGACACCACCAGCGGCAGTTCGACATGGCGCTGACGGGCGCGTGCCCGCACCATCATCCAGCCGCTCGCAAAGGCCGGGATAGGATCGGCAAAGCGCCGCGCCCATTTGTCGGCGATCGCCGATGGCGGGGCGATTACGATCTCGCCCGGCAGGGCATTGCGCTTTTCGTCGGTGGCCGGCGCCAGCGATCCCAGATCCACGCCATTGGCCTGGTACAGCGCATTCATGCTGTCCATCGCGCCATGCATGTATAGTGTCTTGTCGTATCCTGCCTCGCGCAGCAGGCGGATGATGCGTTGCGCCTTGCCCAGGGCATAGGCGCCCACCAGATGCGTCCGTTCGGGAAACAGCGCCACCGACTTCAAGAGCTTGGCAACTTCGTCGGCCGCATCGGGAAAGCGGAACACCGGCAGCCCAAAGGTCGCCTCGCTGACGAAGAGGTTGCAAGGCACTGGCTCGAACAAGGGACAGGTGGGATCACGGCGGCGCTTGTAATCGCCGCTGATCACCGCGGTGATGCCCTTCCAGCGCAGCACCGCCTGTGCCGATCCCAGAACATGGCCGGCCGGCACCAGGGTGACCTCCACCGCATTGCGCGTGACCTGCCGGCCATAGCTTGCGGCTTCGGTCTTTTCCGCGAAAGCCGCGCCATAGCGCGCCGCCATGATGGCCAGGGTCTGCCCCGTCGCCAGCACCGCGCCATGGCCGGATCGGGCATGGTCGGAATGGCCGTGGGTGATCACGGCCCGGGGTACCGGTCGCACCGGATCAATATGGAAGTCCCCCGGCGGGCAATAGAGCCCCTCCGGCGTGTTGCGCAACAATTGGCGAAACCCAGCCATCAGACAGCAACGCCCCAGCCGGGCCCTGGTTCGCCTCGCGCGATCACAAGATAAGCCATTGAAACGATAGAGAATTGGTACAAAAGCCACACTTTATGAGATTGAAGTTGCAAGTCACTTGCAAATAGAGGGGCGCTATGTTTGATAGCGGCTCGCAAGTGAGGGAACTGCATGCCGGGGAAACCCGTCAAACGGCCGATTTTTGCCCCCCAGCCCAAGCGGATCGCCGTCAGCGATCTGATGGCCGGCGGGCGTGAGGCGGTCCTGCTGCATGACGGGGATGAATACCGTCTGCGCCTCACGAGCAACGGCAAGCTGATTCTGACGAAGTAGCCGCCGTCCATGTGTCGTGTACCAAGCCAGCCCCTCCGCGCATGCGGACCCACAGGAAGCCAGCCAGGTCGAAACAAACCAATGCTGATCTTCAAGGGGTCCCACTAATGTCTCATCGCAAATCTCTGGCGCTTTCGGGCGCTTCGCTCACCGTTCTGGCGACGCTGATGCTCGCCGGTCCCGCCGCCGCGCAGCCGGTGCAATTGGGCCCGGTCTCGGTCAACGACAATGCCGACAAGAACGGCCTGAACCATGCCCCGCCGCTGGCCTCCATGCCTTCCGCCAGCATCCAGGATACGCCCCAGGCGATGAATGTCATCGATTCAGCCACCATGAAGAGCCAGGCGGTCACCACCCTGGGCGATGCGCTGCGCAACGTGCCGGGCATCACCATCGCCATCGGCGAAGGCGGCACCCTGGCCGGCGACCAGTTCAAGATCCGCGGCTTCGACGCCAAGGACGATGTCTATCTCGACGGCTTGCGCGATTTCGGCGTCTATACCCGCGATGCCTTCAATTATGAAGAAATCCAGGTGCTCAAGGGCCCGTCCGGCCTGATGTTCGGCCGCGGCACCACCGGCGGCGCCATCAACACCATATCCAAGACGCCGTTCCTCAAGGATCGCTATAACCTGGCGATCGAAGGCGGCAATGGCGATCATGTCCGCGGCACGGCCGACCTGAACTATACCCTGTCCGACACCGCCGCCATTCGCATCAACGCCATGTACACCGACACCGGCGTGGTGGACCGCGACTTCGTCCATGCCATGCGCTGGGGCGTCGCGCCCTCGATTGCGCTTGGCCTGGGCACCGACACCCAGTTCAATCTGTCCTATCTGCACCAGCATACCGACGGCCATCCCGACTACGGCCTGGTGGTGGCGCAGCGCCCCGGTCAGCTGATCGCCGAACCGGTCAGCGAATATGGCGTGCCGCGCAGCAACTATATTGGTCTGACCAGCGACGTTGACCGCAACGATGCTGATATCGTCACCATGAGGATCGCACACCAGGCGACACCCTGGCTGACCCTCAGCAACGACACGCGCGCCGCCGCTTATGCGCGCTATTTCTCCTATAGCTCGACCGACACCTGCGATTTCACGGTTTCGACCAACTTCTGCTCCAGTGTGATCTTTGGCCAGGCGAACCAGAATGCCGCCGTTGGCACGGCCAATCCGCTGACCACCATGGGGCAGATCGGCGGCGGCGGTCCCTATATCCAGAACAGCTGGGGCGCGCAGAACGTCTTCACCGCCAAGGCCGACTACAATGTCGGCAGCTTCCGCAGCATCACCATCGCTGGTTTCGACGGATCGTACCAGAATGCCGATCGCACGGTCTTCGCCTGGAAGCTGCCAACCACGGCGCAGTACAACTATCCCTTGGGCGACCACACGGTGAACCGCCGCAATATCGGCGTGCCGCTGTTCAACAATGGCGTTCCGCTCAATCCGCCAGTGGGCTACACCCAGATCTATCCGACCGCCGCCACCATCGCCGGGACCAACGCTACCGCCACCAGCGTGGTGACGTCTTCCGGCCATGCGACGGACCTGGCCTTTTTCGCCACCGAACGATTCTATTTCACGCCGGAAATCTCGGTGATCGGTGGGGTGCGCGTGGACCGCTATACCCCGACCTTCACCTCCGTCACGGTGGGCACGGTGGCGACAGGGCCGAACACCGTCACCGCGCGCTCGCCCCAGACCCTGGTCAATCCGCGCGCCGCATTGGTGTGGGAGCCGTCCGAGGACCAGACCTATTACTTCTCCTATGGCAAATCCTCGGTACCGCAGGGCACCTCGATCGTGGGCTCGCCCACGCCGATCAGCGCCGCCAATCAAGGCCTTGATCCGGAAAAGAGCGAAACCTTGGAAGTCGGCGCCAAAAAGAGTTTCTTCGACGGCGCGTTGGGCCTGTCCGGCTCGCTGTTCAAGGTGCTCAAAAGCAATGCCGTGATCACCGACCCGGCCACCGGCACCGCCACGATCCAGTCGGGTGAGCGCGATCGGGTGCAAGGCGTGGAATTCTCCGCCACCGGCCAGATCACCGACCAGTGGAACGTGCTGGCCGCCTACACCTTCCTGGACTCCAAGGTGACGGCCGACAATTTCTGCAACAGCACCACCCAGGCATGCCTGCCCAATCCCTACACCGTCGGCACCCAGGTGATCTTCGTGCCGAAGAATGCCCTCTCATTCTGGTCGTCCTACAAGCTGGACGATTTCGTGCCAGGCCTGGGTCTTGGCGGCGGCATGACGTACCAGTCCAAGCTGTTCGTGCGTAACACCACGGCCGGGACCGCGCCGGTGGCGACGGGCCTGTCGCGCATCGCCGTCATTCCGCGCACTCTGGAATTCGATGCCGTTGCCACCTACGATATCGACAAGTTCCACTTCCAGTTCAATGTCAACAATATCGCCAATGAACTGAACTACACGCAGGTGTTTGGCAACCGCGGTACGCCGGCTGCGGGGCGCACCTTCATCATCTCGGCGGGAGTTAACCTCTAGGCATGCTGGTCCAGATACCCGGTCTGTTGTCCGCCGAGCAGGTCGCGCACATGCGCGGCGTGCTGGCGGGCACGGACTGGGTGGACGGCAAGGCCACTGCGGGCGCGCAATCGGCGGCCACCAAACACAATTTGCAGGTGCCTGAAGATGCGCCCGCCGCCCGCGCTTTGGGCGACATGATCCTGAGCGCACTTGGCCAGAATGAACGCTTCATGTCGGCGGCGCTGGCGTTGCGCGTCTTTCCGCCGCTTTTCAACCGCTACGACCCAGGCATGAATTTTGGCGCCCATATCGACAACGCCATCCGCTTCGTGAAGCCGTCGCTGGGCACCGGCGCTCCTATCCGGATACGCACCGACATGTCGGCGACCTTGTTTCTCACCGATCCTGCCGATTATGACGGTGGCGAGCTGGTGGTCGAGGACACGTTCGGCAACCATTCGGTGAAGCTGGCGGCCGGCGACCTGGTGCTCTATTCCGCCACCAGCCGCCATCATGTTACGCCGGTGACGCGCGGCAGCCGCTGGTCTTCTTTTTTCTGGATCCAGAGCATGGTGCGCGATGAAGCCGCCCGTACCATGCTTTTCGAGCTGGACACATCCATCCAGGGCCTTCGCAAGCAGATCGGCGACACGCCGCAGGTCGTCAGCCTGACCGGTCTTTATCACAACCTTGTCCGCCGCTGGGCGGATGCATGAGGATGCCATGACCTTCGCGAAATTCCGCCACACGCTTTTCACAGTCCATATGTGGGTGGGCCTGATCCTGGGCGTGCTGCTGACGGCGTTGGGCCTGTCGGGCAGCCTCCTGGTCTATGACCAGGAATTCGCGAACCTCTTCGATGCGCCGCCGCACGCTGCGACCGCCGGCATGCCGCTGCCGCTGACCATGATCTCGGACATTGCGCGCCGGGCCGCGGCAGAAAAGGGTATCGAGGGAGGGCAGATGCAGATCCTGCCGCCGGAGAGTCCGCGCGGTGCGGTGGTGGTGCGCTTTGGCGGCATATCGCCCATGGGAGCGGGAGCAGGCGCCAATCGCGAAGGCGGCCGTCGTGAAGGCGCCGGCAGCGGCGAACGCCGCCAGCGTCGCGCTGAAGGCGCCGCGGCCAGTCCGGGCGGCGGGCGCGGTCTGCAAGTCTTCCTCGATCCGGTGTCTGGCGAAGTGCTGGGCAGCCGCAAATCCGTGCTGCCGCCTTTCTTGGTCTTTGCCCATCAGTTGCACGGCAATTTCCTGATGAGCCGCGAGGTTGGCCGTCCCATCGTCGGCTGGCTGGGCGTGGCGATGTGCATTTTGGGCATCACCGGTCTGGTGCTTTGGTGGCCCAGGCGCGGGCAGTGGAAATACGCCTTCAAGGTGCGGGCCGCCGCCAAAGGGCTGCGCTTCCACCGCGAACTCCACGCTGCTACCGGCATCTGGATTTTCTTCGTCTTTATGGCGGTCAGCTTCTCCGGCGTGGTGATCGCATGGCCCCAGACCCTGGGCCTGAACCCGCCGGGCTTCAATCCGCGTCAGATGCCCAAGGTCGAGGTGCAGGACACCAAGCGGCTGGGCGCCACCGAAGCGGTGATCGCGGCGCAAACGGCGGTGCCCGATCTGGTGCCGCGCGTCATCACGATTCCGGCCCGCCCCGATGCGCCCATCACGGTCGGCTATCTCAGCAATGGCGCCATGAACGCCCAGGTGCTGGTCGATCCCTATAGCGGCAAGGTCCTGCAGGTGCGCGACCAGTCCGAACGCTTCCTGGCCTGGATGCGCCCGGTGCATGACGGCGGCAACCTGGGTCCGATCTGGCGCTTCCTGGTGTTCCTGTCGGGGCTTGTGCCGTTGCTGTTCACCGTCACCGGAATTGTCATGTGGGCCAAGAAGCGCAAGCGCCGCATTCCCATGACCACCATGACCGACGAGGTGGCGCTGCCGGACGACGAGGATGAAACATGACGGTCCTGTTCCCGCGGGGCGCGTTCGACCACGCCCATGCGGTGCGCCCCTGGGCGCGCCCTGCATTCGACCGCGCCAAGCTGGTCAGTATCGGCATCACCATCGCCATCCATGCCCTGATCCTGGTAGGCGCGCTGACGGTGGTGCAGGTGTCTCATACCAAGGTGATGCAGGAATTGTCGGTGCAAATCGCGCCACAGAAAATTGAACCGGCCAAGGAGATCGCGGCGCCGCTGCCCAAGCTGATCCAGCCCACCGTCATGACCGTGCCGCCGCCCGAAGTGACGGTCCAGACGGTGACGCCGCCGCCGATCATGGCGCAGCCATCGGTGGCGCCCGCCGCGCCCACCCCGCCGGCGGCCGCGCCGAACGGCTCGGGCGAGGGGCGCGATAGTTTCCTGGGTCGGCTTTTGGCGCAGCTCAACCGCTTCAAGCAGTATCCGCGCACCGCGCGCCAGGCCCATATCGAGGGCGTGGTGATGTTGCATTTCGTGATGGACGCACAAGGAAAGGTGATCAGCTATGAGATCGCCAAGAGCAGCGGCCGCCCGATCCTGGATACCGAGGCGCTGGCCTTGATCCAGCGGGCCCAGCCCCTGCCGGCGCTGCCGGCGGATTTCCCCACCCGCACCCTGGATGCCATTGTTCCGATCGAGTTCTCACTGAATCACTAGGTCCGGAGCGCCGGATTCTGCGGCCAGACGCCTCAGCAGGGCCGGTTTTTCCGGATTCCCCGCCTGCTTTGCACAGAGAGAATCTGTGCTAGCCTTCCGGCCGCATGAGCTGGAAACACCGGCCGGCGCATCGATTTTTGGGGAGTTCTTCATGGAAAAAAGTTCACGTCGCGGCCTGTTGAGCAACACCGTGGCCGCCGCGGCCGCCGCCACCGCGCTGGCCGCCACCGGCGCCGATGCCAAGACCAAGGCCGCGCCCAAGCTGACGAAGCGCTCGCCCTATCCTCCGCGCGACCCCGCCGCAGGAAAGCCGATGTTTTCCCGCGGCGTTGCCTACGGCAACATGATTTTCATTTCCGGCATCGGCTACCACAAGCCCGGCACCATCGCCGAGCACACCAAGGGCGTGCTGGACGAATTGTCCCAGGCGCTGACCGACGCCGGTTCCTCGCTGCAGCAATGCCTGAAGGTCACCGTTTTCCTGGCCGATCTGAAGGATTACGCAGCCATGAACGAAGTCTACAAGAGCTACGACTGGGGTGACGTGCCGCCGGTGCGCACCACCACCGCCGCGGCCGGCGTGCCGGGCAATTCGCTCGTGGAAATCGACGTCATCGCCTACATCTAGGCGCACATTACACAGGGGGTTGGATATGGGTTTGTTCGGCAAGTGGTCGCGTCGCGACCTTCTCAAGAATTCGGGTGTGGTGGCGGGTGTTGCCGCGGCGCCGGCGGCGGCGCTGGCCGCACCGGCCAAGCCCAAGGACATGGTTGTCCACACCGGGACGATGGAGAAAAATCTTTTCACCGAAGTCGGCGTGCGCCCGATCCTGAACGCGCGCGGCACCTACACCATCATCAGCGGCTCGCGCTCGCTCCCCCAGGTCAAGCAGGCCATGTTCGAGGCCGGGCATTACTACGTCCAGATGGACGAGATGATGGAAGGCGTGGGCAGGGAACTGGCCCGGCTGAACGGCTGTGAATCAGCCATGGTCACCAATGGCTGCGAGTCGGCCATTGTGCTGGCGACCATCGCCTGCGTCGCCGGCTCCAATATCGAGAAGTGCCAGGCGCTGCCCTATATCAAGGGCAAGGACCAGGTGATCATCCCCAAGCATTCGCGCAATCCCTATGACGTGGGCGTGCGGGTGGTGGGCGCCGAACTGGTGGAAGTCGAGACCCCGGACGAGATGCGGGCCAAGATGTCGAACCGCACCGCCATGGTCTACATCATGTCGGACCCGGATGAAGCCAAGAGCGCCCTGCCGATCCAGACCGTCATCAACATCGCCAATGAAAAGAAAATTCCGGTGTTCGTGGATGCGGCGGCCGAAGAGCCGATGAGCCCCAACGTCTATATGAAGATGGGCGCCAGCTTTGTCGGCTATTCCGGCGGCAAGTGCCTGCGCGCGCCGCAATCGTCCGGCATGCTGCTGGGCAAGGCGGATCTTATCAAGGCGGCCTGGTTCCAGGCCTCGCCGCATCACAATTATGCCCGCGCCCTGAAGTGCTCCAAGGAAGAGACGATGGGCCTCCTGGCTGCGGTGCGCCAGTGGTACAAGCGCGATCATGACGCCGAGCAGCGCATGTGGCGCGGCTGGATGCAGCATGTGCAGGCACGCCTGAAGCAGGTCAATGGCCTGACATTCACCTACCTGGAGCCGCAGGGCCTGTCGAACCGCGCCGTCCGCTTGCGCATCGACTGGGACGCCGGCGAAGTCGGCATCACCGGCAATGAGCTGGAAAAGCGCCTGAATGACGGCTCGCCCCGCATCATGACCGAGCCGAGCACGGGCCACCGGCCCGACATGATGGCCAGCCACATAACCCTGATGCCCTACATGATGGATGCGGGCGACGAGAAGGTGCTGGCGGATGCGCTGCTCAAGATTTTCAGCAATCCGGGTCATTACGAAAATCCGCCGGTGCCCACGGGCGCCCCGGCTTCCGTGGCCGGCACCTGGTCGGTCACCATCCAGTACAGCTGTGGCCTGGGCGAACAGCATTTCACCCTGAGCCAGAATGGCGGCACGGTCACAGGCGACCACAAGGGCGAAATCTACAAGGGCGGCATGAAGGGCACTGTGCAAGGCGACCTGGTAAAGCTGCAAAGCGCCATGCCGGTGGGCGGCAATTCCATCCGCTGGGCCTTTACCGGGACGGTGCGCGGCAATTCCATGTCGGGCACTGTGGACATGGGTGAATATGGTCCGGCAACCTTCTCGGCGGTCCGCGCCTAACAAAACAAAAAGGGGTACGGGGATGAAGAAGCTGATGGCGGCAAGCGCGCTGGCGCTTCTGACGGCGGCGGGCGCGAACGCGCAGCCGCCGCTTCCGGCCTATGACCTGCTGCTGCGCGGCGGCCATGTGATCGATGCCAGGAACCACATTGATGCGGTGATGGACGTTGGCATCAAGGACGGCAAGATCGCCAAGGTGGCGACGGGCCTGAAGGCCAGCGACGCCATCAAGACCATCGATGTGAAGGGGCTTTACGTCACACCGGGCCTGATCGACCTGCACACCCACAATTACGTCGGCACGGGCGAGAGAAATTCCTATGCCGGCGATCTCAGCGTGCAGCCGGACGGCTTTACCTTCCGCACCGGCGTCACCACCGTGGTGGATGCCGGTTGTGCAGGCTGGCGCAATTTCGAGGATTTCAAGGACAAGATCGTCGACCGCGCCAAAACCCGTATCCTGGTGATGCTCAACATCGTGGGCAAGGGCATGCGCTCGGGCAATATCCAGCAGGATTTGACCGACATGGACGGCGAAGCGACCGCCAAGATGGCGCTGAAATATCCGGGTGTGATCGTCGGCATCAAGACGGCGCATTTCAACGGCCCCGAATGGAAGCCGGTGGAGCAGGCGGTGATCGCTGGCACCAAGGCCAACATCCCGGTGATG
>JBBQBL010000009.1:0-25927 GCA_038317805.1 Micropepsales bacterium
GACGGCGCCGCCAACCAGGGCCAGGTCTATGAAAGCTTCAACATGGCCGAGCTGTGGAAGCTGCCGGTCATCTATGTGATCGAGAACACCCATTACGCCATGGGCACTTCGGTGAAGCGGTCCAGCGCGGTGGCGGATTTCTCCAAGCGCGGTTCCTCCTTCGGCATTCCGGGCATCAATGTCGACGGCATGGATGTGGAAGCGGTGCAGAGCGCCGGCGCCGAAGCGATGGAATATTGCCGCTCGGGCAAGGGCCCCATCATCCTGTCGATGAACACCTATCGCTATCGCGGCCATTCCATGTCCGACCCCGCCAAATATCGCAGCAAGGAAGAGCTGACCGAATATCGCGAGAAGCGCGATCCCATCGAGAATTTCGGCAAGAAGCTGATGGAGCGCGGCCTGGTCAATGAGCAGGACCTCAAGCAGATGGATGCCGAGGTGAAGAAGGTGGTCGTCGAAGCCGCCGAATTCGCCACCGAGAGCCCCGAACCGGGCGTGGAAGAACTCTACACGGACGTGTACGCCTGATGAGCACCGAGATCCTGATGCCTGCGTTGTCGCCCACCATGGAAGAGGGCAAGCTCTCCAAGTGGCTGGTGAAGGAGGGTGATACCGTCAAGTCCGGCGACATCCTGGCCGAAATCGAAACCGACAAGGCCACGATGGAATTCGAGGCCGTGGACGAGGGCAAGATCGGCCAGATCCTGGTGGCCGAAGGCACCGAGAATGTGAAGGTCAATTCGCCCATCGCCACCCTGTTGGCCGATGGCGAGGCGCCCGGCGCCGCGCCGGCCAAGAAGACCGCGAGCGCGCCGAAGGAAGCCAAGAGCGACGCGCCCCAAAAAGAAAACAAGAGCGAGAGCGCCGCGCCGAAGATCGCGGCCCCCAGCGATCCGGAAGTGCCCGAAGGCACCGAGATGGTGATGACCACGGTGCGCGATGCGTTGCGCGACGCCATGGCCGAAGAATTGCGCCGTGACGAGCTGGTGTTCCTGATGGGCGAGGAAGTCGCCGAGTACCAGGGCGCCTACAAGATCAGCCAGGGCCTGCTGGAGGAATTCGGCGCCCGCCGCGTCATCGACACCCCGATTACCGAGCACGGCTTTACCGGCCTGGCCGTCGGCGCGGCGTTTGATGGCCTCAAGCCCATCGTGGAATTCATGACTTGGAACTTCGCCATGCAGGCGATGGACCAAATCATCAACAGCGCCGCCAAGACGCGCTACATGTCCGGCGGCCAGATGAGCTGCCCGATCGTGTTCCGCGGTCCCAACGGCGCCGCCGCCCGCGTCGCCGCCCAGCACAGCCAGGACTATGCGGCCTGGTATGCGAGCGTGCCGGGCATGAAGGTGATTGCGCCTTATTCCGCCGCCGACGCCAAGGGCCTGCTCAAGGCCGCGATCCGTGATCCCAATCCGGTCTGCTTCCTGGAAAATGAAATCCTCTACGGCAAGTCGTTCCCGGTCCCCAAGCTGGACGATTATGTGCTGCCCATCGGCAAGGCGCGCATCTGCCGCACAGGCGCGGACGTTACCATCGTCAGCTATTCGATCACCGTGGGTCAGGCGCTGGAAGCGGCCGAGAAGCTGGCCGCGGACGGCATCGAGGCCGAAGTGATCGACCTGCGCACCCTGCGCCCGCTGGACATGGACACAGTGCTGGAGAGCGTGAAGAAGACCAATCGCATTGTGACGTTCGAACAGGCCTGGCCGGTCTGCTCCATCGGGTCGGAAGTCTGCAGCCGCGTGGCGCTGGAGGCGTTTGATTACCTGGATGCGCCGCCCACCAAGGTGTCGGGCAAGGACGTGCCCATGCCTTATGCCGCCAACCTGGAAAAGCTTGCGCTGCCGACGGTCGATGACCTGATCGCGGCCGTCAAAGCCGTCTGCTACAAGGCTTAAGCACATGGCCACCAACATCCTGATGCCCGCGCTGTCGCCCACCATGGAAGAGGGCAAGCTGGCCAAGTGGCTGGTCAAGGAAGGCGATACTGTCAAGTCCGGCACCATCCTGGCCGAAATCGAGACCGACAAGGCCACGATGGAATTCGAGGCCGTGGACGAAGGCAAGATCGGCAAGATCCTGGTCGCCGAAGGCAGCGAAGGGGTGAAGGTCAATTCGCCCATCGCCGTCCTGCTGGAAGAGGGCGAGAGCGCTGACGCCGCGCCCGCGCCCGCGAAAGACATTCCCGCCGCCATGAAGGACATCGGCGATGCGGTGAAGAAGGAAGTTGGGCCGAAAGGTGATGCGCCTAAAACGGCTGCCGCTCCCGCTGCCGCCGCTGCGCCTGCCAAGAGTGATGGCGCTCGGGTGTTTGCTTCGCCCCTGGCCAAGCGCATTGCCGCTGACAAGGGCATCGATCTGTCCGGCATCGCCGGTACCGGCCCACGCGGCCGTATTGTCAAATCCGATGTCGAGAACGCCAAGCCCGGTGCTGCCAAGCCTGCGGCCGGTAGCCCGGCTGCCGCTGGTGGCATCCCCGGCGTGGCGCCGTTGCCCGATGCGCGGCTGCTCTATCCGGCGGGCTCGTACGAGGAAATCCCGCACGACAATATGCGCAAGGCGATCGCCAAGCGCCTGACCTCGGCCAAGACGCTGATCCCGCATTACTACCTGACGGTGGATTGCAACCTGGATGCGCTGATGGCGGTGCGCGAGAAGATGAACGCCGCCGCCCCCAAGGGGAAAGACAAGGTCCCGGCCTACAAGCTGTCGGTCAACGACTTCATCATGAAGGCGTCGGCCATGGCGCTGATGAAGCATCCGGATGTGAATGCCTCCTGGACCGATACCGCGATCCTGCGCCACAAGGATGCCGATGTCGGCGTCGCCGTGGCGCTGGACTTCGGGTTGATCACGCCGATCATCTTCAAGGCCCAAACTAAGGGCCTGGTGGAGATCAGCAACGAAGTGAAAACGCTCGCCGGCCTGGCCAAGGAAAAGAAGCTCAAGCCCAACCAGTATGAAGGTGGCGGCTTCTCGGTCTCGAACCTGGGCATGTATGGTATCAAGAACTTCACCTCCATCATCAACCCGCCGCAGAGCTGTATCATCGCGGTCGGCGCGGGCGAGGAACGCCCCGTCGTGAAGAACGGCAAGATTGAGATTTCCACCGTGATGACCGTGACCATGTCGGCCGATCACCGGGTGGTGGACGGCGGCACCGGCGCCAAGTTCCTGCAAACCCTGAAGCAGTTCATCGAAGAACCTGCTTCGATGCTGTTGTAGGAGGCGACCGATGGCTGACTCCTATGACGTGATTGTGGTGGGCGGCGGACCGGGCGGCTATGTCTGCGCCATCCGCTGCGCCCAGCTGGGCCTGAAGACCGCGGTGGTCGAACGCGACCGCATTGGCGGCATCTGCCTGAACTGGGGCTGCATCCCCACCAAGGCGCTCCTGCGCTCCTCCGAGATCTGGCACCTGATGCACCGGCTGGACGAGTACGGGTTCAGCGCCGACAATTTCAAATTCGACATCGAGAAGATCGTCAAGCGCAGTCGCGCGGTGTCCAAACAGTTGTCGGACGGCGTCAGCTTCCTGATGAAGAAGCACAAGATCACCGTCATCCCGGGCGAGGCCAAGCTGGCCGGCAAAGGCAAGCTGACGGTGACCAAGGACGGCAAGACCAGCGACGTCACCGCCAAGAACATCGTGTTGGCTACCGGCGCGCGCGCGCGCACCCTGCCGGGGCTGGAGCCGGACGGAAAGCTTATCTGGACCTATCGCGAGGCGATGGTGCCGACCATGTTCCCCAAGTCGCTGCTGGTTGTCGGTTCGGGCGCCATCGGCATCGAGTTCGCCAGCTTCTATCGCACGTTGGGCGCTGAAGTGACCGTGGTCGAAGTGCTGGACCGCGTCATGCCGGTGGAAGACGAAGAAATTTCGGCCATGGCCGCCAAGGCGTTTACGAAACAGGGCATGAAGCTGAAACTGGGCACCACCGTCACCGAGCTGAAGAAGGGCGCTGACAACGTCACCTGCACCCTGAAAGCCAAGGACGGCAAGACCGAGCAAGTGACCGTGGAGCGGGTGATCCTGGCCATGGGCATTGTCGGCAATGTCGAGAACATCGGGCTGGAAGCGGCGGGCATCAAGGTCGAGAAAACCCACATCGTCGCCGGCAAGTATGGCGAGGCCGGCGTGGACGGCGTGTGGGCGATCGGCGATCTGGTCGGCGGTCCCTGGCTGGCGCACAAGGCCATGCATGAAGGCGTGATCGTTGCCGAGAAGATCGCCGGCGTGAAGGGCGTGCATCCGCTCAACACCGCGAATGTGGCGGGCTGCACCTATTGCTGGCCGCAGGTCGCGTCCGTCGGCATGACCGAAGCCAAGGCCAAGGAAACGGGCCGCAAGATCAAGGTCGGCAAGTTCCCCTTCATCGGCAACGGCAAGGCCATCGCGCTGGGCGAAGCGGAAGGCATGATCAAGACCGTGTTCGACGCCACCACCGGCGAGCTTCTGGGCGCGCATATGATCGGCGCCGAAGTGACCGAACTGATCCAGGGCTATGTCATCGCCAAGACTGGCGAGCTGACCGATGCCGAGCTGTCGCACACCATCTTCCCGCATCCGACCTTGTCGGAAATGATGCATGAAGCGGTGCTGGCGGCCGACGGCGCGGCGCTACATATTTAGTAGTGCCCAGAAGTTTCGGTTATCAGACGGTTCGCATCGTCAGCGATCGCTTTGGTATCCGTCGTATCCGTAGTTACGAATCGCACCTTACGGTCCCAATCGAAGAAGAACACCGCATTGGAGTGCATGACTTCGTACGGTGGACCTTTCTTTACGGAATAGGCCACTCGATAACGCCGCGCTAGATCGGCGAGTTGGTTTGCTGTTCCACGCAGGCCTTCGACTTCTGGCGAAAACGCCTTGGCATAGTCTTTCAATACTGCATCGGTGTCACGGTCTGGGTCCACGGTGACGAACAGGATCGCCAAGCCCGGTGCCTTCGCCGCCACATCGGCCAGATTGGCCAAGGTTGCAGGGCAGACATCCGGACAGTGAGTGTAACCGAAATATAGGGCTACCGCCTTGTAGTGATAGCTATCACCCGTAACGCGCGCGCCGTCGGAGGACCGGGTCATACGGAAATCCAGCCGCGGCATCGCGCCGGAAATGTCGGTCATGTGGCTTGCCTGCTGGGGGGCTGGCTTGGAACAGCCCAGCAGGGCCAGCATTGCGAAAAATAGGGCTGTGATGCGCATGGCCGCGTCTTTATCACGCTGGGCGGGAGGGGACGAGGCGCATAATATCGCGCCATGTATGTTCCCGACCATTTTCGCGAAGACCGGCCCGACGTGTTGCATGACGCCGTGCGGCAGATCGGCTTTGCGACCCTGGTGACGGCAGGCCTTGAAGCCAATCACCTGCCCATGTTGCTGAAGGAGGGCGTGTTGCGCGGTCACGTCGCGCGCGTCAATCCGGTGTGGAAGCAGGGCGATGGGGCAGCGCTGGCGGTTTTCCTGGGACCGCACGCCTATGTCTCGCCCAACTGGTATCCCTCCAAGGCCGTGACGGGCAAGGCGGTGCCGACCTGGAACTACATCACCGTCCATGCGCGGGGCGCGCTCCGTTGGGTTCAGGATGCGGACTGGTTGCGCAGCCATGTCACCGCTTTGAGCGACATGCACGAAGCGGAACGTGCAGAGCCCTGGAAGGTTGGCGACGCGCCGGCCAGCTATATCGACAGCCTGCTGCGCGCCATTGTCGGCTTCGAGCTGACCATTGAAAAGCTGGAAGGCAAGTACAAGCTCAGCCAGAACCGCGACACGGCCGACCGCGATGGTGTACGCGGAGCCTATGCGCGCGAAGGCCGCCCCGACCTTGCCGGATTGATGAAGCCGTGAGGAACTGGGCAGGTTATGGCGCGCTGCTGGCCGTGGGCGCGGTACTTTACCTGGTGTGCCGGTTGTTTCCGGCCGACCTGCCGATGTGGCTGCCCTGGGAATTTTCCTGGCCGATCTATCTCGCCACCGCGCTGAGTCTGGGCTGGTTCGTCCGTGGACTGAAGATATTGCCCAAGGCGCAGCATCCGCCGCTGTGGCGCAGCATCTGTTTTGTCGCCGGGGTGCTGAGTTTCTGGATCGTGCTGCAGACGCGCATCGACTACTACGCCCAGCACATGTTCTTCGTGCACCGGGCGGCGCATTTTGTGCTGCATCATTTCGGCGCCTTCTTCATCGCGATGGGGATGAGCGGGCCGGTGCTGTGGGCGGGAATGCCGGATTTCCTCAAGCCGCTTGCGCAGGCGCGACCCGTTCAGGCGACCTTGTCGTTCCTGCAGAACCCGGTGATGGCGCCCTTCCTGTTCGTGGGGCTGCTGTATTTCTGGCTCATTCCGGGCATCCATACGCGCGTCATGCTGGATGCCAACCCGTATGAGCTGATGAACTGGACGATGGCGATCAACGGCGTGATGTTCTGGTCGCTGATCCTGGACAGCCGCGCCAAGCCGCCCGCGCGCCTCTCGCACCTGATGCGCGCCGCCCTGATCCTGGTGATCGAACTGCCCCAGATGGTGCTGGGTGCCATCCTGTCCCTGACCGAGCATGACATTTACCCGGTCTATATGATCTGTGGCCGGGTGCTGGACATGACGGCGCTCAACGACCAACATTATGGCGGCTTGATCATCTGGCTGCCGGGCACCCTGACCAGTTTCGCCGCCATGATCGTGGTGCTGGTGACCATGCGCCTGAACGAGGAAAGAGCGGAACGTGAAGCGGCTTAGTCTTGTGATTCTTCTGGCGATGGCTTTGCCGGCCAGCGCCGCGCCGGTCGATATTACCGGCGCCTGGTTCCGCAGCCTGCCGGGCAAGCTGCCGGCGGGCGGCTATTTCACCGCCCAGAACAACAGCCGCCGCGACGTCGCGATCACCGGCGCGCGCTCGGACGCCTGCGGCATGCTGATGATCCACCAATCGTCCAACAAGGGCGGCATGAGCGGCATGGACATGATGGACACCGTGAAAGTGCCGGCGGGCGGGCAGGTCCAGTTTGCACCCGGCGGCTATCACCTGATGTGCGAAGGGGCAAAAATGAAGATCGGCACCAAGGTGCCGGTGCTGATCAACCTGTCGGACGGCACCACCGTGGCGGTGGCGTTCCAGGTCAAGGGCGCCACGGGAAAATAGCCGGTTCCCCTTTGCCATTCCCCGGTCCATGTTAAGGTCGATCAGGGGAACGGCATGATCAGCGAGCAGCAAAACCGGGTTTTCACCAAGTGCGCGGTGCGGCTGATCCCGTTCCTGATGCTGCTGTATTTCGTCAATTACCTGGACCGGGTGAATGTCGGCTTCGCAGCTCTGACCATGAACCGGGACCTGGGCTTTTCGCCATCGGTCTATGGCGCGGCCGCCAGTATCTTCTTCATCAGCTATGCGATCTTCCAGATTCCTGCCACCCTGTTCGTGGCGCGCCTGGGCCACAAGCGCGCCATCTGCATCGTCATGGCGTTCTGGGGCGCGGTGTCGGCCGCGACGTCGCTGGTCACCGAGCCTTACGGTTTTTACGCCGCGCGCTTCCTGCTGGGTGTGGCGGAGGCCGGATTTTTCCCCGGCATCATCCTGTACCTGACCTTCTGGTTTCCGCGCGAATACCGCGCACGCTTCACCGCCATTTTCATGACCGCCATTCCGCTGTCTTCGACCTTTGGCGGACCGCTGTCGGGGCTGCTGCTGCAACTGGACAGCCTGGGCGGTTTGCGCGGCTGGCAATGGCTGTTCCTGATCGAAGGATTGCCGGCTTGCGCGCTGGCGCTGGTGGTACTGAAATTCCTGCCCGACGGTCCGGCCCAGGCCAGCTTCCTGTCACAGGCTGAGAAGGACACCATCACCACGCGGCTGGCCGAAGAGCGCCCGGCAACCCACACCAGCGTGTGGCCGGGGATTTTCGACCTGCGTGTCCTGCTGCTGGGCCTTGTGGGGACCGGCATCAACTCCGCCATCTTCGGCACCCAGTTGTGGATGCCGCTGATCATCAAGTCGCTGGGCTATTCCAACCTGGCCACGGGATTCATCATCGCCGTGCCCTGGATGCTGGGGATCGCCGTCATGATCCTGGTTGCCCGCTCCAGCGACCGGCGGGGCGAGCGGCCCTGGCATGTCGCCATATCGCTGGCCATCGCGGCCTGCGGATTTGTGATCGCGGCGATGGCGACCAATCCCTATGTGGTTATGGGGGGGCTTTTCGTCGTGGTGCTGGGGATCATCGGCCATTACGGGCCCTTTTATACGCTGGCATCATCCTTCTTTTCGGGTCGGGCGGCGCCGGCCTCCATTGCGGCGGTGAACCTGCTGTCCACCGGGCTGGGCGGGTTTATCGGGCCCAACCTGATCGGCCAGCTCAAACAATCGACCGGCGGTTATCCCGCCGGCATGCTGGCGCTGGCGGGCGGGCTGGTCATCTCGGTCGTGCTGGTGCTCAGCCTGCGCCGGGTGATGGTGGCGCGGGCGGTAACCGCCTAGCGCGCGTCCTCTTCTTGCAGTTCGGCAAACGACACATGGCAAGACCCGCCATGCTTCTGGAAATAGCGCTGGTGGCTTTCCTCGGCCTTCCAGAAGGTCGGGGCGGGCTCGATCTGGGTGACGATGGGTTTGCTCCACTTGCCGCTGGCCGCGACCTTGTCCCGCTCCTCAGCGGCGATGCGGGCCTGCTCAGGGCCGTGGGTGAAGATCACCGAGCGGTACTGGGTGCCGAAGTCGGGGCCCTGGCGGTCCTTCTGGGTGGGGTTGTGCATCCGGAAGAACAGCTGGACGAGGGTGGCATAGGAAACCCTGGCGGGGTCAAACGTCACCTCCACCACCTCGGCATGGTAGGTGTCGCCGCCACAGACCTGGCGGTAGGTGGGGTTGTCGCCGGCGCCGCCGGCATAGCCGCTGACAGCGTCGTTGACACCGGGCACCTGGCGGAAGAAGTCCTCCACGCCCCAGAAGCAGCCCGCACCGAAGAGTGCCTTTTCCATATCAAACCTCACGCCGAATTTGCTTCCATATTACGCGCCAAACCCGATGCAGTTACATCCTCCCCCGTGCGCGTAGCGCATAACGGGGGAGGTGCCCTGTAGCAGCGCTTGCGCTGCGAAGGGGCGGAGGGGGCATACCTCAAGCCGCGCAGGACGCATGCCGGTTACATCCCCTCCGGCGCGGGTTATAGAAGCATATGACCCTGCCAAAGCCGTCCCATGTTTCGCATGTCATCAAGCGGGTGGACGCTGTTTGCGGCTTCGCAAATCGCTTTAGCCTTTCACGCTATCCTATTGTCCTGTCAGCGATTGTTCAGGTAGGGCAGGGCGCATGAAGGTTGTCATCATTGGCGCCGGCGTGGCGGGCCTGGGCATCGGCTGGCGGCTGCTGCAGGCGGGCTGTTCGGTCGCGATTCTGGAGCGGGCGCAGCCGGGCGGCGGCGCAAGCTGGGCGGCGGCGGGCATGCTGGCTGTCACCGCTGAACTGGAAGATTCCCCCGAGCCGGAGCGGGCCCTCGCCCTGCGGGCCAGCGCCCTGTGGCCGGCCTTCGCGGCCGAGCTGGAGGAAGCCAGCGGGCGTGCCGTGTTCCTGAATCAAGGCGGAGCGCTGCTGCTGGCCGGTGATGCCGCCGAGCTGGCGGTAATGCGGGCACGCGCCGAGGGTGACCTGCGGATCGTGGATGCGGCGGAGGCCGAGGCTCTGGTGCCGCTGCTGGGCGGCTCGCTGGGTGGGCTGTGGTCACCCAAGGAAGCCCATGTCGACAACCGCGCCCTGAGCGAGGCCCTCACCATCGCCTTCCTGAAGGCGGGCGGGGTGCTCAATCCCAATGAGGCGGCGGTGCGGATCGAGACGCGGGGCGGGCGGGCCAGTGGCGTCCTCACGCCCTATGGCCACCATGAGGCCAATGCCGTGCTGATTGCGGCGGGAGCGTGGAGCGGGCTGCTGGAAGAAATCCCCATCGTCCCGGTCAAGGGCGAGGTGATCGCGCTTAGTCCGCCCGGCGGTTCTGCCCTGCCTGGGCCGGTGGTGTGGGGAGAGCATGTCTATTGCGTGCCGCGCCATGGGCGGTTGCTGATCGGCGCCACGGTCGAGGAGGCCGGCTTCGATACCAGTCTGACGGAGGCGGGCCGCAACCACCTGCGCGCCTGCGCGGAAAAACTGATGCCGCCGCTAAAGAGCTGGACCCTGTCGGACCACTGGGCGGGGCTGCGGCCCAAGAGCCCGGATGGCTTGCCGCTTCTCGGCGAGGCAGCTACAGCGGGACTGTTCGTGGCGGGCGGCCAGTACCGCAACGGCATCCTGTTCGCCCCGGCCATCGCCGGTGAAATGGCCGAATTAATATTGGGCAAGGGCACGGTTGTGCCCGCCTTTGATCCGAGGAGATTTGCATGAGTGAATTCGTTGTCGATCCGGTCATCGCGGGCCTGACCCAGACCATCACCGACTGGCCGCTGAGCCGGCTCTTTGTGTTCAATGACTCCCGCTATCACTGGGGCCTCTTGGTGCCGCGCCGCGCCGGGGTGGTCGAGATGTGCGACCTGTCGCCCGAAGACCAGGCCCAGATGATGCGCGAGATAGTCCAGCTGTCGAACATCATTCGCACCCTGCCGGGGGTGGAGAAGCTCAATGTCGGCAACCTGGGCAACATGGTGCTGCAGCTGCACGTCCATGTGATCGGCCGCTTTGCGGGTGATCCGGCCTGGCCGGGCCCGGTCTGGGGCCATTCCAAGCCGGTCCCATGGGAAGGGACCGCCCCGCTGATGGCCGCGGTAAGCAAAAGTTAACCATAAGGGGGCACAACGGCCCCATGCAGGCAGAAGCCGCATCATCCTTGGGCGCAGAACGCGTCGTGGCCGCGCTGAAAAGCGCCGCTGCCGCGACGGGTTCGGATTTCCATTATCTGCTGGGCACCGCAATGCGCGAGTCCAGCCTCAAGCCCACGGCGCAGTCGTCCACCTCCTCGGCTGCCGGTCTGTTCCAGTTCATCGACCAGACCTGGCTGGGTCTGGTGAAGGAACATGGCGGCCAGCATGGGCTTGGCAATTATGCCGCCGCGATCAGCAAGGATACGGACGGCCGCTACCGCGCCGATGCCGGCGCCAAGGCGTCCATCCTCGCGCTGCGCAAGAATCCGGAAACCGCCGCCCTGATGGCGGGCGAATATGCCAAGTCCACGCAAGGGACGATGCGCGCTTCACTGGGCCGCGAGGTCTGCGGCGGTGAACTCTATGCGGCGCACTTCCTGGGTCCTGATGCGGCCTGCAGGCTGATCAAGGCGGCGGGCAGTGATCCCACCACCAGCGCCGCCTCGCTGTTTCCCCAGGCGGCGGCTTCCAACAAAAGCGTGTTCTTCCATGAGGGCGGCGCGCCCAAGTCAGTGCGCGAAGTCTATAACTGGGCACTGAAGCAGCCGGGCGGGGCGGACACGGTACGGATTCAGGATGCCGGCACGCCGCCGCTGACATTTGACAAGGCGCGTGTCACCGTGGCGACGGCGCAGAACGCCCAGGTCCAGATGCTTCTGGCAAGCGTGATGAACTGGCAGCCCAAGCACAGCGCGTTCAGCAGCCTGTTCGGCAATCAGGACAAGGCCACGCCCAGCTCGGCAATGAGTTTCAGCCCCGGCTTGCTGGGGCTTTTGTCGGATTCCAAAGATTCATCGAGTTGAACTGGTCCGTACGCTGGGATCGGTTCCAAATCATCCCGCGGCAGGGCTTTCTTAAATTTCGCGCGTCAGAATTTTGCCGATGAGGCAGCTTCTCTACGCCAGCAGTACGCAGCGCGACGTTTCCGACGCGGTTCTCGAAGACATTTTGGCCGTGTCCCGCAGGAACAACGCAGCATGCGAGGTTACTGGCGTGCTGCTCTACAGCGAAGGCGGTTTCATGCAGGTGCTGGAAGGCGAGCACGCGGCGGTCGCCGCGACCTATGCCCGCGTCTGCGCCGACAAGCGGCATTGGAAAGCGATGGTTCTGCTGGACCGCAATGCGCCGCGCGCCTTCGGTGCCTGGAGCATGGGCTTTGAAAGGCCGGCCTTGATCGGCGAGGGGATGTTTGCCTTGACCCGCGATGCAATTGGAGGCCGGCTGAAGCCGGACGCCCCTGCGGAGATCATGGCGCTGTTGCAGACATTCTATCGCATCAACGTACGTTGAACGCCGGTTATCGCGGCTTGGCGGCTGCTCCGACCACTTCATCGACCCGCGCATCCAGCTCGGCGCACAGCGCCTGGGCGATCTTGTCGTTGGTGTCCTTCAGACTCTGCTTGTGAATCACCTGGATGGCATTCACATGCGCATCGATCAGGCTCAGCGGCAGGGCGGTCGTGGGCGGCAGTTCGCCGATCATGCGGGCCAGCGACCCGGCGACGCGCGCGATCAGGGGGAAGTCAAAGGTCGGCGCCTGGCCCTTGATGTCATGGGCGCGGCGCAGCAGCGCGCCGCGGGTATCGGCATCGGCGGATTTGGCATAATTGGCGCGCGCTTCGATCAGCGCTTTCACATCGCTGGCGATCCAGTCGCCAAACTGGTTCTTGAGGCCATCCATCGCGGATTCCGCGCGCTTCATGGCGGCCATGTCCATGCCGCCCAGCCCGCCGCCGACCTTGGCCTTGAGCATGTTGGGCGGCATGAAGAGTTCGATCGGCTGCTGGCGTTTCATGGCTTACTCCGCGGCCTGCTGCTTGGGACTTTCGCTGCGGCGCTCGGGCCCGCGATATTCGTCGGCGCCGCGGCGGCGGCGGCAGGGGCCGAAATAGCCCTGGGTGCGCACATAGGGGCGGGGATGCTCGATCACCGCCACCAGGCGCGACATCACGGTCTTGACCGACACCGGCTTGGCAATGAACTCGTTGACGCCGGCATCGCGCGCGCGGGCGACATGATCCAGCGAAGTGTGGCCGGTCAGCATGATCACCGGCACGAAGGGGTTGGGGGTCTGGGGATTGGTGCGGATCATCTGGATCAGGTCCAGGCCCGACATGCCTTCCATCACCCAGTCCAGCAGGATCACGTCAGGATTGGATTCGCGCAGGATGTGCCAGGCGCGGTCACCGCTCTCGGCCTCAAAAATCTGGATGACGCCGAAGGCCTGCAGGATGGTGACGACGAGCTTGCGCATGTGGGCGTTGTCGTCCACCACAAGAACCTTCAGCCGGTCGAAACGGTAGTTACTCATCACCCAAGCCCAATGCGCCGCAGAAGAGGCAGCCAGCCCACATCGTAGCTTAACGGGGCTTAACTATTCATGAAACCCGCACTGGCTGGCGGTTTTTTCAGTCCGAAAACTGCTCGGCCAGGATGCGTTCGTCCAGGCTGTGTCCGGCATCGTACAGCAGGGTCATGGAGATGCTGCGATCCTCTTCCACGTCCACAGCGGTGACATCGCGTACTTCGAAATCGTCGGCCACGGCGCTGACCGGGCGCTTGCGGCTTTCCGCCATCTCAAAGCGCACCTTGGCGCGGTGGGGCAGAAGCGCCCCCCGCCAGCGCCGGGGGCGGAAGGCGGAGATCGGCGTCAGCGCCAGCAGGTCCGCGGTGATCGGCAGGATGGGGCCATGGGCCGACAGGTTGTAGGCGGTGGAGCCCACCGGGGTGGAGACCAGAACGCCGTCGCAGATCAGTTCGGAGATGCGCGGCCGGCCATCCACCAGGATGCGGATCTTGGCGGCCTGGCGGGTTTCGCGCAGCAGCGAGACTTCGTTGAAGGCGCGCGCCTCGATGGCGCGTGACTGGGTGTGGGCGGTCATCTTGAGAGGATGGATCACCGCCTTTTCGGCGGCTGCCAGCCGCTGCGGCAGGTCGTCCTGGTGATATTCGTTCATCAGGAAGCCGACCGTGCCGCGGTTCATGCCGTAGATCGGTTTGCCCTTGCCGGTGAAGCTGTGCAGCGTCTGCAGCATGAAGCCGTCGCCGCCCAGCGCCACCACGATGTCGGCTTCGTCGGGGCCGGAATCGCCATAGCGCTGTTTGAGCGCGGCGGCGGCTTCCTCCGCATGCGGGACGGCGGTGAAATGCAACTTGGTCATGGAACGGCCCTTGGACCCAAGGATTGGGGGGTCGAGGTCAGCCTAGCACAGCGCCAAAAAGGCGCAAAAATCAGGGGACCCCTAGGTCGCCAGGGCGCCGCGCAACTCGTCCATCGCCGCCTGGCGGGTCAGGCTGGTGAACACCAGGTCCACTTCCTTGCTGTCCTGGCTGGAGAGGTTGGAAGGCAGGCTGCGCGCCTGGCGCGACAGGTTGAAGACGGTGTTGAACACCGAGCGGTCGATGCCGGCGGCGCGGCAGGCCACGGCCACAACCCGCGCGCCCTTTTCGTAGAAGCCGGTGCGGAAGCAGTTCAGATCCACGCCGACCAGCTTGGAGAAGGCGAGGTCGAACAGGTCCACCTGGCCTTGGCTGAGCACCCGCATCAGGAAGCCGGCCTTGAGCTGGCCGCTGGCGGCGAGCTTCTCGATCAGCTTGAGGGCGCTGTCGGCCGGCGGGTCCTTGGGGCCCGGCGGTTCGCTCTGCATCACGACATTAACGTCATGCAGGGCGTTGTCCACGCTCTTGGGCGCCATGCCGTAATTGGTGGTGATATAGGTCTTGAGGGCGTCGGAAACCCACTCGCACATGTTGGTGGCCAGCTGTGGCGGCAGGTCGGGGCGCTTGATCAGCGGTTCCTGCAGGCCAGTGAGGGCGCGCGACTTCTGCACCAGGGTTTCGTAGCTGGTGTTGGAAATCTTGGCGGTGACGTTGCGCACCAGCGCGAGCAGCACCGATTCATGATCCGAATTGGCAAGCGCGTCCGTAACGGGGATGCCGATATGGGGACGGCCCGCACAGGCTTCCTGATGGCCGATGCCGGCCTCGGCGATCAGCTTGAGCACATCGCTTTCGGTCAGCAGCGGCGACTTGATGATCAGGGGGCGGGCGACTTCGATCGTGTCGTCCACCAGCAGAAGGATCAGGTCGTGCGGGGCGGTGGTGTCCTCGGCCAGGCGCTGGGCCAGCGCGATACGGATCGCCATTTCCACGTCGCGGGTGAGGCGGCGCAGGATTTCGCGCATCAGTTCGCGCTCGCGCTCATTCAGGCCGGCGCCCTGGATTCGATAGAGAGAAGCGACGGCGAGATAAATCTCCTCGCGGCTGGCACCCGATTGCGGGTTCATCGCCAGCTGGGCCAGGCGGCCCATGTCACTCATGTCGTGTGCGGTAAGCCCCACGGTGCGCCCCAATGCTTCTGCAATATCCGGCCGCTTTTGCAGCCTTTTCTACTGGAACTTTTACCCGTCCGACCCTTAACAGCCGATTAAGTCTCTTGCGCGAAGGCGCCGAACGGTGTGCCCTGTTGCCGCATGAATGGGCGCAAATCCTGCCTTTTGGCCATAGACCAAGGGACCACTTCGACCCGGGCGATCCTGTTCGATCGCGCCGGCACGCCCCTGCGCAGCCACGCCGTGCCGCTGCGCCAGATCTATCCGGCCAATGGCTGGGTCGAGCATGACCCTGGCGAGATCTGGCAAGCGGCGCTGACCTGCTGCCGCACCGTGCTGGGCGGGCGCGATGCCGGCGAAGTCGCCGCCATCGGCATCACCAACCAGCGCGAGACTTCGCTTCTGTGGGACAAGACTACCGGCAAGGCGCTGCACAACGCCATCGTCTGGCAGGATCGGCGAGGGGCGGCGCGCTGCGCGGCCCTGAAGAAGCGCGGGCTGGAGCCTTTGGTCGCGCGCAAGACCGGGCTGCTGCTGGATCCCTATTTCTCGGCCACCAAGCTGGAATGGCTGTTGAAGCATGTGAAAGGCGCGCGGAGCAAGAACGCCGCCTTCGGCACCATCGACAGCTGGCTGATCTGGAACCTGACCCGCGGGGCCGTGCACGCCACCGACGTTACCAATGCCTCGCGCACCATGTTGTGGAATCTCAAGACCCGCGACTGGGACGCGGGCCTGCTCAAGCTGTTCGGCGTGCCGCGCGCCCTATTGCCGGAAGTGCGCGAGAGCCGCGGCGATTTCGGCACCGCCGACCCCATGCTCTTGGGCGCGGCCATTCCGATCCTGGGTGTGGCGGGCGACCAGCAGGCGGCGAGCTTCGGACAGGCCTGTTTTTCGCCAGGCGATGTGAAGTCCACCTATGGCACCGGCTGTTTTGCCCTGGTCAATACGGGCAAGGCGGTGCCGCGCTCGCGCAATCGGCTTTTGGCCACCGCGCTGGCGCAAAAACAATATGCCATCGAGGGCAGCATCTTCATCGCCGGGGCGGTGGTGCAATGGCTGCGTGACGAACTGGGCGTGATTTCCAGCGCCCCGGAAAGCCAAAGCCTGGCCAAGCGCGCCAAGGACGCGGAAGGACTGTATTTCGTGCCCGCGTTTACCGGCCTGGGCGCGCCCTATTGGGACCCGCAGGCGCGGGGCGCGATCCTGGGCCTGACGCGCGATGTGGGCAAAGCCGAGATCGTGCGCGCGGCGCTGGATGCGGTCTGTTACCAGACGCGCGATCTGCTGGAAGCGATGCGGCGTGACATGTCTGCGGCGGGCCTCACGCGGCTGCGTGCGCTCAAAGTTGACGGTGGCATGGTGGCCAATGACTGGTTCTGCCAGCGGCTGGCCGATCTCACCGGTCTCAGTGTGGATCGGCCCAAGGTCACCGAGACAACAGCGCTTGGTGCAGCTTATCTGGCGGGACTGGGCGCAGGCCTTTTCAAAAACGAGAAGGATATTGCAGCGCGGTGGGCGCTGGACCGCCGGTTCAAACCGGCGCTTTCAAAGCCGAAGCGCGATCGCCTCTACGCCGGCTGGAAACATGCCGTATCGAGCGTACAATAACGCCTGTATACAACTGACAACATTGACACTGACGTAACCTCGCTTGAGAGTTGCCGCGGGAGGCAACATGCCGGGGCAAGCCATCAGCATCGATACTGCGCGCAATGGACGGCGCAAGCCGGAAAGTCTTGCGCGCCTCAAGCAGGCGGCGCGCAAGCTGTTCGTGGAGCGCGGCTATGACGCCACGCGCCCGCAGGATATCGCGCGCGAAGCAGGTCTTGGGCATGGCACTTTCTATCTGCACTATCCCGACAAGCGCGCCTGCTTTTTGTCATTCGTGGAAGATGCGCGCCTGGAACTGGACGGGCACCTGCAGCACTACCGCGCCGGCAACCAGACATTGGAGCAGCGCATCGCCGCGACCTTGAGCGCGATCTGCGAATATGCCGAAAGCCAGCCCGGCGTGTTGCGCGCCGCCATGACCGATGCGGCGATGATCGATGCCGGCGGCGAAGAAGCCCAGCCGCTGCTGATGCAATGGGGCAGGGAATGGGCGGAGATGATCCGCGCCGCCGCCCAGGACGGCAACGCCAGTTCGACCTAT
This sequence comes from Micropepsales bacterium, assembly GCA_038317805.1. Classification (GTDB taxonomy): domain Bacteria; phylum Pseudomonadota; class Alphaproteobacteria; order Micropepsales; family Micropepsaceae; genus Rhizomicrobium. Next base: position 17,325 of record JBBQBL010000009.1, read on the forward strand.
GACGCCGACATCATCGGCCAGGCCATTGCCGGGGCGCTGCACCAGACGGGGCGCGAAGCGCATCATTCTGGCCGCTGCCGCGAGGCGCTTGTTGCCAATCTCACCCGTTTTCTGACCCGGGCGCTGAAGCCGGACTGAGAATTTGCCGGTACCTTGCATTGCAAGTTAGCTTGAAGTAGAACTTCATGGCCTGGTGGTTTTACACCTACATTGATAGTAGGGTGGCCGGGGACTGAGGGAGCTACCATGGCACGCCGTTTTTCGATTCTCGCCGCGATCACCCTGGGATGCGCGGGCGCGGCGATCGCCCAGCCTGCCGATGACGCGGCCGTCAACGCGTTTGTGGAATCCCATACTGCGACCACCCATCTTGGCAGGATCGCGCGCTGGGACGATCCGATCTGTCCGGGCATCGCCGGTCTGCCGACAGGCTTCTCCAAGTTCATCCTGCAGCGCATCCGCACCGTGGCGGCCGCCGCCGGCGCCAGGGTGGATCCGGAAGGCTGCAAGGCCAATATCAGCATTGTCTTCACCACCGCGCCGCAGGGACTGGTGGACGCCCTGCGCGCCAAGGATCCGGTGATGCTCGGCTATTACGACAACACCGAACAGGCCGACAGGCTGGCCAAGGTCAATCATCCGATCCAGGCCTGGTACGTCACCAAGACGGTGGATCTGCGCGGCAAATGGAGCATCGACGCCCGCGATCGTCACTCGAGCCAGAACTATGACGCCCAGTCCAGCAACGGCACCCGTGTCGGCGACGGACTGTCCAGCGCCTTCCACCTTGTCACGGTGGTGGCTGATCCCAACAAGCTGGGCGCCTTCGAGATTGGAGCCCTGGCGGACAATGTCGCCATGCTGGCTTTATCCCAGCCCGGCAAGCTGGAAGAATGCTCGACCCTGCCCAGTATTGAGAATCTGGCCCTGGCGGGCTGCACCGCGGCGGCGAAGCTGGCAACGATGAGCCCCAGTGACACCGCGTTCCTGTTCGGCCTTTATCACGTCAAGCCCGGCGCATCTCTGCGCGGCCAGAAAGACGCTATTGCGGTATCGATGAAGGAAAAGCTGGCGGCGAAGTAGCGCCGTCCTAGCCGTTGGTGTCCTTGGTCACCGAGGCGACGGTCATCTTGCCGCGCAGCAGGTCCAGCGCATAGGCAAGCTGGAAGTCGTCATATTTCTTGCCCGGCGCGGCATAGATCATCGGCGTGTGCAGCCGCCTGGTGGGCAGAGGTTCGCCTTCCAGATGGCCCTTCAGGTCGGATTCGGTGGGACGCAGCAGGCGGGAGAGATTGTCTTCGTCCCCTTGCGCCACCTTGATGTCCGGCGTGATCCCCAAGGCCTGGATGGAATGGCCTGACGGCGTGTAGTAGCGCGCCGTGGTCAGGCGCAGCGCGCCGCGACGCTCGCCCATGGGCAGGATGGTCTGCACCGAGCCCTTGCCGAAGCTGGTCATGCCCACGATGGTGGCGCGCTTGTGATCCTGGAGCGCGCCCGAGACGATTTCGGATGCCGAGGCGCTGCCGATATTGATCAGCACCACAATGGGCTTGCCGTCGGTGATGTCGCCGGGCTTGGCGTCGTAGCGCTGGGTATCGGAGGAGCGGCGGCCACGCATGGAAACGATCTCGCCGCCGGACAGGAAATCGTCGGACACCTGGACGGCCTGGTCCACCAGTCCGCCCGGATTGTTGCGCAGGTCCAGCACATAGCCCTTGATGCCGGGGCCGATCTGTCTCTTGAGATCCTTGACCGCCTTCTCAAGACCATCGGCGGTCTTTTCGTTGAAGCCGGGCATGCGGATATATCCGATATCGCCTTCGCGCCGCGAGGTGGTGGCGTTCACCGGCACATTGGCGCGGGTCAGGATCACGTCGAAGGGATTTTTCTCGGCTGCCCGCACGACGGTCAGCGTGACCTTGGTGCCGGCGGGGCCGCGCATCTTGTTCACCGCCTCGGTAAAGTCGGTGCCGGCGATGGACTTGCCGTCGATGGCGGAGATCTTGTCGCCGGTCTTGATGCCGGCCTTGGCGGCGGGCATGGCGTCGGTTGGGGTGATGACCTTGATCAGCCCTTCCTCGGGCATCACGGTCAGGCCGACGCCGCCAAACTGGCCGCGGGTGGTGATCTCGAATTCGCCGGCATAGGACTTGGCGGTCATATAGCTGGAATGGGGGTCCAGCTTGGTGACCATGCCCTGGATGGCGCCTTCCACCAGTTCGCTATCCTTGACCGGCTCGACATATTCGGCGCGCACCTTGGAGAAGGCGGCGCTGAAAAGTTCCAGCTGGCCATAGGCGGGGTCGGCGCCATGGGCGGCGCTGAGCGCCACCGCGGCGGCCACGCCGAGGGCGGTTCCCGCGCCGATCCAGTGGAGGTTTTTCATGGGCCCGAACCTAGACGCTTTCCCATATACCGCCAAGACGCAGGTATGAGCATGCCTAATGCGTCACGTATGCAGCCTTATCAGAGCGGCGCTGCCCGCAGAAACATCCAGCAGAACCTTGCCGCCGGTGATGCGAACCGGATCGCTTTTGGGCGAGGACCATGTTCCGTCGGCCGCTATGGCTACCCCGCCCAGGCTGGCGCCGCTGGTGGCGGCGAGGCTGGGTCCGGCAAGGCGCATGACACTGGCCTGTCTGGCTGCGATACCCGAAATGTCCACCGAGGCGTCCCGGCTCATGTCCTTGTTGATGACAGTCACCACCGTGTCACGGTCCTGACGGGTGGCATAGGCGGTCAGGTTGATGCCGCCCGTGGCCGCCGTGGCGGCGATCTGTTCACGCTGACCCTGGGCGCCAAGGTGGGCCGCTTGGGCGAAAGCGAGCAGGCCGTAATATTCCGGCGCGGGCGCGTAAGGGCCAGGCGGCGTGCCGGTGATGGGCGTGTACTTGCTGACCCAGCCCAGATGATTGACGCCGGTTTCCATGTTCACGCCGCTGCAACCGTAGCCGGCCAGCACGAACAGGTAATCGAGCGCCCACAGCGCTGAGGCAAAACTGTCGCTGACGCCGGCCTTGCCGCCGCCCGAGAAGGACTGGGTCTCGCACATGCGCCAGGGCACATGCGCGGCCTCTGCGGCGGCCTGGAACCTGGCCAGTGCCGGCTGGAATTTCTTTTCTTCCGCCAGCATGAACGCGATGGTGGTGGCGGGATTGTCCTGGCCCATGATGTAGTGATGCGACGTCAGCATGGCGATGTCGCCGCCTTCGTCGCGGGCGAAGGATTCCAGCCATTCGGTGCGGAAGGCGATGTCGGGACCGGCAAAGGGCGCCTTGGGCAGCACGGCGCGGACAGCCGCCTTGTAGCGGCGATAGTCGCGCGCCCAGGCCTGGTAGTCGTAATTGCCGCTGCGGTGGCCGGAGCGGGTGAAGAGATCGGGTTCGTTGCCGGCTTCAAACGCGATCAGCTTGTCGCCCATCACCTGCGCCACGGCCCTGGCTTCTTCCACCGCGTTATCCAGCTTGTCGCCGCCCAGATTGAGGCCCCAGATCAGCTTCCAGCCGGTGGCGTCCAGGAAGCCGCGCAGCGCGCGGATATTGGCGAGGGTGATGACAGTGTCTTTGGGCTCCCATTTGGGCGTGCCGTTGGCATTGTAGAGCGCAAAGTCGGAGACATTGCCGCCGATGCGGATGACGCCATCGCGCCCCAGGTTGCGGACCAGTTGCACGTAAGGGCGATTGTCGGCCGAGAGGATGCCCATCGCGACGGATGAGGCTTCCAAGCCCAGCCCCATGTAATTGGACGGGATTGCGCGCAGGCGCCGCGCCGGATCGATGCGAATGGAAACTTGTGTCGCGGCGTGCGCCGATGAGGCAAAGGGCAGGGCGGCGGTGGCGGCCAGAAGTGTTCGGCGCGTGAGCGGCATGGTGTTCTCCCTAAAACAGGTTGCGCCGGGCTGCGCCGCAGAGATAGGCCAATCCCAGTCCGGGAAGCGCAAGCGCAGCCGTCAGAACTAGCCCCAACGGCAACAGACCAAGTCCGGATCCACCCAGGATCATCACGGGAAGTTGCATGAGCATCAGGGTCAGCGCCCAACGCCATGGCCGGTCCGGAAAAGCAAAGCCCAGACCGCCGCACAAGGCGATGGCGACGGGATAGGCGATGGCCCAGTAATCCGGCGCATCCCAGGGTTCGGTGCGCTGGCTGAACCTGGCGGCGGCTGTCCAAAGCACCAGGCCCAACAGACATGCGCTGCCAAAGGCGACCCAGCTTCGACGCGCATTGTCCATTGCTTCAGTTCAGCCCCAGGATGCGCGCCGGGTTGGTCTTGGCCATCAGGTTGATGTCGGCGACCGAGATGCCTTCCTTGTGCAGGGCGTTCATGAAATCCAGCATGCCCTGGGTCGGCATCGGGCGCGGATAGGGGCGGGCGCCGCCCAGATCGCTGGAGATGATGCAATGTGCCGGTCCCACGGCGCGCATCCATTCGGCATACTTGGCCACCGTCAGCTTGCTGCCCGGTTCGAGTGTGCCGCCATACACGAATTCAATGTACGCGCCCATGCGGGCGGCTTCCTGGGCCTGGGCGACAGACAGGTTGGTGGGTCCGGCCATGCCGTGGGTCGCCACAATATGCGCGATGCCGCGCGCGCGGGCTTCCTTGATGACCATCAGCGCTTCTTCGGCGGAGACGTGGCCTGTTTCCAGCACCAGTTGCTTGCGGGTGGCGATGTAATCCAGCAGCGCCAGTACCGACGGCAGCAGCTTGCCGTTCTCGGAGACTTTGACTTCCGGGCCCTTGCCCTTCACCTGGTTTTCGGCGTCGAAGGTTGGCAGCCAGACGATGCGGCCATAGCCGCCCTTCATGTCGGCCATGTGCGCCACCGCTTCGATATTGATGCCGCCGACCGCCAGGTCCTGGGTGATGCGGCCGAACACTTCGACGCCCGGCACTATCTTGCGCACCATATAGGCGAGCGACGCGGTGTCTTCCCAATGGTTCTTCAGCACCACCGCGCGCATGCCGGCCGCCTTGGCCTGGCGCGCCACATCGTCGGCATCGATGGCGCGGGGTGCGCTGTCGGGCGCCTGGTGGACATGGATGTCCACCGCGCCCTTCAGGCTGATGGCATCCTGGGCGAAGGCCGGTGTGGCGAATAGAAGAAGTGCAAGGACGGCGGGTGTTCGCATTTTAACCCCATTTGTCATGGCCCACCGGAGTGTGGGCCATCCAGTTGAAACGGACACGAACCTTGAACGATAAGCGCAGACTTCATCTGGATGGCCCGCATTCGCGGGCCATGGCAATTATTACTCGGGATACCACTCCAGCAACCGGACATTGATGCCGCTGCCGTCCAGCGCCGTCTTGAAGGCCTGCACGTCCTGGCCCTTGTAGTGATAGGGGATCACGACCTTGGGATGGAACGCCTTGACCGCATCCGCCGCTTCGGCCGGCGTCATGGTGTAGGGCAGGTTCATCGGGATAAAGGCGACATCGATGTTCTTGAGGGCGCGCATTTCCGGCACGCCTTCGGTATCGCCGGCGAAATAGAAATTCTTGCCGCCGTAATTGATCACATAGCCATTGCCGCGGCCCTTGTCGTGATAGGGCTGGCCGCTCGGCTGGTTGTGGCTGATGTTGTACATTGGCACGGCGGTGATCTTGAAATCATGCCAGCGCGTGGTTTCGCCATTGGCCACCACGCGCGCCTGGGTGATGGTCTTGGCCACCGCGGCCGGCGCAATCACGGCGGTGCCGTTCTTGCTGAGCTTGGCGACATAGTCCGCGTCCATGTGATCGCCGTGAATGTCGGTGATCAGGATCAGGTTGGCGGGGCCCATGCCATCCATCTTGGCCGGCTTGGCGGGGTCCAGATAGATGATGTCCTGGCCCGCCTGGATCTTCACCGTGGCGTGATAGATCGGCGTGATGCGCACCGCGCTGGCCTGGGTGGAAAAGATCTGGGTCTGGTCGGCGGCGATTGCCGGGACGCAGAGCGCCGCGGTGAACAGCAAGGCGGTGGCAAATTTCATCTCTCAGCCTTTCTTGGGGACATCGGCGCCCACATGGCCGGTATATTTGGGGCCGTTCACCTGTACCACAAAACCATCCGGGTCGTTGAACTTGAAGGACTCGTCGTCGCCGCGCGAGCCCGGCGCGATCGACAGGCCGTGGGCGGCGACCTTGGCGCGCATCGCCTTGGCGTCCCAGCCCTGCAAACCGAAGTCATAATGATCCAGCGCCGCCGGCCCCGGCTTGCCTTCGATGCCGAAGAAGCTTTCGCCGACCGACAGGATGTGAATTTTTTCGGATTGCTGCGCCAGCTTCATGCCGAAGAATTCCTGGTAGAATTTGGAGGTCTTCTGCAAATCGGGCACGCGTACCGTGACATGGTTCAGCGTGATGGCCTTGAGGCTGGGCGCGGCAAGGGCTGAGGGCGTGGCCGCGGCGCTGGCGGCCAACCCGGTCAGGGTGGCGGCGAGCTGGCGGCGGCTCAGCACCCCGTGTTCGAAATCCTTGAGCATTTTCTCGACGATGGCCTGCATGGCGTTCCCCCTGTTTTTATTGATCTGCCGCAAGCATAGCCCAGCCGGAAGGTGGCAAAAGGCTGAATGAGCAGGCCTTTACCAGCAGGCGAGAAGAGGCTGTACTTGAGAATTAATCGCATCTATAGAGGGGGGATGCGTCTGTCCTGGGCAATACCGGCTGTCCTATTGGCCATCCTTCCTGCGCGCGCTGCCGTGCTGGGCGGGCCAGTGCTGCAGAGCGGGGTGGAGATCGTTCCTGTTGCCCTGACCGGGGTTGAGCTGGACAAGGGAGCCAAGGTCCAAACCCCGAATTCCATCTTCCTGGCCGCCGACATCCATGCCGGCGCGAATGAGGCGCACGGCTTTGCCGAACATGCCTTCATTCCTTATCTCTCCGTCAGCTTTGTCCTGACCAAGGAAGGCGCACCGACTTTCCGCAAGGTCGGGCTGCTTTATCCCGTCGCCACCAAGAGCGGGCCGCGCTATGGCGCCGCCACCGAGATGGCGGGCGGCGGCACCTATCACCTCAGCTACATCGTTTCCCCACCCAGTTCGCACGGCATGATGCGCCAGACCGGCAAGGATGGCGTGGCGGAATGGTGGAAGCCGATTACCGGAACCTGGATATTCACCCATCCCATGAGCGCGAAATGAAAAAGCTGCTGCTTGCCTTTGTGATGATCGCCACGCCGGCTCTCGCCGACTTTATGTTGGTCGCTCCGGCTCTCGCCGACGCTCCGATCGTGGTTCACCTGAAGAACCACAAATTCTCGCCGTCGGTGATCAAGGTGAAGGCCAACAAGCCCGCCATGATCATTTTGTACAACGACGACAACACGGCGGACGAGTTCGATTCCTCGGCGCTGAAGATCGAGCGGGTGGTGCCCGGCCACAACAAGGCCAACATCCGCCTGCGCGCGCTGGCGCCGGGCAAGTATCCCTTCATGGGCGAATTCAATGCGGCCACCGCACAGGGCGTGGTGATCGCCGAATGATTTCCGCGCTCATCATCGTCTTCCGCGAAGTCATCGAAGCGGGCCTGATTGTCGGCATCGTGCTGGCGGCCACCGCCGGGGTGCCGCACCGCGGCCGCGCCGTGGCGCTGGGCGTGGTGGCCGGCGTGCTGGGCGCCTGCCTGGTCGCGGCGTTCGCAGGCCAATTGTCCAACCTGTTCGAGGGCTCAGGCCAGGAGTTCTTCAATGCCGCCATCCTGCTGCTCGCCGTGGCCATGCTCACCTGGCACAATGTCTGGATGGCCAGCCATGGCCGCGAGATGGCGCGGGAACTGAAGGCGGCCAGTCACCAAGTGAAGACCGGCGAGCGCACGCTGGCGGCGCTGTCCATCGTGGTCGGCGTGGCGGTGCTGCGCGAAGGCTCCGAAGTGGTGCTGTTCCTGTATGGCATTGCGGCGCAAGGCGGCACCACGGCCGGCGGCATGGTGACGGGCGGATTGCTGGGCCTGGCTTCGGGCGGGGCGATATCGGCGCTGATGTATTTCGGGCTTCTGACCATTCCGGCAGGGCGGCTGTTCCAGGTCACCAGCGGACTAATCACCTTGCTGGCGGCGGGCATGGCGGCTCAGGCCATCCTGTTCGTGCAGAATGGCGGTTGGCTAGAATATTTCACCTCCACGGTGTGGAACACATCATGGCTGGTGAAGGAAGACAGCATTACCGGGCGTTTGCTGCACACATTGGTGGGTTATAGCGAGGCGCCCAATGGCGCGCAGCTGATCGCCTATGGCGCGACCATCCTGATGATCCTGGTGCTGATGCGGCTGGTGCCGCAGGGCCAGAAGCGCGCCAGTGTAAAACACGCTTAAAATCCAACTTGAATTGCGGGCATTGTGGAACCGCGATGGTAAGGGCCGGGCGGTAGCGTGCGGGCGGGGCACGACGAGTACCGCCAATGGGCCAAGAGCTATCACGCGAAGATTCCGCGACCTACGACCTGCTGCTGGCAACAGCGCGGGCGATGGTGCTGCGCGGCGACAACAAATTCTCCATCGCGAGCTTGTGCGCGGAGGCGGGGGTCGAACGCGCCCGGTTCCGCGAACACTTCACCGGCAAGACGGCGCTGATGGCGGCGCTGATGCAGGAACGCCCCACCGAACCCGCGCCGGCTGTTTC